>CAZSBR010000097.1:0-9201 GCA_964605165.1 uncultured Phycisphaeraceae bacterium
CGATGTTCAGGTAGCCCTCCATCTTGATGGGCGCGACGCACAAGCCCTTGTCCTTGAGCATCCGCGCAAGGCTTGATGCAAAGATGCCCTTGCCCAGCCCGCTCATCACGGTGCCGAGCACGATGACGTATTTGTGCCTGCCGCGCACATAGCCCGATGGAACCGGCGAGTAGAACTCGGTCGAGTGCGTGCTCGTCCCGGCGTGGGCGAGCAGCCCGGCCGCGTCGGTCGCGTCGGACTCAAGACCCGTCGCCGACGGCTTGGCTGAGGATCCGGGGTCGAACTGCGAGCGTTCTGGCGATGGGGGCATGTCCCATCGTATCAAAACCGAGCCCCGCCCGCGCTAGGCCTGACCACGTTTCCACCGCTCCGCGAAGGCTTCGTACTGTTCGGGCGTGTCGATCCCGGTGTGCCCGGAATCCACCAGCGAGATCGCAACCCGATCGTGGTGCTCAAGCCACCTGAGCTGCTCGAGCCGCTCGGACTGTTCAAGGGGGCCGGGCGAGAGAGCGACGTACCGACGCAGCGCGCCCGCGGTATATGCGTACACCCCTATGTGCCGAAAGGCCGGCGCCTCACCAGAAGGGATTGCCGACCGGGAGAAGTACAGCGCCAGCCCGCGGCGCTGCCCCGAGGGATCCTCCGCATTGATCGTGCTGACGACCTTGACGATGTTCGGGTTCACCCGGTCAGCCGGGTTTCTCAGGCGGGTCATCACGGTGCCACATGCGCAGTCGACGTGATCCGGCTGGAGGCAGTCGATCGCTGCGTCGATCGTCCCGGGCTCGATCTCGGGCTCATCACCCTGCACGTTGACGACCAAATCGTGATCAGCCAACTCCAGATGCTGTGCCGCTTCGTTCAGTCTGCTCGTGCCGTTGGGGTGGTCCGCCGAGGTCATGATGCACGCAAACCCGTGCGCCTCCACAGCCTCGCGGATCTCGGTCGAATCCGTCGCCACGACCACACGGGCCACCCGCGACGCCTTGTCCGCCTGCTCACAGACGTGCACCACCATGGGCTTGCCGGTATCGCTCGCGAGCACCTTGCGGGGCAACCGGGTCGAGCCCAACCTCGCTGGAATGATCGCGATCGCGCTGTTCGAGGCCTGGCTCACGCCTCAGCCCGAATCCCGAAGCGTGCGCACAAGCTCCTTGAGCTTGACACGCTGGTCGCGAATGTCACGGAAGTCGATCTGCTTGATGGCGATGGACGACGCGATCTTCTCGGCCTCCTTGGCCACCTCGAGTTCGCGATCTTCCTCGGCCTTGGCACCCAAGGCACTCATGAGGCCGTAGCGAAGGTCCATGCCCGTTTCATCATCAGGAATTGGATGGGCCTCCACAGCATCGCGGAACGTCTGGATGGCCTCGTCGACGAAGTCGATCTCCTTGAACGAGCGTGCGAGCATCCCAAGCGCACGCGCGCGCACCTTGGAATCGCTCGCGGCATCCTGCAGCAGCGGGATCGACTCGTTGTACTCCCCGAGGTCGTAGTACCGCCGGCCAAGCTCGTACTTGTACCGAAGATCGGTCGGGTACTCGGCCACGGCTGACTTGAGTTCGCTCACCTCCATCTGCAGGAACTTGCGCTTCGCCTCGGCATACTTCTGCTGGGCGGCTTCGTCCTCGGGCTTGGCCGCGGCATTGACGCGGTACTGCTCGAGCGTCCGCGCTGCAATCCTGAGATGGATCTTGCCCGCCTCGTGGCGGAATCGAAACTGCCTGGTCTGCTCAAACGCCCGCATCAGCAGCTTCTTGGCACGCTCTTCGTCTTCGGTCCGCCCGCGCTCCAGCAGGCGCTTGACGAGCACCTGCATCGACGGCAGGTCGTCTGGACGTTCCTGCAGTGCCGCCTCGGCTTCCTGAATCAGTCGATCCTTGACGTCGTCGGTCTTGACAAGGCGCTCGGACTCCTCGATCTCGCGCTGCTTGTCC
Source organism: uncultured Phycisphaeraceae bacterium (assembly GCA_964605165.1). Lineage (GTDB taxonomy): Bacteria > Planctomycetota > Phycisphaerae > Phycisphaerales > UBA1924 > OFTM382. The sequence continues at coordinate 1,938 of CAZSBR010000097.1, forward strand.
AGATCCTTGACGTTGGCCCGAAAGCCACCCTGCTCACCAGTCTGATCAAAGCCGCCGCTGCTCATCGTGGCCTGGGCGGACATGTTCCGAACCTCGGCGGACAGCGCCGAGTCTGCCGGGTCGATCTTGACCGCTGCATCACCGGCCTTGACTGCCAGATCAAACGCGCCCACCGTCGAGAACGCATCCATCAGCTTGACGAAGTGCTCTTTGGCGGGCTTCTTGTCGTTCGCCGCGATGCGCAGCGCCTTCTCCCCGATCCAGTGTGTCTGCTCGCCCAGCCCCAGCTTGCCAGCGAGTTCACAGGCGCGAACCGCTGAGGCGGCATCGTTCAGCTTGGCACCCCAGCGCACCAGGGCCTCGAGCCATCTGTTGACCGTCTTGTGCTCGGCCTTGCCGCCCTGGGTCGCGCTGAGCGCGTCCTTGGTCAGCTTGCCCTTGTTGTTCTGGGCGACGAGCGAGGCGAGCCCGATGACCTTCTCCATCGCGTTCTGCTCGCTCGGGTCCAGACGCAGCCCGCCCAGCCAAAGCTGGAGGGCGTACTCGTGCTGACCCGTCTGCTCGATGGCCTTGGCACGCTCGAAGAACTGCCGAGCCTTGTCGGGCTGAACCTGCAGCGAGCCCACATCCATCTGCTCGACAGCTTCGCCCTCGTCCGGGACCGCTTCTTCGTCTTTCTTCTTCTTGCCAAACAACGCCACGCGATGAGTTCCTCTCTATGGATCGCACATCGGCCGAGCGGACCGCTTGACGCCCAGCCGCGGGTGTCGGTCCGCCGCCTGCGGGCCATCCGTGGTCACAGGACCGACATCGATGGTAGCCGCAGCAAGCCCTTCCCCGGGGTCCGCCCGGACGATCGAGCCCAGCGAGGGCATGTTCCACGGCCCCGGTCCCGCGTCCACTCTACCATCCCCGCGTGCTACCCGATCCCAAAGAACTGAGCCTCAAGACCTACCCCGACCCCATCCTGCGGCTCAAGGCCCAGCCGGTCGAGCAGGTTGACGACCGCATCAGAGCCCTCGCCGACCGCATGATTGAGTTGATGATCGAGCACGAGGGCATCGGACTGGCGGCCCAGCAGGCCGGCCTGACCGTGCGCATGTTCGTGGCCGATGTCCCGCCAGATCCCGAGCAGGAGTCGGGATCCGGAGGTCAGGCGTCACCCGCCACCGCTACCAGCGGGCCCGAGGTCTACATCAACCCGGAGATCGAATTCATCGATCGCCAGGTCACCCCCTTCGAAGAAGGCTGCCTGAGCCTGCCGGACATCCGGGGCGATGTGCTCCGGCCGGAGACCGTCCGGATCACCGCTTTGGATCGTCAGGGCAACAAGTTCGAGCGGCTCGGCGCGGGCCTTCTCGCCAGGTGCTGGCAGCATGAAACGGACCACCTCGACGGGGTGCTGATCATCGACAAGATGAATCCGATGCACTTGCGGTCCAACAGCCGCAAGATCCGCGATCTGGAACGCTAGCGGTTGCCAGGGAGCCAGAGCGCCGACCACCAGGATCCGTGGCATGCAGACCTCGATCTTTGAAGCCGCGAGCGACCCGCAGATGCGCCACGCGGCCATCGTTCACCTGCCCATAGCGCTGGCCATGCTGGGGTTGCTTCCTGCTGCGCTGAGCCTGGTGCCCAGGCTTCGTCTTGGTGCGACCATTACGACGATCATCGTGTACGCGCTGCTGATCGCGTTCGCATGGGCCGGTGTCATCACCGGAGAGGCGGCGGAGGGCGCCACGGGAGCCCTGCCCTACACGGTGGCCGAGCAGGTCCACGAGCACGAAGAGGCCGCGGAGAAGATCTGGTACTTCGCCCTGGCCGTCACACTCCTCGCGGCCGGAAGTATCACCAAGAAGCAAAACCTGGCTGCCGTCAGCCGCGGGCTCATGCTGATGGCAGCGCTCGCGGGCGCTTGCTGGACGGTCCACGCTGCCCACCTCGGCGGCTCGCTCGTCTACGACTTCGGCGTCGGGACGCCCAAACCAATGACGATCGACGATCTCGAACCCTTGGAGCGCATCACGCTGGCCGATCCCCGCGACGAGTTCTTCGTTTCGACCGTCTATCCGATCCTCGATGCCAGTTGCATCGGCTGCCACACCGTGGGCAACCTGCCCGATGCGGACCTCGATCTTTCGACACCCGCGGGGTTGCTCGCGGGCGGGGAAAGCGGCCCGGTCATCGTGCCGGGAAATGCCCAGGCGAGCCTCTTCTACCAAAGCGTGACGCACGAACTGCCCCACCTCAAAATGCCCAAGCGAGACCAGAAGCTGCCGGATGATGAAATCGAGGCCCTGCGGCGGTGGATCAACGATGGCGCGGTCTGGGCCGAGCCGCAGGAGGCCATGCCAGAACCGGAGGCACCGAGCCCGAGCGACGACTGACTATGCTGATTGCATGCCCATTCATCGCATGCTCGCTCTGACCTGTGTCCTTCTCAGCCCGCTCTGCCTCACCGGTTGCGTCGTCAACGACATCCACGCGGAGATGCAGGCCACCAATCAACGACTCGAGCACGTGCAGGATCAACTCGCGGTCGTCGACCAGGTCAACCAGGAGTTGCAGACCATCAACGAGGAACGGCTGAACCGTTTGGCCTCGATCGAGCAATCGCTGGCGAGCATTGATGAGTCTCTCAAGCGCATCGATACGCAGCTCGCTCCGATCGGCGAGAGCCTCGCCAGCGTCGATGGACACTTAGCCAGCCTCCGCAAGACCATCAACAACATCGATTCGACCATCCCGTTCCTGCGCGTTTCGGGTGACAGCGAGGAAGAGGCCGACGCCCTCGAAGCTGAGACGTCAGAAAGTGCTCCAGCTGCTCCGGAAGCTCCTGCACCAGCTGAACCTGCAGAGCCCGCTGCGCCGCCGGCGGGCAACCCCGAGAACTGAGCGCCGATCATGGCGTCCACTGTGCGCATCACGGATGTCTCGCCGCGGGACGGGCTGCAGAACGAGGCTCAGCACGTCCCCACCACCTCCAAGGCCGCGTTGGTCGAGGCGCTGCTCACCACAGGCGTCGACGAGATAGAAGCCACAAGCTTCGTAAGCCCAAAGTGGATCCCCCAGCTCGGCGATGCGGAGGATCTGCTCGCACTGCTTGCGCCGGTCTATGCCAGGAGCTCGAATCCGCCGCTGCTCTCTGCGCTGGTGCCCAACGAACGGGGACTGGACCGCCTTCTTGAAGTTAACGAGCAGTTCCGCAAGCAGATCGGCGGCCCGCTCATCGGCAAGGTCAGCCTCTTCACCGCCGCGAGCGAAACCTTCAGCCGTCGCAACACCAACGCGAGCATCGCCGAGACGCTGGACCGCTTCCGACCCGTCTTGGAGCGCGCGCACAGCCAAGGCCTGCCGGTCCGCGCTTACATCTCCTGCGCGATCGAGTGTCCCTTTGAGGGATCCGTCCCGCCGCAGGCTGTGGCCCGGCTGGCCGAACAACTCAACGCCATGGGCGCTGACGAGATCGACCTCGGCGATACCATCGGCGCAGCAACACCCGACACCACGCGTGCGCTGCTTGAGGCGGTTGGGGAACGCCTGGATCTGGACCGCATGACGCTTCATCTGCATGACACCCACGGCATGGCGGGCGTATGCGTGGCGGCGGCCCTGGAAGCGGGCGTTCGCTCCTTTGATGCAGCTGCGGGCGGTCTCGGAGGATGCCCGTACGCATCCACCGCCAAGCGTCGCGCGCCGGGGAACATCGCGATGATGACCCTGCTCGACGCCATCGAAGCCAAGGGCCTGACCCACCGAGTTGTGCGCGAATCAATGGTCAGGGCCTCGGCGCTCGCAGCGTCACTCACAGCCAAGGAGCAGGCGTGATGATTGCGACAAGGCTGGTGAAAGCGTCTGGTGGACTGCCCTCGGCTGAGGTGGTCTCGCTGGATCGCCCGGAGAAGCGCAACGCCATGCTTCCAAGAATGTTGCGATTGCTCAGGCAGCGCGTGGAGCAATCACAGGCCGACGCCCTTGTGCTTGCTGGCCAAGGCCCCATGTTCTGCGCTGGCTTTGATCTCGACGCCTGCAATGAGGATCCGGGCGTGCTCGACCAACTCCTGGTCACCCTGAGCGAGGTCATCGACGCCATGGTGAAAGCACCTCAGCCCGTCGTGATGGCGGTGCAGGGCGCAGCCATTGCTGGCGGCTGTGCGCTGGCGGGCGGCGCTTCCCGCGTGATCAGCGAAGAGAACGCTCGCTTTGGCTATCCAGTGCTGGCGATCGGCGTAAGCCCGGCGGTCTCTGCACCGACGCTGGCCGAGCGCGTGGGACACGCCCGCAGCCGAGAACTCCTGCTCAAGCCCGGTCTTGTCTCGGCTCACGAGGCTCAGCAGGTCGGGCTTGTCGACGAAGTTGTGCCCGACACCAGCACACTCGTGGATCGGGCGATCGAAGTGGCACAGAGCCTCGCTGCCCCGAGCCAGACGGCGCGGCTTCGCACCGCTGCGTGGCTTTCCGAACTTTCTCAACTGGATCTTCAGCAGCCGGCGGGGCTGAATGCCTCTCGCTCGGTTGTCAACACCGACGAGCAACGCGACATGCTCAGAGCAGCCGTTGTCGCACGAAGGAAGAAGCAGCCATGACACAGCCTGGCGATCTTGCCACTCTCGAACTTCACGGCCCGCACGCGATCCTCACCCTGTGCCGCGAAGACAAACGCAACGCCCTGAGCCTTGACCTCCTCGAAGCGCTGCACGCAAGGGTCGAAGAGATCGAGCAGGTGCCGGAGGTGCAGGTCGTCACGATCCGCGGACGAGGCAAGGCGTTCTGCGCTGGCATGGACCTCAAGCAGGTCATGGGTGATCCCGAAGAGGGGTATCGCCTGCTGTCCACCCTCGCCAAACTCACACACCGCCTGCGCACGCTGCCCGCAGCGCTGATCGCGGTGGTTCATGGTGCAGCCATTGGCGGAGGCTGCGGCCTTACGTGCGTCTGCGATTTCGCCGTCACGCATGACGAGTGTGTTCTGGGTTTCCCGGAAGTGGACCTCGGCCTCTGCCCCGCTGTTGTGGCGCCGTGGGTCGTGCGTCGGATGGGTGCGGGCCCGGCGCGAGAGCTGCTCCTTGCTGGCGGCACACTCGATGGCCGGCGTGCTGCGGAGATCGGCCTGGTGACGGCTTCGTTCCCTCACCTGGATGAGCTCGACGCCCAGGCTGCCGACCTTGCACACGCGCTGGTGAAGGCTGGCCCGGAAGCGCTGCGGGCGACCAAGCGCCTGCTGAACGAACTCGATGGCTCGGGAAGTGATGCGGACGTTCTGCGAGGCGCTGCGCTGTCTGCGGAAGTGCTCGCGGGCGATGATGCGCAGCAGCGTTTGCGGGCGAAGTTTGGCTAGGGCATCGGCGAAACCGTTTTCGTCAAGCTGTGCCGATGAACGTGGCTGGCGCATCTGCCAACTTCACTGTTTGAACGTGCCATGGGCTTGCTGAGATCAGTGCTGGAGAGGCCCCAAGGGTCGGATTGCGGCGTCTTCTCGCCTAAACTGTGGAGTTCGATTGTGGTGGCGTGCTCGAGCACCAGCGTGCGCTGGCCGGTGTGACCGCCGACGCCGTTGGACGCAATCGCCGGTTCATTCATGGGCCGCCAGTCGGCCCCACATCCTTCGGAAGCCATGCCAGAACCCCTCGAACTCAGAACGATTGACAGCGGCCCCGGTGAGGGGGTTGTTGTGCTGAAGCTGGTGCAGATGGGCCGCGAGGGCCCTCGGCCGGTTGTGGTGCTTGATGGCGACCTCATCGAGCGCCTCGATACCACCCTCTCGGCGATACCCAGCGATGCCAAGGGCCTCGTGCTGGCCTCGGATGCACCTCGTGCCTTCGTCGCCGGGGCGGACCTCAAGAGCATCCTCGCCATGAGCGATGCGGATCTCGACACGTACCTCACACGCGGTCAGAGCGTCTTCGGCCGCCTGTGTGATCTCCCGATGCCGACCGCAGCCGCGATTCACGGCGCGACACTCGGGGGCGGGTTTGAACTGGCGGCTCACTGCGATCTCTTGGTCGGGTGTCCTGCTGCCAAGCCCTACGCCGTTGGTTTGCCCGAGGCTGCGCTGGGCCTCTGTCCCGGCTGGGGAGGTACGAACCTGCTCGCTGCCCGTCTTGACCCGGCGCACGCTCTCTCACTGACCGCGTCGGGCAAGACGCTGAGCGTGGATGAAGCAAGGGCGGCCGGCGTCTTCGACGCGTGGACGGATGAGCCGGCCTCGCTCATCGATGTCGCAGCAGGGGCACTGGCCTCCATGTCAACACCAGCCCGTCATGGCATGCCCAGCCGGTGGATTGGTGCGGATGAGAAGACTCGATCCGCTGTCGACGAGGCGATCGAGCATCTGGATGTTTCAACCAAGCCCGCAGCAGCGGTTGCCGCGTGCGTACGGGCCGGCCTGCGGGACGGGTGGCATGAGGCCCTTTCGGAAGAGCGCCAGCGTCTGGTGGCGCTGAGGCACACGGACGAGGCCAAGGCGGCCATCGAGGCGTTTTTCGCCAAGTCCGCGAGGTAGTGGGCAGCGTTGAAGTGCGATCAAGGTGTGAAGCTGTTTCGACCCTGCGAACGAAGCACCCGATGGAAGTAGGCCCTGGGAGTCAATGCGGGAGCGTGACGAATCGGGCCCGAGAACTCAGGGTGAGCAAGTACGAGCGAGCCAACATCGGCGTTCCAACGCCGACGAATCACGGGGAGTGAAGCCATGGCTGATCTGAAGAACATGAAGGGTGTCTCCGAGAAGGACAAGGCGCTGATCGCCGAGGCCGAGTCACTGCTCGGACCAGAGCCGGAAGAAATGGGCTTTGCCAAGAACCTCTTCTGGGGTCGATTCCGTGAAGACCTTGTGCTGCCCTATCCGGAGACAGCCCCAGACGAAACGGCCAGGTGCGACCAACTGCTCGCCGAGCTTGAGGACTACCTCAAGAACGAGCACCCTTCCATTCTGATCGATCAGCAGGAGGAGATCCCGCAGTGGTGCATTGATCGCCTCTTTGAAATGGGCGCGCTTGGCTGCACCGTGCCGACCGAGTATGGCGGCCTGGGCTTTGGCATCACGAGCTATAACCGCGTGCTCGAGATGATCGGTAAGTACTGTGGCTCGACGGCTGTGGTCGTCAGTGCTCACCAGTCGATCGGCTGCAAGGCGATCATGCTCTTCGGCACAGAGGAGCAGAAGAAGCGCTGGCTGCCCATCGTTGCCCGCGAGAAGCTCAGCGCGTTCTGCCTCTCCGAGCCCAACGTCGGCTGCGATGCCGGCGGCCAGGAAACCCGCTGCGAG
>CAZSBR010000098.1:0-9156 GCA_964605165.1 uncultured Phycisphaeraceae bacterium
CCTCGGTCAACGCGCCGCCCTCGTCATACCCGACGTAGCCGGGAGGAGCGCCGATCAATCGGCTCACCGCGTGCTTCTCCATGTATTCGCTCATGTCGATGCGCACGACCGCCTCGTCCGTGTCGAACAGGAACTCTGCCAGCGCCTTGCACGTCTCGGTCTTGCCCACGCCCGTCGGCCCGAGGAACAGGAAGCTGCCCATGGGTCGATCGGGATCACTCAGGCCAGCACGACTACGACGCACCGCATCGCTCACAGCCTTGAGCGCAGCATCCTGCCCCACCACACGCTCGGTGAGCCGAGCTTCCATGTGCGTGAGCTTCTCGCGCTCCGTCTCGACGAGTCTCGAAACGGGAATGCCCGTCCAGCGCGCCACAACCTCAGCGATCAACTCCGCATCTACCTCTTCGCGAACGAGCGAATCGCCGCGGGCCTGGCGCTCATCGAGCGCAGCCGTGGCCTGCTCGAGCCGCTGCTCGAGCTCGCGAAGCTCGCCGTATTGAATCCGTGCTGCCGCTTCGAGATCACCCCGACGCTGGGCTTGATCGAGCTCGGTCTTCTTGGCGTCGATCTCGGCCTTGAGATCCTTGACCGCGTCAAGCTCTGCGCGCTCGGCCTCCCAGCGCGTGGAGAGCGCATCGTTCTGTTCGTTCAGCTCGGCGAGCTCGCGCTCGACGCGCTCGAGTTGCCGCGCGTCCGGCTCCTTCTCGATTTTGAGGGCTTCGCGTTCGATCTCGAGCTGCATGATCTTCCTGCGAAGTGAGTCAAGCTCCGCGGGCATCGAGTCCGCCTCGATGCGCAGCTTGCTGGCCGCTTCGTCCACGAGGTCAATGGCCTTGTCGGGCAGGAAGCGATCCGCGATGTAGCGATGGCTCAGGCTCGCAGCGCTGAGCAGCGCGCTGTCCTGGATGCGCACGCCGTGGTGTGCTTCATACCGATCCTTGAGGCCGCGAAGAATCGCGACGGTCTCCTCAACGCCCGGCTGATCCACGAGAATGGGCTGGAAGCGCCGCTCGAAGGCAGCGTCCTTCTCGACATGCTTGCGGTACTCATCGAGCGTCGTGGCGCCGATGCACCGCAGCTCGCCACGCGCCAGCGCCGGCTTGAGCAGGTTGCCCGCGCCGACAGCGCCCTCGGCTGCGCCCGCTCCGATGATCGTGTGCAGCTCATCGATGAACAGGATCACCGAGCCCTCGGCAGCCTGCACCTCGCGCAGCACGGACTTGAGCCGCTCCTCGAACTCGCCGCGGTACTTGCTGCCCGCCAGCAGCGCACCCACGTCCAGCGCCATGATCCGCTGGTGACGCATGCCCGTCGGGCAGTCGCCATCGATGATGCGCAGCGCGAGCCCCTCAGCGATCGCGGTCTTGCCAACGCCGGGCTCACCGATGAGCACCGGGTTGTTCTTCGTGCGCCGGCTGAGGACCTGCATGCACCGGCGGATCTCTTCATCACGCCCGATGACCGGATCGATCTTGCCCTCCTGGGCCTTGGCCGTCAGGTCGATCGCGTATTTCTTGAGCGCCTCAAAGGCGGACTCGCCGCCGGCATCCTGGATGCTCTCCACGCCGCTGGCCTTGCGGATCTGCGTGATGGCCTGCACGAGCTTGCCTCGATCAACCCCCAGCACTTCGAGGAGGGACTTGGCGCCGGACTTTACCTGTGTCAGCGCCAGCAGCAGATGCTCGGTCGAGACGTAGCTGTCGCCCAGATCGCGGGCCTCCTTGTCGGCCTTGGCGAGGATCTCCATGACCTCGCGGCCGGTGGCTCCCGCGTTGCCCTCCACCTTGGGCAGCTTGGCCACCTCGCTGGCGGTCAGGGCCTTGAGACGAGCGACGTCTGCGCCGAACTTGCTGAGCACCCCCGCTGCCGGGCCGCCCGTGTCGTCGAGCATCGCGCCGAGAATGTGCAGCCCCGCCACCTCGGGATGACCATCACCCATGGCCCGGGTCTGGGCATCGGCGAGGACCTGCTGGGCCATTGTGGTAAGACGATCGGGTCGCATACTGATCTCCTTCATGCCGAAGGAAAGCAAGCGCTGCGCCGAAGCCGTCAAGGCCAAAAATCAGCCTTTACAGGCTCTCAAGGGTGTTTTTCAAGAACAACGGCCGGCCCGGCAAGCCATTTGACACCCATACAGAGCACGATCGCTGCCGATCTGGCACCTTGCGATCAAGACCCCGGAGCCGGGATCGGGCTGCGCTTGAGGCGTTGGCCCGGGGCCCACGGCCGGCGACTCTCTGGTTCGAACCCGCCTTGCAAGGTGGGCTGCCTTCGCCGCCGCGTCCCGGCCTTCCCCTCGATGGGGGCCTGACCATCGGCAGCGGAACCCGGCTCCCGGGGTTCGCTTAAAGGTTCGAACACGTCACGCACCGGCCGCGGGCCTCAGGCCAACGCCGAACAGATACTACAGCGTGTTGCCCGACTTGCCCGCCGTCAGAGGCGGTCGGCATGCAGATTCGGGGGCTTCCCGCACCCGCTTGTTGGTTGACCCCCCCCGCCAAGCCCGATACAACACTCTGCCCGGCGGTGCGACCCGCTGCCGGCTGGCCAGACCCACAGGCCCCGCCCCTCCCATAGAGGACCGACTTCATGCGCCACCGCCGAACCCGTTTGTTCATCGCTGCCTCGCTCGCTGCTGCCACCCTGGCGGGCTGCTCCTCAGCGCCCCGTGACCGGCAGGCCGAGATGATTCGCAGCAACCCCTCACCCGAGCTCTACACGCTGCATGACACGCCCGCGGATGTGCGCAACACCCTGGCCATCATGGAGAACGAGAACAACCGCATGCTCCGCCGCGACATCGGCAAGGTGCTGCTGCTCGATCGTCCGAGCCGCCTGACACCCGAACCCGTGCCGTGGTAGTGCCCCACCGCTCGGCTTCCCACACACGCTGAAGCCTTCGCGCACCTTGGCCGAACTCGCCACGAGCGAGACGCTTCTTGTGCTCGCCCCCTTCGCGCGCCCAGCATCGCTGACCGCTTCGCCCGAGCGGTCGAACAAGCTCTGGCCTACCCGAAGAATCAAAGACATTGCCTCACGCCATCGGCGCAGGCAATGCCATTGGCTAGATGCATCCTCTGAGCACACGCTGTCGGCGCGATTGCTGAGCCCAGCGCTTACTTGGCGGTGTAGACGCCTCGGCTGACCTTCTTGATCTTGGGGCTGCGCAGCATCGTCTGGTTGACGATCGTACGGAAGTTGGCTGCGTTGGTCTTGTAGCCAGCCTTCTGCACCGCCTCGGCCGCCTCGGTCACGCCCATGGACTTGCCCTTGAGGAGCTTGGCCAGCGCGTCATCGAGGCTCATGTCGTTCTTCGGCCGCTTGCGCCCGGGCTTGGCGCCGCGACGCTTGCCCGTACCGCCCGCTGCCCTGCCGCGACCAGCGCTGCGGGCCGAACCACCCAGCGCTTCGATCTCCGCATTGAGTTCCTCAAGCTGCAGCGCGAGCTTGTCGCGACGGCTCTCGAGCTTGACGAGGGTCTGCTCACGCCGCTCGAGCTCCGCCTGCAGGGCGGTGGTATCGATCATCTCAAGCTTGGTTCTGCGTGTTCGCTTGGCCATCACATAGATTCCTTCGACAAAGCTCCGGGCATGAACTTAGAACGAGCACATGCCAAACAGAACTGCACTCCATTGAACCGCATCGGCCCGGCGCACTTGCTTTACCAGGCCCTCACGTGCTGCGGAAGCGACATTGATAGGAATGCTTTGCTGAAGAAGCAAATGAAATGAGGTTATGCACCTTCTATCGAAGGCCTTGCGCGATGCAACCTACCGGCGATGTAAAGCTCACACCGATTCGTATACGGGCAGTGCCCGCTGGTTGTCTCGGATGATTACAGGTGTTCGCCCGCGTCGATGCCCATGCGTCCCACGAGCGCTTCGAAGTGTTCGAGGCCGTAGAACTCGATGGTCATCGCTCCCTTCTTCCCCGTTCGGTCGGTGCGAATGGCAACCTTCGTTCCGAGTTGTTCGCCGAGCCTCCGCTCGAGATCCGCGATCGCGGGCGAGGGTGACTTTGGTGCGCGGGGTGTCTGTTCGCGTGCTGCAGCGCGGACGCGTCGTTCGAGCTCGCGTACCGACCACTGCTCTTGGGCGGCCTGCTGCGCAAGACCCGAGCGCCTCTCGATGCTTCGCTCACCGAGCAGCGCCCGACCATGCCCCATGGAGAGCAAGCCGCTGCTGAGATAGGAAAGCGAAGATTCATCGAGTTCGAGGAGACGAATGAGATTGCTCACGGTCGCTCGATCGAGGCCGACCCGCTCGCCCGCCTGGCCGTGCGTCAGCGAACAGGTCTCGCAGAGGGCTTTGAGGGCGCTGGCCCGCTCCACCACGTTGAGGTCCTCGCGCTGGAGGTTCTCGACCAGCGCCACCTCGGCCGAGGCCTGATCGTCAAGGGACTTGACCATCGCGGGAATCTCGCTGAGCCCGGCGAGTTTGGCTGCCCGCCATCGCCGCTCACCCGCAACAAGCTCCCACGCTGCCCCCCCACCAGCGCCACCGGCCGCCAGCACGGGCCGAACGACGATCGGCTGGAGCACGCCGTGTGTCCGCAGCGAGTCCGATAATGTTTGAAGGGCGTCCTGGTCAAACTCCCGTCGGGGCTGGAAGGGGTTTGGCGAGATGCTCTCGATCGGGATCATTCTGACGCCATCCGTCGTCCCGCCAAAACTGACGGCTTCTGCGGCTGGCAACTCGTCGACCCGTGTTCCACGTGGAACAGGTGTGGCGGCATGTGCCTTGCCCGTCGAACGCCCCCGCGTTGTCCCGGCCGCCTCGCGTTCAAGCGATGGCTCAACGACGGACGCGGTCGCTTCCTGTTCAACAGCCGCTGGCGAAGTTTCCCCAGCAGATGCGGGCGATGCCTCCCGGGCTGCGATCTCGGGGTCAACTTCCACCGGCTTCTTCATCAGGGCACCGAGGCCCTTGCCCAGCCGCTTGGTCTTCTGCGCCATTTGGAGTTCTCCATCCGTGAAGGGTCGCGGTGTGATGGTATCATCGCCATCATGTCAGCATCCTCGCCCGACCACGAATCCGCACGTGAAACCATCACTTTGCCATCACGAATCGAGACCATCGCCCGCTGCCTGATCCTGCATGGCAGCCATGTCCTGCTCTGCCGAGATCTCAAGGGTGGCTACAGCTATCTTCCCGGCGGGCACGTCGAGCCGGGCGAGACGGCGATGGACGCTGTGCAACGCGAGCTGCTCGAAGAGACGGGCGCTTCCATCGGGGCTGGCGAAGTCCTCCTGGTCGCTGAGCATCTGTTTGTGCAGCGTGGCAAGCCCAAGCACGAGATCAACATGGTGTTCCACGTGGAACACAGGCTCGAAGCCGACAAGCCGGTGCCTTCGCTCGAATCCCACATCGAGTTCTGGTGGGCAGACCTGGCGAGCCTGCCCGAAGTCGATCTCCGCCCCGAATTCATGCGCGCATGGCTGATGACGGAGGATGCGCAGCGAGATGCCGGCAACAGACCTCTGTGGCTGAGCATCCAAACGGTCGATTCCTAGACACCCCTTTCTCCACATCTACGTCCTATAACGTATTCGCTCCACGCTTCTGGTCGGGTGCTACGCTGTGGGCATCGTGCAGCCCGTCGGCCCTGCCCAGCCCGATCCATCACCGCGAGAGAGGCCGCGCGCCGAGATCGCCAGCGGGGACCCGCACACAAGGGCTTCGCTGCGGAGTTCGAGCGCTGCTGCAGCCCGCCGGCTCGAGTCGCTCCGCACGCACCGCGTGCGTCCGCCGCGGGCATCGCTGTTGGGCGCTGCAAAGGGCCCGCTCGAGGGCGTGTTGCGAGACCTCAAGCGCGAGGACTCGGTCACGGGCCGCGTCGAGCGCGTGCTGAGCGCGTCCCTTCCGGTCACGCTGCAGCGGGCGACCCACGTTCGGCGCGTGACGCGCGCGACGGTGGCGCTTGAGGTCGCGAGCGATTCGCTTCGCTACCGCCTCGACCGCTGGCTCAGAAGTGGGGGGGAGGCAGCGCTGCGGCCCGTCATCGGCTCGCGCAGCGTTCGGATCAGCGTCGAGCGTTCGTCCCCGCGATGAACTGCCTCGGGCCATGCGTTTGCGAAGCGATCAAGGCGGTGTTCACGATGTGCCGGCGAGCTTGCGCACGGTGAAGTCGAAGTTGCGGACCATGGATGTCAGCAAGCCGTAGACAAGCCCGAGATGGATCGTCGCAGCGATGACGGCACCGACGAGCAGCGCAATGCGCGCGCCCTGCAAACCCACGCCGCCCTGAACCGCGTCGACGAGCCCAACCTCCGGCTGCACCACCGCGAACGTCGCGGTTGCGGGACTGAGCGCTGCCAGCACCGCGCCCACCGCATCTGCACTGCTGCCTGCCTGGTAGCCACACGCGCCGACGATGCCCGCCACGACGCCAACAACTGCAACCGTGCCAACGACCGAACTGATCGTGCCCTTGCTCTTGAGACTCCAGTGGAGCCCGACCATCACGCAGAACGCCATGAAGGGCACCGCGACGACCGCAACCACCAGCGCCGCTTCGGGCAGCACCGCTGGCACGGTGAGGTTTGCAGTGGGGGAGAGCTGCGTGCCGCCCGCTCTTCCAAAGCCATCAAACAGCACGTAGAGCCCCGCGAGCGCAAGCGTGCCGATGGGCACAGCGAGCATGGGCAACAGATAGGCGATCAAGCCTCGGAGCTTGCCGAGCAGATACGCGCGTGGCGTGAGAATCGTTGTGAGCAGCAGGTCAAGCGTGCCGTCTTCACGCTCGCGGCTCACCGCGGTGGCAGCCATGTTGATCGCCACCAATGTTGTGACCGCGAGTTCGCCGAGCACGGTGTACAGCACAGCGATGCGGAAGGTGTTGGCATTCAGCGAGCCCATGTGGAACGCGATGACGATCACCACGCCGAACGCGCCACCGGCAATGATGAAGGCCCAGCGCGCAAGGATCTTGCCGAGCGTGCTGTTGCGTGCCGCCGCCTCGCGCCATGCAATCGGGTTGCTCCACACGCTTCGCGGCGGGCGATGCTCCGCGCCGCTGGCACCAAGGCCAAACATCTTGCGATACCACGGCACTCTGCCTGCGCCGCCCGCGCGGCCCGTGACGATCGATTGCAGGCCGCCGGCACGCACGGTCACGGCGCTGGCCAATGCAATGACCACGCTCAGGCTCAGCGCGCCATACACCCACGTGCTCACCGGATGCACGAGCATCCAGTGGCCCGTCTCTGCGCGCGGGTAGCTCGCGGGGTTAAGCAGTGCGTACAAAGCAAGGAACGGATTGAGACCCGTCAGAAAGGTCACGCCCTCGCCCGCTTCACCAGCGCCCGCACCCGTCGAGCGCAGGAAGCCATCGATGCCCGCGGTCACCGCGAGGTACGACACCACCGAGACGTAGAACGCGAACACCGCGCGCCTGCCCACCAACCGGCTGACGGACAGCGCAATCGCGATCGTGCCGACGAGCACCGCAGCAGCGCCCGAGACGCCATAGCTGGCAAAGACCGTCGAGCCGGGCACGCCGCCGTAATACTGGACAAGCGCGAACAACGGCAGGCTGGCAAAGAGCAGCGCGAGCACGAAGAACAGCCGGCCGATCAGGTTGCCCAGCACGATCTCCGACGGGCTCAGGGGCGTGGTGAGCATGACCTCCCACGTGCGCGGGTTTGCCTCTTGTGCGATCGCGCCCGCCATGAAGACCGGCGCAAGCACGCAGATCAGAAGCACCTGCAGGTACGCCACGAAGGTAAAGCTCGCCGAGCCGGCCTGCGCAAGCTCTCTATACGACAGTTCGCCCGCGCCACCCTTGGTGAGCATGACCCACAACAGCACGACGATCAGCGCGCCGAGATAGATGGACCGGATGTACAGATGCCGCGTTCGGCGCGAGCCATTCTGCACAAGCCGCACCGCGATGGGGTTGGCCGGCCCCAGTCTCAGAAGCCAGCGGACGAAAACGGGCATGCCAGAGGATACGGCCCGAGCCCCTGCAGGGTGCGGGGGTCAAAGACCGCGCCGCCGGCGTGCGCCCCAACCACTGAGCATCACGCCGGCCACCAGCATGCCGCCCGGCGCGGGCACCACCTGGAAGCTGAACCACGTCACCGAGTTCGGCGCGTGCTCACCCGTCAGCACCTTGCCCCCGATGAACAGGCTGTAGGCTCCGCCCTCTGAGCCCTGGGGCGTGTCGAAGCTCACCTCAAAGCCATCATCGAAGAGCGCGTTGTAGCCCGTCAGCGCGATGTAGTACGTGCCCTCGGCCAGACCGCCCCCGACGACGATCTGCGTCGTGTCCGGGTTGCCCCCGGGGGATTGATCCGCCCGCTCGAGCAGCTGCCCATTGCTGTCATACAACGCAAGCTCGGTATCGAACAGCGAATCAAAGGTGTCAAAGGCGACGAGTTGCCCCTCCTCAAACGTCGCGCCGGTGCGAATAGCTGGCGGCGGGGGTGGGGGGGTGAAGGTGTTGAGCGTCAGGGAGATGTTGACCCAGTGGGCCTGCGAGCCCGGGAGGGTCTGTGTGGCCAGCAGCCACAGGTCGCCGCCGTTGTACGCCGAGGCGAGCGGACCGGACCAGTTGAGCCTCACTGGGTTGCCATTGGGCGCTCCATTGCTCGCCACGCCGTTGTCCGGCGCATCGAGGAACTTGTAGACGGTAAAGCCCGGTGCTGTGGGATCGTTGGAGCTTGCCAGCGCCACGCGGGCCTCGCGGCTCCACGGATCGCCGATGACGGCCTGCCAGTCCACGCTGAGGTCATAGCCGTCGTAGGGGCCATCCGCAGGGCCGAGGTTGGCCGAGCGCAGCGTGTCGCCCACGCTCAGGAGCGTGAAGGCGTCAAAGGTGAACTGCCCGCTGGCGTGGCCCGCCGTCAGCCCGCCCGCAACACCCGCAGCCAGCACCGCTGCCCAAGCTTGTCCGCCTGTGTTCATCACGCATCCCCTTGCTGACATTGTGCTTGCAATTCGGGCCAAGGCGAGTGAAGTGCGGCTGTTGCCCAAGGAGATCAGCCTTGATGACCAAAAAAGACAGGCCCCCGCCATGGTGAGCGGGGGCCTGCGGGAAGATCAGCTAGACTCGCCCAGAGCCAGTGCTCCGGAGAGTCGGTCGATCCGTCGATTAGCGACGGCGACGGGCAGCGACGAGGCCGCCGAGGGCGAGCATCGCGGCCGAACCCGG
>CAZSBR010000099.1:0-9076 GCA_964605165.1 uncultured Phycisphaeraceae bacterium
GCCGCGGCGAAGTGGACGTTGTCATCGGTACGCACCGCCTGCTCTCCAAGGATGTCAAGTTCAACGATCTGGGGCTGGTCGTCATCGATGAAGAGCAACGCTTCGGGGTCGAGCACAAGGAGCGCCTGCTGCAGCTGCGACTGACCGTTGATGTGCTCACGCTCAGCGCTACGCCCATCCCGCGAACGCTCAACATGGCGATGATGGGCCTGCGTGATATCAGCTCGCTGACCACGCCGCCCGCGGATCGACGGGCGATTGTGACGGATGTGGTGCCCTTCAACGAACTGCGTCTTCAGCAGGCGATCAACCGGGAACTCTCGCGTGAGGGCCAGGTGTACGTCGTGCACAACCGCGTGCACAACATCCAGGCAATGGCCGAGCGCATCGGTTCGCTCGCCCCCGGCGCTCGGGTCGTGGTGGGGCACGGCCAGATGCCCCCGGCCGAGCTTGAAGAAGTGATGCTCAAGTTCATGCGGCGCGAGGCAGACATCCTCGTATCGACGACGATCATTGAGAGCGGAATTGATATTGCGACCGCCAACACCATGCTGATCCTCGATGCAGACCGCTTCGGGCTGGCCGAGTTGCATCAGCTTCGCGGCCGGGTCGGGCGCAGCAAGCACCGCGCGTACTGCTACCTCGTTCTGCCCGAGGATCGGCCCGTGCGTGATATCGGGCGCAAGCGTCTGGCAGCGCTCGAAGAGCACGCGGCGCTGGGCGCCGGCTTCCAGATCGCGATGCGTGATCTCGAGATCCGCGGGGCAGGCGACATCCTCGGCGCTGAGCAGTCGGGGCACATCGCAGCGGTCGGCTATGACATGTTCTGCCGGCTGCTTGAGCGCACGGTGCGCGAGCTTCGCAACGAATCCCCTGCGCCGATCGCCAGCCAGACCACCGTCGATCTCGGTCTTGCGGGCATGCTGCCAAGGGCGTACATCCCCTCGGATCAGCGGCGGATGGATGCATACCGGCGGCTCGCAACCGCGACGAACTGTGCGGAGGTCGAGGCGATCGCTTCGGACATTACGGATGCCTACGGCAAGCCGCCCGAGTCCGCCCAGCGGCTGCTCGCGCTCGCGGAACTGCGCGTGCTCGCAGCGACGCTGCGGGTGAGATCGGTGGCGCGTCGTGATGATGACATCGTGCTTCGCACGGAATCCCCCGGCCTGGTCGTCGATGCATTGAGCGGTGCGCAGGGCACGGTGCGGGCACTGGACCCGAGCAGCACGGACCAGTTGTGCGAGGTGTACTACCGGCCGCCGAGGAACTACCTCACGTCGGCGGTGTCGCTCGTGCGCGTGCTGACGCAGACGCTCCGCGCGGCTGTCGGCCAGCCCTCTGCGGCAGCGGCCAAGACCTGAAACACCCAGCGAGGCCTATGGGCGTCGGAGCAGCGCCCGCATCTGGCCGAAGGCCATTGGGTGGCTGTGCGCCTCCCAGATGTCCGCCTTGACGAAGGTAAAGCCCGCGTGGGTGAGCATCTGCCTTGCGGATGCCTCCGTGAAGGGGTGGGGGTGCAGGTGGTCGCGGTGGTGCATCAGGTCAACGAGCAGCCACAGGTGCCCGCCGGGCACGAGCAGGCGCTTGATCTCGCTGAGCACCCGCCAAGGGTCCACAACGTGGTCGAGGCAGTTCTCGGCGATGACCAGATCGATGGTGCTCGCAGCCAGGGGAATCGCCTCCCCGGGCGCGCACAGGTGCGTGACCTTCTCGGCTGAGGGGGGCAGCAGGCCTTCTGCCTGAAAGCCATCGCTCAGGGGGTCGACCGCCACCGCCGACTTCCAAACCGCCTCGCAGACCGCCGGGTGGGGCCCGCCGCCAATCTCGAGCGCGCGCGTTCGGCTGCACCAGTCCGCGAGTTCACCCTCGAGAGGTTCTCCGGGCTTGAAGGGGCGCGAGAGTTTGAGCCTGCCGCCGAGTTCGTAGAGCCGTGTTCGTTGCCACTGGCCGAATGTGTCGTGGAGGCCTCCCTCGAAGGAGGGTTCGTTGCCGTCGGCTGCGCGCCGCCAGTACGTCAGTTCATCGCGGTACTTCTCGGTCAGGTGCGGATGCAGGAGGCCATCCGGAGTGACAGCAGCGCCCTCGTTGAGCGTGCCGCGCCAGACGGCGCGTGGGCCCGGAGTTGCTGCTCTCGAAGCGGTCTGATGGACGAGCGCGCCCAGGCGTTCGGCGGCGGGCGCGGCGGCTGCCCTGATGGGCCGAGAAAGCAGATGCATGAGCGTTTCCTGCAGGCACGGGGGATGACCGGGCGTCCTTTGCTCCGCAAGCTCTGCATCGCTGGCGTCGCGTTTGGCGGAAAGTATTGCCACCATTGGCGGCGAAATGCACTATACTTGCGGTTACCTGCGCCGGGTTTGCAGCCTGCTCGCAGCGTGAAAACCGGCGCCGGCAGAAAGTATCTATGGCATCTCAATCGCCTCAAGGACGAGTCCAAACAACCCATCGTGATGCGCTCGACAAGCTGCTGATCGATGTTCAGCGGAGCCTCTTGCGCGAGGCGAGCATGGCCTTCGGGATGCTGAGCGATGCTGTCGATCTGCTCAGGACGCTCGATGCGGAAGCGGCCCAGAAGCTTCGCAGGCGCGATGACCGCGTGGATGCGTTTGAGGTGCAGATCGAGCAGAAGTGCATCAAGATCATCGCCCTCCAGCAGCCCATGGCTCGGGACCTGCGGCTGATTTCGTTCGCGCTGCGGGTGAACGCCGACTTTGAGCGCGTCGCGGACCATGCGTGCTCGATCGCCAAGGTCACCATCCTGCTGGATCGCTATGGGCTCAAGCCGACCTGGCCGACCGCCTTCACCGAGATGGCCGAGCGTGTGCCGTTGATCGGTCAGCGCCTGTTGCGAGCGGTGGTGGATGAGGATCTCAAGCTGGCTCAGCAGATCATCAAGGACGACGAGATCATCGACCGGCTGCACGACCGTGTCTTTGACGAGACGGTTGAGTTGATGCGGCACGAGCCGCAGACGCCCGAACTGGGCCTGCTGATTCACCGTGCGACGCGCGAGCTTGAGCGGGTGGCGGACCTGATGGCCTCGGTCGCCGAGGCTGTGGTTTACCTCGGCTCGGGCGAGATCGTCCGCCACAGCAAGCGGCTGGCTCGGGCTGCAGCGGTGCTGGAGGCCGCGCAGAAGGGCACCGGTGCTGGTCGAGCTCGCCCGGATGGCGACGACTCAACCACCTGAGTGGTCACACGGGCATTGGTGTTTGGAGCAGAGCGTCCCGGCGGGCGACTTACTCCGTGACGCCCGCGTAGCGGAGTTCGGCGTAGGTCCGGCTGGCGGTGACAGCACCATCCTCGAACATGGCAAGGCCGAGCGCATCGCCCGCGATGAGGATGTCGCCGTGCTTTGACGGCGTGGCTGCGTAGCTGGAGCGGTAGGTCAGCATGGGCGGTTCACCCGCGGCCGAGGCGCACGCCCGTTGACCGGATGAAGCGCAGCCGCCGGAGAGGCCTGCGCCGGCCAAGAGGGTGGCAGCGGCGAGCGAGCGGCAAAGGACGGCAGAGGACAGAGCACAACGGGTGGGGGGGGTGGAGCGCATGGCTGGTGCCTTCAAGCTCAGGCCCTCGACGCTGCGAGGGCGGTTGAAACGCGGTCAGCTCTGGTGCTCCCCGCACGGGGCGCGTCTGTCGATAGTCGAGCATCGGATTGCGCAAGAACTGCAGCCAGTTCCGGGGGCGGCTTTGATGCCCCGAGGGGGGTGAGGGGGCTGTGCGATTGACCCAGGCGCACCAGGGGTCGGCCAAAGGGTCCGGAGAAGTGATGGGCGTGCGTTCTCTCGGACGTTATGATGCGGCCCGCAGCGAGCAAAACCCCCGGCGTCTGGTGCCGATGAGGGCAGCCCAGGCGTGCACGATCCGCGTGCAGCATGACCCGATCGGGCTTGAGGTGGTTTTTCGTGGGATTGCTCGACCGGCAGCCAGCGGGAGTATGGCACGAACAGTGCGGATGCGGTGCAGCGCCCGCTCGCCAGCCGGGGCCCGGGGGCAAGCAGCCCGGGCAAACAGAAGGAGTGCGACGATGGAAGAGCACGGCCAAGCAGGTGGATCACCGGTGGATCTTGCCCGTCAACTCGCTTCGGCGTGGGGTTCCATGAGCGGCGATGAGCAGCGTCAAGCGGCTGCAACGCTAACGCAGGCGGGCTTCGCCTCGGCGATGGACCCGGCCTCGATGGCTCCTGCTCCGCAGGCCGGCCAGGGCGGCGTGGAGGAACTCACCCGCAGGCTGCAGGAGCTCAGCGCGATGCTCTCGCCCGAGGAACGCAATCAGGTCGAGAGCCGCCTGCGGGAGTCGGGCATGTTCCGCCTGCCCAGCGGCAGCGGCGGGTCATTCTCGCTCTCGGCTGCGGACTCGGAGTTCTTCCGCGAGTTCTTCGAGGCCCAGCCCGGGGTTGAGCTGGACGGCGGGCGCCTGGCCCATCTCGCTGCGGTGCTTGCAGCGTTTACGAGCAGTCTCGAACAGTTGAGCTGGCCCACGTGGAAGCGCATCGCTCCGCGGAGCGAGCTTCGCCGAGGTGAGCCGCTGGGCAGGCTCATCGCCGAGTACGCAGCGGGCCGCACCGAAGACCTCGATGCGATCCGCGATGAGACCGAGCGTCTCAAGCAGTTGCTCGGTTCGCTCGTGCAGTCGATCTCGCAGTTCGGCAAGATTGCGCACAGCAAGCTGCAGGACCTCGATCCGGCGCTGATCGAGGCGAGCATGACCGGCAAGGGCGATCAGGCGTGCTGGAAGCGGTACAAGGAGATCGTCGGCGCGTTCGATGAGGATGAACTCGAGGCGGATCTGCTGGCCAAGCTTGCGGATTCGTCGGAATCGATGATGCGTGATGTCGTCAAGAAGTGATCGCAGAGCCTGTGGTCTGTTGCGGGGAACAAGCGTTGCGGCTCAACGCTGACCGAGGAAGGGCCCGTTGATGAAGCTGCTGGATTTGACCGAGCCATTCTTTCAGTACTGCTGCCGGCTCAATCGCTCGGCCCGCAAGCACAAGCCGCCGCCGGAGAATGTCGTGCGTGTCGAGCTGCAGCAGCAGTTCGAGGCGATGCGGCAGAAGTCCATGCAGATGGGCGGGACCACGCACGATGACTACCAGGCTGTGGAACCCGCGCTGGTGCTGTTTGTGGATGCCATGATCCGCGACAGTGCGCTCCCGTTCGCTTCGACATGGGCCCCGATCGCGCTGGACCATCCCGGTCTTGACAACGAGCAGCGGTTCTTCGATCTGATCGATGAGAACCTCGCGCAGCAGGGCCCCTCTGCCGATGAGCGGCTTGCGGTGCTGTTCACGTGCCTCGGGCTCGGCTTCAGTGGCGGGATGCGTCCGGAGATGATCCGTCCCAAGCTCAAGGACATGTCTGCCAGGCTCCGTGGCGTGATGGATTCGGACCTGAGGTCTGAGGTCTGTCCGGAGGCGTACGCCTCGGCCAATCAGACGAACTACATCGAAGCGCCGGCGAAGATCCTCGGCGCGGTCCTGATCACGCTCGTGGGACTGACCGTCGTGCTGCTGGCCGCGAACGTCTTCCTGTTCATCTCCAGCTCGAGGCAGTTGCAGGCGACGCTGGAGAGCATCCAGTCGATCGCGGGCTGAAAACGAACTTCATTGCCGGCAGATGCGTGCCGGCTGCTTTCGTGAGAGGGTGTCGCCCATGGCGCAGAAATCAGGGCTCAGCAGTTTGATCCCGTTGCCCGTAATGGTTTTCCTTGCGGTTGCGGTGCTCGGAACCATCAGCGGCGTGCTGATCGTGATGCGTGCGTACACCGCGCTGGCGGTGGTGCTCGTGGGGTTCCTGTTCGTGGGGCTCTTGCTCTTTGGCTACACGAAGGTGATGGACCTCTTGAGCAAGTCCAAGAGCCAGCCCTTTGAGAAGCAGATCCGCGAGAACGCCGGCAAGGGCCGCAAAGGACTCGCAGGCGAGGCGAGCGTCGAAGATCTGCAGAACAAGTTCGCAGAGGGGCTCGATGTCTTCCGCAAGCATGGCAAGGACATCTACAGCTTGCCGTGGTATCTGCTGGTGGGTGAGCCCGGCTCGGGCAAGACCGAAGCGGTCCGGCACAGCAACGTCGGATTCCCGGCGGGTCTGCAGAACACCCTGCAGGGGCTCGGCGGCACGATGAACATGAACTGGTGGTTCACCAACTACGCGGTCATCCTCGATACCGCGGGCAGGCTCATGTTTGATCAGGCCGCGACGGGTAAGACCGGCGAGTGGAAGGAGTTCCTCAAGCTGCTCAAGTCCGCGAGGCCCAACAGCCCCATCAACGGCCTGCTGCTGGTCATTCCCGCTGACAGCCTCGTCAAGGACAACGAAGCGACCATTCGCGAGAAGGCCACACGGATCGCCCAGCAACTCGACTCGGTCCGCGAGACGCTCAAGGTTCGATTCCCGGCGTTCGTGATCGTCACCAAGTCGGACCTCATCAACGGCTTCCGCGAGTTCTACGACTCGATCGACGATCCGACGCTTCAGCACCAGATGGTCGGCTGGTCCAACCCGCAGGAACTGGATGACCCGTTTGATCCGCGCTACCTCGGCCAGCACTTCTCATCGCTGACCGACCGCATCAAGCGCCGCCGGCTCGCGCTGCTGATGGACCCCGTGCACACCGAGGATCCGAACCTCCGGCGGATCGACCAGGTCGATGCGCTCTACGCGTATCCCGAGGTCATGTCGGGCCTGGTTCCCAAGCTTCAGCAGTACCTCGAGATCATCTTCGACAGCGGCACCTGGAAGGACGAGCCGCTGTTCTTCCGAGGCATCTACTTCACCTCTTCGATGCGAGAGGGTGATTCACTCGATGCGGACCTTGCAGCCGCGATCGGCGTCCCGGTTGATGCGCTGCCGGAAGGCAGATCGTGGAAGCGCGAGCGATCGTTCTTCCTGCGGGACCTCTTTATCAAGAAGGTGTTTGTCGAGCGGGGCCTGGTCGTGCGATCCAAGAGCGCCAAGGCGGCGCGTGCTGCAGCCAAGGCCCTTGTTCTTGGCTCGGCCGGGTTTGCAGCGGTTGCCCTGATCGGTCTGACCGCGCTGGGTGCCTACTCGTTCTACTCCAGCATCGGTCAGCACCTGACCTTCTGGCAGGGCGTGAACACGGCGTACGTCGTCAACCCGGAAGCGTCTGGAGCGCTCGATCGCCAGATCGCCCAGGCACGCGACATCGTGTACCAGACGGACAACAACGAGCCCAACTACGCGTACCTCGGCGCCGAGGTGATGGACGTGGGCGCCAAGTCGTTCGAGCGTGAAGAGGTCGCGCCCGTGCTGCTGGCGGAACTTGAGAAGCCCATCGAGGCGCCTCTCCTCTATCGCCCGCTTGCGCCGATCGCAGCGGACTTCGATGCTGAGCGAGCCAGTGCGTTCGAGGCGTTGTTCGTGGGCACGGTGATCGCGCCGGTGGTGAACGCAGCGAGTGAGCGCATGGAGCTGGACACCCGCTGGACCGGCGATGCGTCCGCATGGGTCGGGCCGTGGACGGATGCGAAGTTCGATGCACTTGTCTCGCTGATTCACGTGGAGGTGCGGGCCGTCAACCAGGAGACGGGCCGGCCCATGTTCGATTTCGATGCCCTGCTGCGGTACGTCATTTCGCCGCTGGAAACCTCGGGCACTGCACCCGAGGTCAATGTCGAAGCACTCCGCAAGGGCTTTGACCACCTCGTCGGCGAGGGCAGGCTGACCATCGAGGATGTGCGGAGCCTGAGCCGCGACCTGAAGTCGGGCATCCAGATGGGCACGCGGGCGCTGCTCAACTCCATCGATGATGTGGGCGACAGCCGCGAAGCGATGGAGAAGGCCTTTGGCCAGGGCACCGCCATCGTGGATGCCTTCGACGCAGCCGCGGACACGACGAACACCCCTCGTTGGATTCGCGAAGACAAGGCGAGCCTGAGCAACCGTTTGCGTGAGCTTCAGAGACGTCTGGAGGCGCTCGACGGCTGATCCAGGCCGCGCCTGGGCCACAAAAACAGTCCTCGAGGCCGACGGAACACTGGGCCCTCACAGCGTGAAGGACCGATACGTCGGTTGGCTGTTGGGGCTGGCGATGTCGGCGGTGCCTCCGAGCCCGGCGTGCCGGGCTGCGAAACTGGTGGAAACGTTGTGGTCCACGAGACGTACGGACCACGCATGACGATGTAGGAGCGTCTCGGCCGCGGATCTGTTGTGCGGGCGTGGTCAAGGAGCTGTGCAGTGCTGGGATGGCTCAGGGATGTGCTGAATCGCGACGAGGCACCCGCTGCCGGTCTGTACCTTGCCGCGTTTGGGAAACATCCGGGTTGGAACGACCACATTACCGATCAGGGGCTCGACACCGACCGCCTGGTCGATTTCAAGCGCAGGCTCTATGTCGAGGGCATCGGTGGCAACATCGATTCGGGCACGTGGACGAGCGAGGACGGCACGTTTGATGCCTATCCGCTGAGGCACATCATCGTCTCGCTGGATGGACCCTCGCTGCTGATGGCCCGCATGTGGCCCTCGGTGGATGGCAAGGGGCGATCGGCGTTTCCGATGATCGTGTGCGCCGAGGCTGTGGGGATCGACATCCACTGGTCGCTTGCGACCTGCATGCCGCTGCTCGAGAAGGTCGAGCAGGCCTGCAAGGATGCGCAGACCGCCGAGGCAGTTGTGGAAGCGGTGGACGCAGCCCGGCAGAACATGCTCAAGGTGTCGACCGGGGTTCAGCCTCTCCAGCGGCTGGATGCGGTTGATTGCAATCAGGGTTTGTGCGCAGCGGCGCAGACCATCGAGGCGGGCCAGGACCGCCAGGCTGTGTACCGGCTGATGCACCGGCTGGTCGGGATGCTGGGTGAGCCGAACGCCGAGCGTCCCCGCAGCACCGAGTCGACCCTCCGGGCGCAGCATGTGCGCGTGCCGCGAGCGGCGGCGAACGCCCAGGAGGCTGCGTGGACATGGCTTCGGGTGATGGCGGGGTGGGGTGCGCAGCCCGTCACGGTGGTCATGCCGCTCAAGCATCGGTTCATTGACCTCCTCGTGGGGCCTGCGGGCCGAGGCGAGTTCGCCTGCCTGAGAACCCCCGAGAAGACCATTCCGCTGGTGACCGACATCGACT
>CAZSBR010000100.1:0-9062 GCA_964605165.1 uncultured Phycisphaeraceae bacterium
CGCTCGGCACATCGGCAAGGACCAGTCCTATGTGCTCTTTGGCATCCCGCGCGTGCAGCTCAGCCAGACCCTGCTGCCCATAGGCGACTACACCGACAAGCAGCGGGTCCGCGACCGCGCCGAAGAGCTGGACCTGCCCACCTTCGACAAGCCCGACAGCCAGGAGATCTGCTTCGGTCCCGATCAGGACTACGCCGGGCTCGTCGAGCGGCAACGACCCGAACTTGCCCAGCCCGGCCGCATCGTGGATACCGGCGGCAACGTCGTCGGTGAGCACAGCGGTCAACACCGCTTCACCGTTGGCCAGCGACGAGGTGTTGGCGTAGCGATGGGCTATCCCATCTACGTTGTGGAGAAGGACCCCGCCTCCAACACCGTCACCATCGGCGGCGGCGAGGACCTGCTCACCGCCACCTGTGAAGTCGGCGAACTCAACTGGCTGGACGCTGAGCCCATCGAGTCCGTCCGCCGCGTGCGCGTGCAGGTCCGCTCCCATGGGCAGGCGGTGCCCGCAACGCTTTCACCCTTGGATCCGGCCACCGAGCCGAGGCATTCGGGACGCCTCGGCAGGTGCCTGGTCACCCTCGATGACCCCATGCAGGCGGTCGCACCGGGCCAGGCAGCGGTCTTTTACGACCTTCAGGCGGACGATCGGGTGCTGGGCGGGGGCTGGATCGAGCGGTGCCACAAGCCGGTGTAAGCTCGCGGGATGGCCTGCCGCGGTGAACGTCATGGAATGAACACGGGGCTGGGCCTGTTGGGCAAGAGGGGTGCGCGAGCCCCTCTCCAGAATCGAATCAAACCCTCGAACGCTAAGTTCGCACATCAACCGAAGGAATGCACGATGATCAACACCCGCACCACCGCTGCTCTCATGCTCGCTGCGAGCTTTGCCTGCACGTCCATGGCCAGTGCGCACACCGAGGACGGCACCGATGATGTCGTCTTCCCTGCCTCGCTGCACTACGACCAGGTCGAGAGCCCCCGCGTCAAGCGCGACCTTGAGCAACTCATCGGCAGGCCCGCGCCGGAGCTCAACATCGGGCCGTGGCACGAGCAGAAGGACACCAGCGGCAACGTGCTCGATGCGGGCAAGACGCTCGAAGACATGAAGGGCTCGATCGTCGTGATCGACTTCTGGGGCACGTGGTGCCCGCCCTGCCGACGGGCCATCCCGCACACCGCAGAAGTCGCCCGCGAGTTTGCCGATCAGGGCGTGGAGTTCATCGGCGTCTCCAATACCCGCGGCAGTGAGAAGATGGGCACGCTCGCCGACGAGCTTGGCATGAGCTTCCCGACCGCAGCGGACCTCGACGACAAGACGGCCAAGGCCTTCAGAGTCCAGTGGTGGCCTTTCTACGTGCTCATCGACCGCGAGGGCATCGTCCGTGCTGCGGGCCTGCGTCCCGACAAGATCGATGAAGCGGTGGAACTGATGCTCACCGAGCAGCCGTTTGAGCCCAAGGGCGATGACGCGCAGGAGGCCTCAGCGGGCTGAACGCTCACCGCCCGAGCGTCCGGATCGCTTGGACGTGGACCTCCGCTGCGACCCCTGACCGGCACGGCCGGTTGACCGAGACGCTGCGGGCCTTGTTGAACTGCCCGGTTTCTCGACGATGAGCAACCAGTTGAACCCTCTCTCGAGCGGGCCCGTTGTGCGGGCTCGCTCTTGTCGTGCGCGGCTGCGGAGTTTGGTGTTCTTGCGGACGACGCAGACCATGTCGATGCCGCGAAGCTTGAGGTCCTGCGTGAGCATGGTCCACAGCGTCACGCCGATGGGCACGAACGTGCCCTTGGCGCTGACCGTGTCGCTCACGTAGACCGCGATCGTGCCGCCGGGCTTGGTGACGCGCTTGAGTTCACTGAGCACCTCGAACATCGCCTTGAAGTACGCATCGCCCGCCGCAGCATCGAGCCTGCCGATGCAGGCCTCGTGGTCGCTGTAGTCGATGTGCGTTGAGTAAGGAGGGTCGACGAAGGCAAGGTCAACCGAGGCGTTCTTGAGGGGCAGTTCGCGCGCGTCGGCCTGGTCGATGTCATCACGCCTTGGCACGAGATCGAAGGCGCGGGCGTTTCGGCGAAGATCCTGGCAGACGTCGATGGTCGTGCCCGAGCCGCACATGGGATCGACCACGGTGTCGCCCGGCTTGGAGTACCGGCTCAGGACCTGCCAGACCACCCAGCTCGGCGTGGCGCCGATGTAGCTCGGGTCGCCCTGCACCTCACCATTGCCCGCGTCGTAGGTCTGGCTCGGGTAGGTCCAGAGGCTTGTGGACTCGGGCGTGAGCTGAGGCTTGCGGAAGGTCGTCCCGCGCTTGGCGCGAGGCGTGACCTTGGGGCCGTGGGGCGAACGGTCCGAGGGCTTGCGATAGCCACGATTGGAAGGCCTGCGGCCCTGGGGCGGGGGGGTCATGGCAGCACCTTCTCGAGCGCGGCGGTGAGCGCCTCGCGCGTGTCGCTCAGGGTCATGGCGCAGCGGGCGCCCGCAGCCCGGGCGTGGCCGCCGCCGCCGAACTGCTGGGCAAGCACGTTGACGTCGATGGATTCCTCGCCGAGCTCCTTGCTGCGGAAGCTGACCTTGGTGAGCGGGCCATCGGCGTGCGCATCGTCATGAACTTGCGTGAGCAGCGCCCCGACGCGCACGGACTCGATGCCCATCGCCTGGTCGATGATGCCTCCCGTCTCGGCGTTGGTCGCGCCCGCAGCGTGGAGGTCTTCGAGGGAGAGCGACATGAAGACGGCGCGATCGTCGCTGATGAAATGGGCCGACCCCAACGCGGCAGCGACGAGCTTGAGGCGGCTTGGCCGATCGCGCTGCTCGCTTGCTGTGTAAAGGAGGGTGTGCTTTGCACCGGCCCTGAGCAGCGATGCTGCGTCTTCGAGGACCTCGGCGCTGACGTTGGAATGCCTGAACCAGCCCGTGTCCGTGCCGATGCCGAAGTAGCACGCCGAGGCGATGTCCGCCGGCAACTGGCTGATGGAATCGACATCCAGCAGACGTGCGCACAGCCTCGCGACGGGCTGGCAGGCCGCGGCGGCGTCGGTCGTGAGCCACCTTCGGTCGGCGATCTCGGCGTTGCCATGGAGGTGGTGATCGATGATGGCAAGACGATCTGCCTTGCCTTCAATCCAGGCTCGGGCGGGGTCGAGCTGCGACCACGATCCCGTATCGCAGATGACGCCGATGTCGGTCTCTGGCGGCAAGCCATCGACGTCGATGTGCTTGTAGGGCGTATCACCCGCAAGGCGTTTGAGCCACAGCGGCAGCGCCCCGGCATACCAGCAGGTGGCATCGATGCCCAGCGTGCGGAGCGCTCGGCACAGGGCCAGCGTCGAGCCCGCAGCGTCGCCATCGGGCCGGGCGTGCGTGAGCAAGGTGGCGGAGGCGGCCTGCTTGAGCCAGCCGGCGAGTTCGTCGGGGCTGGCGGTGGTCGTCCACGCGGCGTCGTCTACCTGAGTCATGCTGCCTCCGTCCGCCTGCGAACCACAGCCTCGACGCGCCGGACGTCCCGGCGGATCTGTGCTGCGAGGGCATCAAAGGTCGGGAACTTCAACTCGTCGCGGATCCAGCCCACAAGATCGAGGCTCAACTCCCAGCCATACTCATCAAGCCCCTCGATGGGCCGAAAGTCTTCGGGCTCGAGCGCAGCACCCGGCTGGATGAGATGGGCCTCCACGCGACGCTCGGCGCCCCCCACCGTGGGCCTGGCTCCGACGTTCACCGCTGCGGGCCACCAGCGATCATCGCCCGGCGCCAGAATGCGTGCGACCGCGGCGTAGACCCCATCGGCGGGCATGAGCGTGGGCGGGCGCACGTTGGCGGTGGGCATGCCGATGGTCCTGCCCCGCTGCTGACCGCGCTCGACCGTGCCTTGGATCCGGTAGGGCCTGCCGAGAATGGTCCAGGCATCGGTCACCCGGCCGGCCTGCAGGAGTGTGCGCACGAGGGTGCTCGAGGCGGTGGCGATGTGCTGATTGCCGAGCACCGCTGCGATCGGGTCGACGACCTCGACCCCGAAGCCTCGCTCGGCGCCGAGGGACTGAAGGACTTGGATGTCGCCCGCCCGGGCCTTGCCGAAGCGGAAGTCAGGTCCCTCGACCATGGACACGGGCCGGAGGGGTGCGACGATCGAATCGATGAACTCCGCAGGGCTGAGGCCGAGCAGTTCTGGCGAGGGCTCAAGCCGAAGCACTTCGTCTGCGCCGGCATCGATCAGCAGGGCCTTGCGGTGGTCGAAGGTGGTGAGCCGGGCGGGCGTGTATTCGGGGCGAAGCAGGCTGATGGGATGGGGGTCGAAGCTGAGCACAACGACGCGTGCATCGGCGGCATCGGCGAGGCGGCGGGCGCGGTGGACGAGAGCGACGTGGCCGGCGTGAACGCCGTCGAAGTTGCCCACCGTGACCACAGAGTGTGTCGTGCCCGCAGGTTGCATGAAGCCAAGGCTAGCCGCCAGCCCCGGACAGAGCGGGGGAGAGCGTTGCACACCGCGATTTTGCAGGTTCATGCGGGCCACCGGTCGCGGGCGGCACGATTCATGCCGCGCGTGGTCGTAGCATTTGACTCTGAGTTTGCACGCCATTGCCGGGGCGCTCATGCCCCAGTGCGGGATTCATTCATGCCTTTGTTCAGTTCGAAGTCAGATCGCAAGCGTCAGCCTGCTGCCCCCACCGCCTCGACCCAGGCCAATGGCGAGAGGGAGGCCGCGATCAGAAGCGTGGGCGGCGAACTGCTGACCGCTGCCCGCAAGCACAAGGCGGGCCTTCTGTCGGCGAAGTTCTACAAGGACAAGCTGATGGACTGGTCCATGAAGGACCATGACTTCAAGGTGCAACTCTTTCGCTTCGTGGACACCTTCCCGGTGCTCCATACTCCCGAACAGGTGCACGAGCACCTGATGGACTACCTGACCCAGCCGGGCGTGCAATTGCCGCCGGGCATGGACCTCGGGCTCAAAGCGGGCGGCGTGGCCAAGGGCATGATGACCAGGACGATCTCCGGCCAGATTGAGTCCATGGCCAGGACGTTCATCGCCGGCACGGATGCGGCCAGTGCGCTCAAGGGCCTGCGGTCATACTGGGACGACGGCATCGCGTTCAGCGTGGACCTGCTGGGCGAGGCGTGCCTGTCCGACGACGAGGCCGACGCGTACCAGGCCAAGTACCTCGATCTGGTCAACAACCTGCCCGAGTCGGTTGCGAACTGGCCGAGCAACGCGGCGCTTGAAAGCGATCACCTCGGCGGCATCCCGCGCACGAACGTGTCGATCAAGATCTCAAGCCTGTCTGCGCGCGCCAACCCGATCGATCCCGAGGGCTCGATCAAGGACCTGCTCAGGCGCATCGAGCCCATACTCGAAGTGGCGCGCGATCGCGGCGTGTTCATCAACTTCGACATGGAGCAGTTCGCGCTCAAGGACCTGACGATCGAGCTGTTCCGCAGGTGCTGCGAGCGTGTGGACTTCCAGGCGGGCATCGCGATGCAGTCGTACCTCAAGAGCGGCGACAAAGATGCGCGCGCGTTGAGCGAGTGGGCGAAGGCATCGGGTCGCCTCGTGACCGTGCGCCTGATCAAGGGTGCGTACTGGGACTACGAGACGATTCACGCTGAGGAGATGGGCTGGCCCTGCCCGGTGTGGAACGTGAAGTGGCAGACGGACGCCTGCTTTGAGCGCATGAGCGAGATCTTCCTTGATGCAACCCCGCGCGCCGAGGGCGAGGTTGATGCGCGCACGATCGGCCCGACGCATCGCAAGCCGGGCGAGGGCGGGATCAAGCTCGCGCTGGGCTCGCACAACGCTCGTTCCATCGCGGCGGCGCTCGCAGGCCTGGATGCACGCGGGCTGCCCCGAAACGCCATCGAGTTGCAGATGCTGCACGGCATGGCGGACCAGCTCAAGCACGCGGCCGCGGATACCAAGCACGGGCTCGGACTGCGGGTGCGGGAGTATGTGCCGGTCGGAGAGATGATCCCGGGCATGGCGTATCTTGTGCGCCGGCTGCTCGAGAACACGTCCAACGAGTCGTGGCTTCGCGCGGGTTTCCTGGATGAAGCCAACGAAGCGGTGCTGCTCGCGCCGCCGGGCCCGAAGATGCCGCAGGCCAGAGCCGAGCCTGCTCGCGGCGATGCGGCGCATCCGGATGTGGATGCGGACCTCGTGGGCGGGAAGGACCTTGCGGATCTCGCTCCCGAGCGGCACCAGCTCAGCCCCGCGCCGGAAGGCGTGGGCGATGGCAAGCCTTTCTACAACGAGTCCTTCCGCGACTTTGCGGATGAAGGGCAGCGCTCAGCGTTTGGCCACGCAATCGCTCGGGCAGAGCTGCGGCCGGTGACGATCAAGGACGACGACCGGCTGTACGAAGAGGCGTTGCAGGAAGCCGAGGCATTCTTTCCCAAGTGGCGCGATGAGGACCCGCGCGTGCGCGCCAAGGTGCTGACCGATCTGGCGAGCATCATGCGTTCGCGGCGCGATGAGCTCAGCGGCATCGTGATCAAGGAATCGGGCAAGACGTGGGCCGAGGCGGATGCGGACGTGTGCGAAGCCATCGACTTCTGTGAGTACTACGCGCGGTGCGCGGTGCCCATGTTTGAGCGCACGCGGCTTGGTCGTTTCCTCGGCGAGCTTGATGAAACGTGGTATCAGCCTCGCGGGATCGCAGCGGTCATCAGCCCCTGGAACTTCCCGCTGGCGATCGCCACGGGCATGACGGTGGCGTCGCTCGTGACGGGCAACTGCACGGTGCTCAAGCCCGCTGAGCAGACATCGGCGATCGCGCTTGAGTTGCAGAGCATGCTCTATGAGGCGGGCTGCCCGCGGCCCGCGTTCAGCCTGCTGACAGCGACGGGCGAGCAGACGGGCGCCCAGCTCGTGCGTGATCCTCGGGTCGCGTTGATCGCGTTCACGGGCTCGAAGGCTGTGGGCCTGGACATCATCCAGGCGGCGGCGAGAGTCGAGGCGGACCAAGGGTTTGTCAAGAAGGTCGTCTGCGAGATGGGCGGCAAGAACGCGGTCATCGTGGACACTTCCGCGGATCTGGATGAAGCGGTCAAGCACATCCGTCACGCGGCGTTCGCCTTCCAGGGGCAGAAGTGCTCGGCGTGCAGCCGCATCATCGTGGTCGATCCCGAGGGACCAGCGGGCGAGCACTCGACGGCGTTTGTTCGTCGATTCACCAACGCCATGCTCTCGCTTGTGGTCGGTGACCCCATGAAACCGGGCACGGATGTGGGCCCGGTGATCGATGACGAAGCCAGGACCAAGATCATGGGCTTCATCCAGCGTGGCAAGGACCGAGGGCTGGAGCACGTGCAGCTTGATGTTCCCGATGGGCTCGAGGCGAGCACCGGGCGGGCGTACGTGCCGCCGACGGTGTTCACGAGCGTCGATGAAGCCGACGAGCTTGCGCGTGACGAGATCTTCGGCCCGGTGGTGGCGATCCTGCATGCCTCGAGCTTTGAGGATGCGCTGCGCATCGCCAACAGCTCTCCCTACAAGCTCACGGGCGGGGTGTTCACCCGCATGCCGGCGCACATCGAGCAGGCCAAGCGCGAGTTCCGCGTGGGCAACCTGTACATCAACCGCTCGAACACGGGCGCACTGGTCGCGCGGCATCCGTTCGGCGGCTTTGGAATGAGCGGCGTGGGTTCCAAGGCGGGTGGCTCGGACTACCTGCTGCAGTTCGTCGAGCCGCGTGCCTGCGCGGAGAACACCATGCGTCGCGGCTTTGCGCCCGAGCTTTAGTTCGGGTTTGCGGGGTTGTTCGCCCCGGGCCTCAGGTAGTTCTCGTCGAGCACCCAGAAGTTCGGCGCGACGGGCGTGAGCGGCCTGCCGTGCTCAGGACCGGCGCGGCGGTCATAGCGGATCGAGAGCACCATGTCCGACAGCGCGGCGGGATGCTCGAAGAGATACGCGTGGGAATCCTCGGTCTTGACGCGACACTCGATGAGTTCGACGTGATCGAGCGCTGCGATGAGTTCGCGAGCGCGCGGGGAGAAATCCTCTGCGGTGGCTCTGCCCAGACGCTGATCGGACCCGAAGAAGACGTCTGACAGGAGGATGGCCCGGTCCTTGGCGGATGAGTAGATCGAGGTTCGGTCCACGGCCCTGCCCGCGCCGCGTGCAACGAAACGCTGCATGAAGACATCCAGGTCGAGGTCGGCTGCGACGAGCGTGAAGGTTCTGATCTTGGTGATGTCGGCGGGCTCTTTGACGAACTCGCGTGCATGGAGCTGGCCGTCACCCATCCACATCGCGACCTGCGCAAACGCGGTGCTGCCCATCGCTGCAGCGATCTCGGATTCGATCTCGCGGACCGCTGTGGAGGCGACGTCGGTTCCGCGCGAGTGCGCGATCAGATGCACGCGGTCGATGCGCTCATTGAGCGCGAGCACGAGCAGCAACTGCTTGAGCGACTGCACGGCAAACTCGCCGGACTCGCGGTCGCGGTTGTAGGCGATGGGCGTGAAGGCCTCGAAGCCCGCGGGCCAGGTGAAGAGGATGGGCACCCCTTCGCGGCCGATGGCGTGCCAGGTCTTGGCGAGCCTGAGGGCGGCATCATCGAAGGAGTTGTTGAAGCCGTGAACGAACACGATGGCCGCGTTGTCCGTTCCGGGCTTGAGCCAGGGCTCCATGGAGTCATTGAATTCGTCGAACTCCTCGACGAAAGCGGCCACCGAAGTCTCGGGATAGTTGAGGTTGCCATCGACCACCTCGAGCCGGCTGAGCACGGAGGCGATCGAACCGTTCTGAACGATGTCGGCGACTTCGAGCGTGACGCCCTTGTGCGCATTGGGCGTCGTTGAGATCTCGACGAGGTCTGCCCAGGTGAGGCCCGAATTGGTCGGGGCGATGGTGGTCACGCCGTGGTAGCTGGTGGTGGAGCGCTTGGGGCCGTAGATGGGACGCGTTGCGCCCTCGGGTCGATCGTCACGCCGATCAGTCCAGTAGAGAATGGGAATCGCGGGTGTCTGGAAGTGCTCGGGCACGTCGGCAAATCGCTGGCGGCCCTCGTCACCGAGCATGACGTAGGGCGTCGGCGCGAGCTTGGGCGCGGAATCGCAGCCG
>CAZSBR010000101.1:0-4680 GCA_964605165.1 uncultured Phycisphaeraceae bacterium
CGACATCCTGCAGCGCGGCCTTGATGGCCTCCCAGCTGATCTCTTCGCCCGAGTCCGTTTCGGTGCCGCCGGTGAAGAAGCGGCGCAGGGGCACCACGCCTCGGGGCGTCATGAGGTGCTTGTCTGCTACGGCGCGGCTGACGGTGGCGACGTGGATGCCGAGCTCTTCAGCAACCTGCGTCATGGGCAGCGGCTTGATGGCCTCTGGGCCGAAGTCGAAGAAGTCCCGCTGGGCATCGACGACCACGTTGAGCACACGCTGAATGGTCTTGTTGCGCTGGCCGACCGCATCGATGAGCCACTCGGCGTTGGAGCGGCTTGTCTTGAGGAAGTCGCGGTCGCGCCGTGGCATCTCCTTATCGCGAATGAGGTCGGCGTACTCGCGGTTGATGCGGAGGTTGGGCAGACGCTGATCGTTGAGGTAGGCGATGTAGCGGTCGTGGTCTTCGTCGTACTCGACGATGGCATCGGGGATGATCGCCTCGACGGGGTCGTTGACGAGGCGGCGCGCGGGCGAAAGGCTCAGCCGGCGGAGCAGGTTCAGGCCCGCCTTGATCTCGTCGAGGCTCTTGCCCGTGCGCTCTGCGATGCGCGGCAGGCGGTTGTTCATCAGGTCATCGAGATGGTCCGCGACAAGCTGGCGCGCGGTGGCGAGCGTCTGGTCGCGGTCGTGGGCCGAGTCCCAGCGTTCATCGAGTTCGGCGCTGTCGAGCTGGAGCAGGAGGCACTCGCGGGCGTCGCGCGCTGCGATGCCCGCCGGCTCGAGGAAGAGCTGGACCGCGGTGAGCGCGCGCTCGAGCGTGGGGAGTTCGATCGGCGCTGCTGTGGCTGGGGCGCCGGCACGCGGGGCTGCATCGATGAGATCGGTCAGCGGGATGCGGAGGTAGCCGTCGTCTTCGAGGGCCTGGATGATGAGCTCGCCCGCGGGCCTGAGCAGGTCATCGACATCGCAGAGACGCCATTGATCGAGGAGTTGATCGTGCAGCGAGGCGGAGCGCGCGGGAGCGTTGGCCATCGCCTCGCTCTTGGCATCGGAACCGTCTGAAGCCCTCAGGCGGCTTCGGTCCATGGTGCTGCGCTCAGCGGCGCCATCGAACCGGTCGCGGCCGTCGGTCATGGAATCGGCGGTGTACTCGTTGGCAGCGGCGTCGGGGTTGGACTGCACGAAGTCATCGAGCCTGCCGAAGTCATCGGCTGCCTCGCCGTTGCGGTCGATGGTGGCCTCAGAGGGGTGGCCATCAAGGGGTGGCGGGGCTTCTGGCTCGACGAGTTCGAGGACCGCGTTGGAGGCGAGTTCCTGCTCGATGCGTTCTTCGAGTTCCAGCAGGGGCATCTGCAGGATCTCCATGGACTGGATGACCCTGGGTGCCAGCTTCATCTGCTGGCCGAGCTTCATTTGCTGGCGCGTGTCGAATCGCATGGGTCGAAGGGCTCCGCCTTTCGCGAGCGGGCGTGGGCCGCTCTTGAAATCGTATCGGCGGTGCTGCGATTCTTTCGTTGGATTTTGGCCCGCGAGTTGCAGTGGTGCGGATTTTGGAAGGGCCTAGAAGCCCGGATCCGCGCTCAGTCGGAAGCGGGCCCGACGCGCTGGCGGCCGTGGAGGGCGTCGGCGAGGGCGGCGCGGTTGGCAAACTCCAGTTCTGAGCCGCTGGGCAGGCCTCGGGCGAGACGAGAGACGGTGATCTGCCGGCTGTGGAGTTGCTCTGCGAGGTAGAGGGCGGTGCCATCGCCTTCGAGCGTGGGGTTGAGCCCGAGGACGACCTCGGTGATCGCGGGCTGCTCGGGCGTGGCGGGCTGATCGAGGCGGTCGAGCAGGTGGGCGATGGTGAGTTCGCCCGGGCCGATGCCATCGAGGGGGCTCAGGCGGCCCATGAGGACGTGGTAGAGCCCGCTGTACATGCCGGTGGCTTCGAGGGCGATGAGATCGCGCGGCTGCTCGACGACGAGGACGGTGGCGCGGTCCCGCTTGGGATCCGAACAGATCGCGCAGGGGTCGCGGCCGCGATCCGTCAGGTGCATGCAGATGGAGCAGTGGGCGACGGTCTCCCGGAGGTCGATCAGGGCCTGGGCGAGGGTCCTCGGGACATCCGGATCGGAGGTCAGCAGGTGGAAGGCGAGGCGCTCGGCCGAGCGGCGGCCGATGCCCGGCAGGTCGCTCAGACGGGCGATGAGCCGATCGACCGCTTCGGGATACGATGCATTGGCGGCCATGGCCCGAATCGTAGACCGAGGATGCAATCGCGCATGAACGCACACGCCCGAAGCCATCGCGTGACGAGCCCGGTGAAGCCCGCTGAGACGCCTGAGACCGCGGGCCTGGCAGCGGAATCGGATCCCAAGCGCCGCCGACGCGTGCGCACAGAGCGGCTGATCTGGCTGGGCATCATCGCGCTGGTCGCGGGGATCTTCGGCTACACGGAACTGATCGCGCCCAACCTCGAGCCCAAGCGCTTCGGCGTGGTGGTGGCTGGGGAGATCTATCGCTCGGGCGAACCGACGCCGGGGGGATTGAAGTCCGTCGTGGAGCGCTACGGCATCAAGACGGTGCTGGACCTCGGGGCCCACACGCCGGGCAGCCATGAGGAATTGCTGGCCCAGCGCACCGCTGACGCCCTGGGCGTCGAGCGCATCCGCCTCAACCTGGAGGGCGACGCGACGGGCGATCCCGAGTACTACGCCACAGCGCTGCGGCTGATACGTGACGAGAGCAAGCGGCCGATCCTCGTGCACTGTGCTGCGGGCAGCCAGCGGACGGGGTGTGCGATCGCGATGTTCCGCCAGATCGAGCAGGGCTGGACGTTCGAGGAGGCGTACGAGGAGTCGTTCCAGTTCGACCACGACCCGGACGATCCGAACACGTTCGTGCGCCAGATGCTCGAGGAATGGACGTGGCCGGTCGAGGTCGCGGTGCGCACGGGCGGCGAGGTCCGCAAGAGCCGCGCGGGTGGGCCAATGGTCGCTGACGTCCCGGCAGATGAAAGCAGCGAGTGAACGCGCAGCGGTCGGGGCTGGCCGTCTGGGCGTGCGCAGCGCTGCTGCTGGCAGCGTGGTCGATTGTCTACCTGCCGGGGCTGGGTGCCACGGGCCTGACGGATACGGAAGGCCACCGGGCTGTACCGGCGTTTGAGTTGCTCGAGAAGACGCGTGCGGGCGATGCGTCAGCGGCGGACTGGATCGCGCCGACGTTGTTCGAGCGTGTGTATCTGCGCAAGCCGCCGGGCATGACGTGGGCTGTTGCAGCCAGCGCGTGGGTCTTCGGCGCGGGGGAGTTGAGCGCTCGGCTCGTATCGGCGGTGAGCATGCTGCTCGCTGCTGTGGCCAGCGCGGTGTACGCGGGCAGGTGGTTCGGCCCGGGCGCACGGCTTGCGGGCGGGCTTGCGGCGCTGCTGATGCCCGTGCTGTGGATTCACGGCAGAGCCGCCGAACTCGAAGCGCCGATGTTCGCAGCCACGCTGGCCGCTTCGCTGGCAGCCATCGATCTGCTGCTCCACCAGAGGCGGAGCATGGCCAGCGCGGCTGTGCTGGCAGTGGGCACGGCGCTCATGCTGTTCGTCAAGGGCCCCGCGGGCCTGCCGGCGCTGGCGGGCGCGGTGGCAGCGTGCGCGATTGTGGAGCGGTCGGTGCGCACGCTTACGCATGGACGGCTGTGGTGGGCGTTGTTCAGCGCGGCGGTTGTCTTTGTCGCGTGGTGGTTTGCTGCTGCGAGGCTCACCGCGGGCACGGATGTGGTCTCGCAGAGCCCGGGCGCGTTCCTGTGGGACCTTGGCCGGCTGGGCGACATGGCTGTGTTCGCACCCGCGGTGCTGATCATGGGCCTGCCGATGACGCTCGCTGCGTTGTTCCCGTGGGGCCCGGATGCGCTGGCCGAGCCGCTTGGCCAGGAGCCGGGGCCCAGGAAGATCTCGCGCGGGCTTGTGTTTGCGATGCTCATCACGCTCGGCGTGTTCTTGCTTTCGGGCGTTTCGAACAACCGCTATGGGCTGCCCGCTCTGGTGTTTGTGCCGCCGCTGGCCGGCTGGTGCGTCGCGGGGATGCAGCAGATGACAGCCCAGCGTGCGCGCATCGCGCGGTGGATGCTGCTGGGCGAACCGCGCGTGATGACAGCCATGCTCGTGATTGGCGGCATCGTGTTTGCGCTTTGGCTCCAGCCGACGCTGCGGACCCAGTCTGGCCGCGAGGCCGGGCGCTCGATCGCAGCGACCCTGCCCGCGGGGGCGATGGTCATTGCTGACCATGCGATCGAGGCGCGGCCCGAGGTGCTGTGGGAGCTTGAGCGGGCCGATGCGCGCGTGCGGTGGCTGCCTGCTCAAGCCGCGTGGCCCGCAGAAGCGCATGTGCTGGTGCGCGCCGATGCGACAAGCGACGAGGTGCGTGCGCATGAAAAAGGACGCGCCAGCCTGGGAGCGTGGCGCGTCCATGAGTACACGTTCGAGTTGCTCAGCCCGCTGGCGGCTGAGTGAGCGTTTGTCTTGCCTTATGGGCAGGGGCCGAGGATGGACAGCGCGAACAGGAAGTCGCCGAAGCTGACCTGGCCATCGCCGCCGGCAAAGCCGAAGTCGTCGGCGACATCGCCGTCGCAACCCGGCGCGCCGCCCGGACAGGGCCCGAGGAGGGTCAGGGCGAAGAGGAAGTCGCCGAAGCTGACCTGGCCATCGCCGCCGGCAAAGCCGAAGTCGTCGG
>CAZSBR010000101.1:4780-9053 GCA_964605165.1 uncultured Phycisphaeraceae bacterium
AGGAAGTCGCCGAAGCTGACCTGGCCATCGCCGCCGGCAAAGCCGAAGTCGTCGGCGATATCGAAGGGGCAGGGCGCTGCGAGCGACGTGATGACCATGCCATCGCCGATGGGCGCACCCGAGCCGAAGACTGTGAAGTCGTCGGAGGCCGAGAGGTTCGATGGGCCGCGGTTGAGCGTGATGGTCTCGATGGGTGCTCCGAGGAGGCCCGAGACATCGAAGACGTCGATGAAGCCTTCCTCAGCGGTGGCAAAGCCGATGCTCCCGCCGAGCGACACGGACGTGTTGCCGTAGGCGACGTAGAGGCGGTCGCCCGCGTTATCGAGTTGCAGACCGACGCCCGAGACGGACGTGAGCATGTCGGGCAGGTAGGGGAAGGTGTTGGTCTGGATGCCGGTGTTGAGGTTGACCTCAGCGACGACATCATCGTTGAAGTTGAGGAGGAAGGCACGGACATCATCGCTCACCACGGGGTAGCCGGGCGAATCGCCGACGACGATGTTGTTGACGAGCGTCTGGCTCGGGACATCGATGACAGCGAGGTCATCGGAGTTGCGGTTGGTGGCGACGAGCGTCTGCCCATCGGGGCTGAAGGCGACGAAGGTCGGGAAGTCGCCGCCGGTGAAGACATCGCCGAGGTCTGTCCATGTGGTGGCGTCGATGAAGGAGACGACGTCATCGAAGGAGCCGGCCACAGCGATCGTCGATCCATCGGGGCTGATGGCGGCGCCGCTGGACTGGCTGAAGGCGTAGCCCACGCCGCCCATGTTGCCCGTGAGGATCTTGGGGCCATCGACGGTGAGGGTGTTGAGGTTGATGCGTGTGACACCATCGCCATCGGCGACGACTGGGATGTAGGCGAACTGGCTGTCGGGGCTGAAGAGCACCTGGCTGCCGCGGCGACCCATGGGCACGTTGGTGACGTTGAACGTGCCGAGGTCGATGACCGAGGCGAAGAAGCTGTCGCCATTGGCGACGACAGCCTTGCTGCCATCGGGCGAGATGCCGATGGCGTCGGGGCGGAGCCCGACCTCGACCTCGGCCAGGCGTGCGCCGGAGACGGTGTCGTAGATGACGGCGTTGTCGGAGATCTTGTTGATGCCGACGGCGAGGGAGCCATCGGGGCTGATGGCGGTGCCGATCATGCGGTCGCCCTCGAAGTCCGGGCCGGTGAAGCGCGTGCCGACGAGGGCTGGGGTTGCATCGGTCTCGATGACGACGAGGTCCTCGCCGAAGGTGGTCGAGACCTGCACGACGCGCGAGCCGTCGGGGGTCATCGCGCCGAGATCGGTCGAGACGATCTGGTTGAGGTTGCCGAGGTTGGTGCCGGCGTTGAGATCAATGACCGTGCCACGGAAGCCGATGCCGGCGACGCGGTTGCCATCGGGCGTGGTGATGAGGTCGTTGAGCGTGGCGGTGCCGAGGGTGGGCCCGGCGATGCCGGTGGTCAGGTCAATCGTCCGCGTGTTGTTGGAGATGGTGTAGGCCGCGCGGGTGGCATTGTTGTTCACCGCGATCTGCGCTGAGAAGTTGGCGTTCTCGGGCAGCGGGATGGTGCTCGTGATGGCTTCGGTCGCAACATCGATGACGGTCAGCTCGGGCTGGTTGGCGTGTGCCACCACCGCGGTGGTGCCGTCGGCGGAGATATCGACATCGTTGGGTTCGATCACGCTTGGCACGAGGCGGTTGACAGCACCCGTCCGCACGTTGATGAACTGGATCTCATCGGGCTGGGGGTTGGGGCGGAAGCGATCGAGGTTGATCAGGCGGTCGTTGTCGACGACAACCGGGCTCGAGTAGCTGATCCGCTGCAGGAAGATGGTCGAGAAGGCGAGCGTCTGGCTGAAGCCGATGTCGCTGATGCGGCGGACCTCGGTGTTGGTGTTGAGATCGATGACGACCAGCTCTCGGTCCACGGCGGCGGAGATCACCGCGAGATCACCCGCGGGCATGATGACCACAGCACCGGGCGCATCACCGATGGGCACGACGGCGCTGATGGTGCTGGTGTTGAGATCGACGATGGCGGCGTAATCGGTGTCCACGAGCGCGGCGACAGCCGTGTTGCCATCGGGCGTGATTGCGACGGAGACGGGCGAGCCGGGAAGATCGATGCTGCCGAGGAAGCTAAGCGTGGCGGTATCCCAGATGATGAGGTTGCGCGACTCGCGGTGAGCGACGACAAACGCCGAGCCATCGGGCGTGAAGGCGATGGCGTTGGGGCCATCACCCTCGACGGCGCCGCCGCCGAAGACGAAGTCGGCGTTCACCTTGTTGGGCGCAGGGTTGAAGGGGTCGGCCATGGGGAAGGGCTTGTCGGTCGCCGAGCGGATGATGAGCTCGTGACCGATGTCGCCATCGGGCGAATCGACAAACTGACCGAGCGCGAGGGTGCTGGTCAGACCGGTGGCAAGACCGCTGACAGCGACGAGGAAGCGGAGGCTCTGCATGGTGTGGATCTCTCTTTGGCAACCTGCGGATGAAACACGCGCATGACCGCTGGCGTGACACACGACAGCGTCTTGCGAGTCTACCGGAGCGCTCGGGACTGATGAACAAAAACACCCGCCCGGGCGGGCGAGCGCTTTGCTGAACCGATGCAAACAGGTCTTTCCCCGGACAGATGAACGGGAATTCACAGACCGTTTGGTAACGAGTCTTACGGGCAGGGGCCGAGAACGCTCAGCGCGAAGAGGAAGTCGCCGAAGCTGACCTGCCCATCGCCGCCGGCGAAGCCGAAGTCGTCGGCGATGTCGCCGCCGCAGCCGGGCGTGCCGCCCGGGCACGGGCCGAGGAGCGTCAGGGCGAAGAGGAAGTCGCCGAAGCTCACCTGGTTGTCCGCGCCGGCAAAGCCGAAGTCGTCTGCGATATCGAAGGGGCAGTTTGCGGGCTGCTCGCAGGCGATGGCTTCGATGCGCACGGCATCGACGGCTGCCTCAACGACCGAGCCATCGCCGAGGTCTGAAGCGGTAAACCTGAGGCGCATGCTGGAGGTTGGCGCGACGATGCCATCGAGGCGGAAGGTGAACTCGCGCCACGTGTCCTGCGAAGCGGGGCCGATGGTTTGCAGCGGCAGCCAGGAGGCACCGTTGTTGTTGGAGACTTCAACGGTGAAGACGTCGGCGTTGGGCGCATTGCCGAAGCTGTTGGAGTACCAGATGGCGTAGGTAGCAAAGACCTGCTCGCCGCCCGTGCCGTCGAAGGCGGGGCTGACGAGGAAGGTTGAACCGCCATCGACGTCGCTGTTGCCGCTGACGTTGTCGGTGAGGTAGGCAAAGCCGTTGCCGTCAAAGTCGCTGGCCGGGTCGCCGCGTTCGCCGCCGCCGGCGGGCTGGCCGCGGGTCCATTCGCCGTCGGTAAGACCTGGCGAGTTGGTGACGCTCCAGCCCTGGTTGGTGTTGAAGCTATCGGCAAAGACCGTGGCCTGATCGCTTGCGACGATGGCTGACAGCGGCGCGGTGGCGCCGGCTGCGGGGAAGCGGAAGAGATCGCCCTGCGTGGACTCGGCTTCGATGTAGTACGAGACCTCGTCGAAGCACTGCAGATCATCGAACGCGAAGCTGAAGCGATTGCCCGTGGTGGGCGTGCCGGGAATCGCGCGTGTGCCCGCCGAATCCGTGAGGACCATGTTCACCGAGGCG
Source organism: uncultured Phycisphaeraceae bacterium (assembly GCA_964605165.1). Taxonomy (GTDB): domain Bacteria; phylum Planctomycetota; class Phycisphaerae; order Phycisphaerales; family UBA1924; genus OFTM382. Next base: position 8,422 of record CAZSBR010000101.1, read on the forward strand.
GGGTCAAGCGTAAGCCCGACCTCCTGAATGCTCACCTCGATGCTCGCGTCGCTGCCCGGAGCGAGCACAGCGGGCGCCTGGCTGACGAGGTCGATGTCGAGACGATCCACAGCGAGGCGGAGCAGGAAGAGGCCGCGCTCGATATCGCTCAGGATGATCGTGCCGCTGGGCAGGAAGGGGTAGTTGCTCCACGCGCCGTTGAAGGAGGCGCTGTCCGAGCCCGGGAAGGAGTCGAACCACGCGACCTGCACCGGTGCTTCGGGGTTGGCCATGTCAAAGACGCGCAGGCCCGAGCGGTAGTTGGACTGATACATGTAGCCATCGTGGATGTAGAGGTTGTGGTCGATCGCGGGCCTGCCGGAGGTGGTGGTGCCGACGAACGAGGGGTTGTTGATGTCCTCGACGTTGAAGATGCGCGTGGTGGTGACGCTGACGGTCTGTCCCTCGTCGAGTTCGTCGTTGACGTAGATGTACTTGCGGTCTTCGCTGAGCCAGCCCTGGTGGGAGTAGCGCGCGCCTGACCAGGAGATGGTGCTCAGGAGGAACATGTTGGACTTGTTGGTGACATCGACGATGCGCAGCGCAGTGCTGCCCGAGCCGTTGCCCGTGCCCGAAAGACAGAACGCGATCTC
>CAZSBR010000102.1:0-9024 GCA_964605165.1 uncultured Phycisphaeraceae bacterium
AGTACGGCGTGAACATCGACGTCGAGGACGACGGCACGGTGCTGCTGAGCTCTTCGAGCGGCGAGATGATCGAGCAGGCCAAGGCCGAGGTGGAGGCGATCACCGAAGAGATCAAGGTCGGCACGATCTTCACTGGCAAGGTGGTCTCGACGAAGGACTTCGGTGCGTTCATCGAGCTCGCGCCGGGGACCGACGGCATGTGTCACATCTCGGAGCTTGCCGACGGCTATGTCAAGTCCGTCAGCGACGTCGTCAAGGTGGGCGACGAAGTGAAGGTCAAGGTGATTCTGGTGGACGACCAGGGCCGCATCAAGCTCAGCCGCAAGCAGGCCCTGAGCCCCGAGGAGCGCGCCGCGGAGGGTGAAAATGCCTCCGAGGAGGCCCCTGAGACCGCGGAAACCACCTGATATCCCTCGGTCGTAAGTATCTGTCCGGTATTCAATTATCAAAGCTTGGTCAAAGTGCGGGGCCCAGTGGGGCCCCGCCTTGACTTTTGCACTCTTGGCAGGGAAACCCCGGTTCGGTATGGTGTGGCGAGGCGATTTCGTCCGGTAGCCGATTCGCGTTCTGGCGAAAGGTCGGTGCTCGCATGAGTGACCATGTTGAAAGAGTACGAAGCGAAGAAACCCATGCCACGTTGGAGGCGGCCTCTGGCGAGGTCAAGTGGTTTGATCCTCGCAAGGGGTTTGGGTTCATTGTCGGTCCCGAGGGACAGGACATCTTTGCCCATTACTCGGTGATTCAGGGTGATGGTTTCCGTGTGCTGCAGGATGGTGCTCGCGTCGAGTACGACGCGGTGGAGACGCCTCGCGGCTGGAAGGCGACCCGCGTTGCGCGCGAAGATCCCGAGGTTGTCGTCAAGACGGATCGCACGCACAGCCCTCGGCGGACCTGAGGGCTCAGGCCTGGCCTGGGGGCGATGAGGTTTCGATCGCTAGGCTTGGCCGATGGAGCTTTGGGTTCACATGGCGATGGTGGGCGGCGCTGCGGTGCTGGGGGCACTCGCAGGCGCGTATGGCGTCAAGCTGCGCGCTCGATGGACCAATGTCGCTCCAAGGTCGACGCCGGCCGCTGGATCACCCGGCGCCTCGGAGATCGCTTCAGAGCGGGCAGCGCTGTTGCCGCAGCGCGATGTGCGCAAGCTTGAGGCGGAGCTTGAGACCATCGCCCGCATGACGGGGGGGCTTGCGCATGAGATCAAGAATCCGCTCTCAACCATCGGGCTCAACACGCGTCTGCTCGCCGAGATGATCGAGGACCTCAAGACGGAGCCGGAAGAGGCGGCTCGGCTTTCGCGGAGGGCGCTGGCCCTGAGCCGTGAGGTCGAGCGGCTGGAGGGCATTCTCACAGACTTCCTGGAGTTCGCGGGAGAAACTCGTCTTGATCTGCAGGTGGCGGACGTCAACGAACTGGTGCGCGACGTTGCGGATTTCTTCCTTCCTCAGGCCGAGCAGCGGGGGGTTCGTCTGCGGATTCAGCTTGCAGATGAAGCGCTCCGCGCGAGGGTGGATGCAAGCCATCTCAAGCAGGCCATTCTGAACCTGCTGCTCAATGCGGTGCAGGCCATGGAATCGCAGCCCGAGGAGCCAGGCCGGGCCAAGGCCGCCGAGTTGATACTGAGGACGACAGCCCACAGCGATCATCTCAACCTGCATATCACCGACACCGGGCCCGGCATGTCGGCAGAGACTCGCAGCCGGGTGTTTGAGCCTTACTTCACGACCAAGTCGGGCGGTTCGGGGCTGGGTCTGCCCATCACGAGGAAGCTGATCGAGGCGATGCACGGCCAGTTCGAACTCCACGCCGAGGAAGGAGTGGGCACCGACGTGGTGATCACGCTGCCTCGGTCGGGGGATCTCGAGCACGACAGCGCAGAGCAGCGAGGCTGATGGCTCACAACGGCTCGTCAAGACAAGACAAGGCGAGGCGTCAGGTGAGCACGCTGCCTGCGATCTCGGTAGCATCTGAGAGTTCCCGGCGCGTGTTGAGCAGGTCTGGACAGAATCTCAGCAGGCCTCGGCCCGACGCGTCGAAGCGAGCATCGACCACGACGCCCGCTTCACGGAGTCTGGCTGCGTCGCCATGAGGGTCGTCACTCTTGGCTGTGAGAAACGCGCCGCGAGGTGAGATCAGATGCAGCGGGACACCCTGCTGCTCGAGAGCTGTCGCGAGATACTCCTGTTGCTCGGCGTTGTATGCGGCCACGCGGTCGAGCCCGAGGGCGTTGAGGAGTTCAAGCCCCGCCAGCGCCTGGACGAAGACAAGCACGGGGGGCGTGGATTCGAGCCATGCGTCGCCGCCGGTGCGCAGACGCGGCGTCTCGTCACGCGTGAACTCCATCGTGCCCGCCTTTGCGAACCAGCCGGTGTCGAGCGTTCGGAGGTCGGGCTGGTCTGAGTCGCTCAGGTGTCGGGGATTGATCCAAAGCCACCCTGCGCCGGCGGCCCCGCGGACGTACTTGTAGCTGCCGCCTATGGCGAAATCGACGTCGAGTGCATCCACGTTCATGGGCATGGCGCCGGCTGCGTGGTAGGTATCGAGCAGGACCATCGCTCCGTTGTCGTGCGCCTTTCTGACGATCCTGTCCAGCCCCTCGATGCGTTGGCCGCTTGCAAAGATGACCGCGCTGACGATGACGAGATCCGTCGAGTCCGAGATGGCGCCTGCAACTCGGTCCGCGTCGAAGCGTCCATCGTCGCCGGCGTCGACCCAGGAAACCGAGGCACGTTTCTTGAGTTCGTAGGTCTTCAGGATGAAGTCGATCGAGTCGAACTCGCCGCGCGTGGTCACGATGGAGGGTGGCGCGTCGAATGTATTCAGCACCGCGCGAAGCCCCTGGCCCGCAGCGGTCTTGGGCACGACTGCGTCCCACCGGCTGGAACCGATGAGCGATGCCCAGCCGCGGCGATACTGGTCCATCCGCAGTTGCCAGCCGTTCCACGCGCCGTCGAGATCTTCGTACCAAAGGTCCACAGCTTCGCGGATGTCGTGGGCGGTTCGGTCCAGGGGCCGACCGAGCGAGTGATTGGCCAGGTAGATCTCCTGTCGGCGCAGCACCCTGCTGAACAGAGGATGGATGTGCTCGATCAGCGCCTCCTCTGTGAGGGGGGCCGATGGCAATTGCTCGACAGCATGTTGGATGGTGTTCGTCATCGCACGAACACCATATGAGCCGTCAGCACAGCGAGGCGGACCCTGCTGTCTGTGACTCGAACTTCGTGGGTTGCCTGCCTCACGGCGAGGTGATTCGAGCGTCGATATCGCCGTACCCGGTCGAGACAGACCACGCGGGGAAGTTGGAGTCACCGGCGATGGCTGCAGCACCCTTGCTGCGGCTGATGGCCCGGCCCGATGCACCGAGATGATCGTTCAGAGTGACGTCGCCGTAGCCCGTGCCGAGGACGATCGGTCCTTCGGGCACTGTCAGGCTGACGAGTGTGATATCGCCGTAGCCAGTTGCTAGGCCTAGCTTGCCCTGAAAGTTCGACGGCAGGCTGACGCGGAAATCGCCGTAGCCGGAGTCGATCTTGAGCGGGCCCATGATGTGTGTCGCATCGACGTCGCCGTAGCCGGTGTTGATGGTGGATGAGCCGAGCGTGTCCTGGAGCGTGACATCGCCATAGCCGGTGTCGATGGCTGCGCTCGCGTGCGGGGTGACGACGCTGACATCGCCGTAGCCGGTGTCGATGTCAATCGCTCCGGGTTGTCGGCCCGCGAGGATGACGAAGTCAATGGCATCCTTGCTCTTACCCACCTTGGGCGGCAACGTGGGGTCGATGGTCAGCCGTCCATCGAGCAGCACCGGAGCGATGACGATCTGAGCGAGTCTTGATTCGTCGGAGGATCGAACGCGGGCGTAGATGATGGTGTGGTTCGGGGGCGTCTGCGTGGCGTCTGGTTGATCGTCCGGGCCGATCCAGGACGGAGGCGAACTGTCGCGTCCGGCAACGTCTACATCGCCGTAGGGCGTCACGAGGTGCACCGAGGTATCGGCGGGCAGATCAAGCACGAAGCTGCGGACCTCTTCGTAGCGGAGGTCGGTCCAGGAGACGCAGCCGCTCATCGCCGGCACCGACATGGTGGCGCACAGAAGGGCAGACTTGGCGAGGATCGGGGGGACTGAAGCGAGCATGTGGTTCTCCCTGCTGGAACGCCGCAGCAGGGACGAGCCCTCTGCGAGATTGCTGAGGAGTTTGTTGGGATGGCTCGGGGCGGTCTTTCAGCCGCTTACCTCGAAGGCTGGCTCAGGCTTGTGGCGTGAGTTCGGTTCGCACATCCCAGAGTTCGGGAAAGAAGCGGCGGTCCACGATGTCCCTGAGGTACTTCACGCCCGCGGTGCCCCCGGTTCCTCGCTTGAATCCGATGACGCGCTCGACGACCTTCACATGGCGGAACCGCCAGAGTGCCCACTGCTCGTCGATATCGACGAGCTTCTCGCACATCTCGTAGAGCTCCCAATGCGTGTCGGTATTCTCATAGATGGTCTTGAAGACCGGCCGAAGCTCGTCACAGGGTTCGTGAGGCTGGGTGACATCGCGCTGCAGCACCTGCTGGGGGATCTCAAAGCCTCGCCTTGCCAGGAGGCGGAGGAACTCGTCGTAGATGCTTGGGCTCTCGAGCGCTTGCTGGAGCCTTTCCCGTGCCTCGGGGTGCTCCAACTGGAACTTGAGAGCTGCGGGATTCTTGAGCCCCAGGATGCATTCGATGAGCCGGAACTGGCTGCTCTGGAACCCGCTCGCTGATCCGAGCACATGTCTGAACCTGAGGTACTCCGGCGGTGTGAGCGTCGCGAGGACGCTCCATTGATTCAGGATCTGTTCTGTGATGTGCTTGACGCGCGCGAGAATCTTGAAGCAGGGTCCGAGGTCATCAGACTTGACCAGCAACACCGCCTGATTGAGCTCGTGCAGCATCAGCTTGAACCACAGCTCGGTGGTCTGGTGCTGGATGATGAAGAGCAACTCGTCGTGGTGCTCGGGCTCGGAACGCGGGTGCTGGGCGCTGAGCAGGGTGTCGAGATCGAGATAGTCCGCATAGTGGCTCGCGGGCATGGCAAAGCTCCTCATCCATTGAAGGTGAGTAAAGCCTACGGCCATCGAGCGTCTGGGGAGGGTGTTCGCTTCAATCAAGCGGCGCGGCGGCGATCGCTGCGGGTGAGGTGCTCGGCTGAACGAAGAAGCCTCGAACCGTGTAGTAGTCCGAGCGTGCCGAGGAACCGCTGCAGGCGCCAAGGCCAAGGGCAGCAGCCAGACACAAACCGGCTGCGAACACTCGAAGCGTGGCGCGCGGGCGTACGGATCGGGCCATGGGAAAGCTCCATCGGCTCATGCACGGTCGATTTCGGTCGGGGGCGCCGGTGCGCTTGAACGGGTCGCGGGGAAATGTGAGCCCAAGGCGCCGGTCGCGCGGAGTTTGCAGCCGTGGGGTCCGAAATGACCGATTCAATCGGCACAAACTGCCCGCGGGCACCCCGCTGCGGGGGGATGCTGGTGGGCGCGGATCGCCTGATCTATCATGCCAACCTGTGGATCTGAGGACGGTTGCAAGGAGTGTCGATGTTCAAGCTCGCTTTCAGCACGGTGGCTTGCCCCGATAGGACGATTCGGGATGCCTTTGAGCTGGCCTCGGCCTGCGGCTACGACGGGATCGAACTGCGAACACTCGGGGCCAACGACCCCACGCTCCTCTGTGAGCCCGCTCTTACCGGTGCGGGCAAGCTCCGCCAGCGAGCCGTGGCAACGGGTGTTGAGATCGCCTGTCTTTCGACGTCTTTCCGATTCGATGCCCCGGTGTGGCCGCCCGTGATCGGCCGGGCACTGCCGAGCTTTGCTCACCGTTCGCGCCCGGCCCAGCGGGCTGTCGATGCGGCTGATGACATGGGCTGCCGCCTCGTGCGTGTCTTCGGCTTCGAGGTGCAGGGCAACGAGAAACGCACGAGGGCCATCAAGCGCATCGCAGCCGCCATGATGCCGGTGCTGGATACCGCCCGAGCGCGCAGCGTGAATGTCGTCATCGAGAATGGCGGGTCCTTCCAGACGCCAGCACAACTCGCGGAGCTCTTCGAGGCGTGCGAGCAGCATCCGCAGCTCAAGGCTGTGTATGACATCGCGGTGGGGAGTGCCGGGGGAGCAACGCTGGAACAGGCTGTTCGCGAGCTCGGAACCCGTCTGGCCATGGTGCGTGTGCGAACACTTGATGCCGAGGGCAACCCAAGGCCAACGACACCCGCCGAGGCGAGGTCCTTCTCGAAGGTTCTTACAGAAGCGGCGTACCGCGGGTGGGTGAGTGTTGAGTGGCCCGTGGCGTGGGTGCCCGAGCTTGTCGAGAGACACGGGGCTACCGAGAACGTGCTGCGGACTGTTGCGGACGCGCTTCGCATGTCGATGCCAGCGTCTTCGGTGCTCGTGTCAAATCCGCGCGTCGCTGTCGGGGTGTGATGCCTGCGGCTCTGAACGCGCTTGCAGGCGAGGCCCTCAGCAGCGCGGTGGTCGATCTCTGCATTCGTGCCGGCTTCCACCGGGCAGGCATCGCGACGCTGGACGACATCGAACGCCCCGAATCGCTCGATACGTGGTTGGCCCAGGGGCGTCACGGCGAGATGCAGTGGCTTGCTGATACGGCGGCTCAGCGCAAGCGGCCCCGCACGCTGCTCGAGGGCGCGAGGGCTGCGGTGATGGTGGCCGACGTCTACCACACCCCCGGTTCTGATGCCCAAACGCCACCTGTTGCTCAGGCCTCCGGGCGCATTGCCCGCTATGCCGGTAGCGATGACTACCACACGCGGCTCAAGCGCCGGCTGTTTGCGATCACCGATGAGCTTCGCCGAGCATTCGCAGCGCATGAGTTTCGGGTGTTCACGGATACGGCGCCGATCGCCGAGCGCGAACTCGCCCAGCGGGCGGGACTCGGCTGGACGGGCAAGCACACGCTCGCCATTGATCCGGAGATCGGCAGTTGGTTCGTATTGGGTGGCTTCGTGACCACGCTGGAGCTTGCCGTGCCCGAGACGCAGCGGGTCGTGACCGACCACTGCGGCACATGCACCCGCTGCATCGATGCCTGCCCGACCGATGCCATCACGCCCTACAGCGTCAATGCCTCAAGGTGCATCAGCTACCTGACCATCGAGCATCGCTCGATGATCGACCCCCGGCTTTCGAGCAGCGTGGGCGATTGGTTTGCCGGCTGCGACATCTGCCAGGAGGTCTGCCCACACAACCGCCCCCGAGGCAGCGTGGAGCCGGCGCAGGGCGGGCGACCGAGCTTCGATCTGCTCGATGTTCTCTCCTGGGATGAGCAGACGCGGCGGGCTCGGTTTGCCAAGAGCGCACTCAAGCGTATCTCGCTGGGGCAGGCACACCGCAACGCAGTGATCAATGCGTGCAATGCCATCGTCGACAAACGCACCAACGATGCTGATGCACAGCGCCTCACGCAGGCCCTCGAAGACCTCGCGTGGAATGCCAAGGCCGAGCCGTTGGCACGCTCCACAGCCCGAGAGATGCTCAGCCGCCTCGAGAAGCGTCAATGAAGAAGCTGATGAGGTTCACTCAGCAACTGGATGATTTCGGCCAGGGCAAGGGCTGCGGTGGCGCCATCGACCACGCGGTGATCGCACGCGAGGCTCATCGGCATGATCTTGCCGACGACTGCCTGACCATCGCGAACGACGACGCCGTCATACGCCTTGCCGACCGCGAGGATGGCCACCTCGGGCACGTTGATGACGGGCGTTGCGAAACGGCCGGCCCGGCTGCCCACGTTGCTGATCGTGAAGGTCGAGCCCATGAGCCGGTCACGGCTGATGGAACGATCACGAGCCGACGCGGCGGTCGAGGCAATCTCGCGTCCGAGCGAGGGCACGTCGAGGCGGTGCGCGTCTGGAATGACGGGGACCATCAGGCCTGAATCGGTGTCGGTGGCAACACCGAGGTGCACCGGGCCGTGCTGAACGATCTCGCCGGCCTGTTCGTCGACGGTGGCGTTGAGTGCGCCGAACCGGCCTCCGAGTTCTGCGCTGAGCACCCGGCAGACCGCGGCTGCGACGAAGGGCAGGAAGGTGATCTTCTGGCCTGTCTGCGCCGACACCTGCTTGCGGAGTTCGTCGATCGCGGTCACGTCGCACTCATCCATCACGGTGAAGTGCACAGCGGTATCGACGCTCGAGCGCAGGCGATCCGCGATCGTCCTGCGCACGCCGCGGAACGGGATGTGCGCCCCGGGCGTGGCGGTCTGTGCCGGGTCAGGGATGGGTGCCATGCCGGTGGCGGGTGTGTAGCCGGGAGCGTGGGGCACGCCGCCGCCGCCACCCATCTGGCCAAAGGGCATGGGCACCGGGATGTACACGGGCATGTACGCCATGGGCATCGGCTGCATGTGCATGCCGGGCATGGTGTGACCCATGGCATGCTGACCGAAGGCCGGCTGGGCCATGGGCTGCTGAGGCATGTGGCCCGGTGCGAACTGCTGCTGCGGGTAGTGCTGGGGCGGCGGGCTCTGCGATGGCAGGGGGCGCCTCGACTCTGCGGGCGGAGCGGGTGGGGCAGCGGACGAACTGCTGGCGGCGGGCTTTGCCGAGGCGCCGCCCGACTCGCTGAAGGCCTCCACGTCCTTCTTGGTGACGCGGCCGCCGATGCCGCTGCCGGGCACCTTGTCGATGTCGACGCCGAGGTCGCGTGCGAACCTGCGCACAGCGGGGGTCGCCAGCGCCTTGCCCGCCGAGCGCGTCATGCCCGGGGTCGAATCGCTCATGGCGCCGACGACGGTGCCCGCGTCTTCCTCGGCTGCCGTGCCGTTGGACCCGCTCGAAGCGCTGGGCTCGGGGGCTGACGCAGCGGCTGAGCCATCGGCCTCGAACTCAACGAAGAGTGCGCCGACCTTGATGGTCGTGCCCTCTTCGCCGTGGACAGCCTTAATCGTGCCGCCGCGAGGGCTGGTGACCTCGGTCAGGGCCTTGTCCGTCTCGACCTCTGCGAGCGCATCGGTGGCGTTGATCGTGTCGCCCGGCTTGACGAGCCACTTGAT
>CAZSBR010000103.1:0-6354 GCA_964605165.1 uncultured Phycisphaeraceae bacterium
AGGAATTGGCAGCGCTCGGTTGAAGGTCTTGATCTCAAGATGCCGACCTGTCGTCACCGGTCGACGAATTTCGCCGAGACCTGCCGCCGACGATCGACGCTGAGACCAAGTACATCGGGCCTGGCGTAATGACCCGACGGGTCGAAGTTCTGTCGCTCTTCGAGCACGCGGTTCAGATCTAGCTCGGCGTAGATCAAGCCCGCGTCGTTCACCACCGGCTCGACCACCCATTGCCCATCGGGTCCCGCGATGCAGGATCCGCCATCGTACAACACTTCGGTCTCGTCACGCACCCATCTCTCGCGCTGGGGGAACTCCTTCGGCACATCGCTCGCGCGGATGACCGCGCTGGCCGAGATCACGTACGACCGAGCCTCTCTGGCAATAAACCGCGTGATCTCGCCCGTCAGCCTCAGACACCCGGGCCAGATGGCGACATGCAGGTCCTCGCCCTGGGCGTAGAGGCTCGCCCTCGCCAGCGGCATCCAGTTCTCCCAGCAATTCAGCGCGCCGAGCGTGAACGGACCGCAGGCGTGCGTCACCAGCCCATGCCCATCGCCGATTGACCAGCTCAACCGCTCCTCATAGGTCGGCATGAGCTTTCGATGGGCTGATGCAATCGAGCCATCCTCCGCAATCACCACCGCTGTGCAGTAGATGCTGTGCGAGCCGCGATCGCGAGGCCGTTCAGCAACGCCCACCACCACCTTCGTATCGGCCTCTCGCGCTGCATCGCGCAGCGGATCCAGATGATCTGAATCAAGGTCCACTGCCTGCTCGAGATAGGCCGCGTGCACTTCCTTGATGTCCGTTGCATCAAAGCGAGAAGCATCCGACCGGGCAAGCCAGACTGGATACGCCGGGATGAATGTCTCACCAAACGCGACGAGCTGAGCCCCTGCACGCCCTGCTTCGCTGACGGCATCGGTCGCTCGCTGCACCGTCGCTTCCCGATCCAGCAGCACGGGCGAGAGCTGCGCGATCGCGACCTTCAGTGACTCATTACGCTGCTGCGTCATCGCTTCACCTCCGCACGCTTAACCAGCAAATCGGCCTGCTTCTTCCCATGCACGCCGAGCTGCGGCCGCTGCGTGCGCGTGGTCGTGCACACCCCGCACATCCACCACAAGCGTGCGCAGCAGCGACGCAAGCGAGAGCGAAGCGCGATACGCAACCACGTCCAGCCGGCTGCCCGGAGCATCGATCGCCACCCGCATCGCTGAATCCCCGAGCGACGAGAGCCGCGCACTCACCAAAGAGCCGCTGCTCGCCGACAAGGTCGGGTCCGCCTTCTCCATCAGCGCCACCGCCGGATCGAGCCCTGCCGCGACCGGGCCATCCCAGCCTCGCATGGGCCACCGATGGTCCGCGATCTGCACGCCCGCCGTCTCCGCCGCAGCAGCAATCGCCCGGCTCGCGTCCTCACCGCCTGCTTCGGGCAGCGACAGATGCACCACCGCATCGGCCGCCGCCAGGCTCGCAAGCTCCGCAGCCAGATCGATCGTCCCCACCGTCACCGAGACGGCCCGATCAACGTGCTCAGCCTCCACAAAGTGTGCCGCCGGAATCCACAGATCAATGCCAGCCATCGCAAGCTCTGCGCGCCTCAGCGTCGCAGCAAGGTCCCGGCGGGCGGATCGATCAAGCTCTCGCGCGCGAAGCCCGGGCGTGCGCGCATCGAGCGTGACTGCCCTGAACCCGGCCTCAGCGACCGCGAGCAACCGCTCGCGTGGCTTGGCCGCAGCCTCGAACTCCGCGATCGACAGACTGAGTTCGGGAAGATCCATAAGCCCCTTCGCCATGCATCAGTTGTAGGTCGACTACCGTCGCGTGCGATGCCACCCAAGCCACCCGAGATCCGCACGCCGGAGAATCCCAGAGGCCTCCGCGACCTGCCCTTCAAGCTGCCGGAGGTCTCCGCCAGCGAAAGGGCCCGAGCACGCAAGCTCGCCCGGGCACTGGCCGAGCACTACGGCGACGCCGTCTGCGAACTCGACTACACCACCCCGCACGAGCTGCTCATCGCCACCATCCTCTCGGCCCAGTCCACCGATGTCGGGGTCAACAAGGCCACGCCCGGCCTGTTCAAGGCCTTCCCCACGCCGGCCGCATTCGCCCGCGCCACACCCGCCGAGATCGAGCCCCACATCCGCACGATCGGCCTCTTCCGCAACAAGGCAAAGTCCATCCACTCGGCCATGAAGGACATCGTCGAGAAGTTCGACGGCGAGGTTCCCAGCACCATGGATGACCTGCTCACGCTCCGAGGCGTCGCACGCAAGACCGCCGGGGTCGTGCTCGGCAACGCCTTCAACATCAACATGGGCTTCGTCGTGGACACCCACGTCGAACGCCTCAGCAAGCGGCTTGGCCTGTGCGCACCCGACGACAACACCCAGCGCGTCGAACGAAGACTCTGCGCGCTCTTCCCGCGCGATCAGTGGTGTGACCTAAGCCACCGCCTCATCTGGCACGGCAGGCGATCGTGCCCGGCACGCCAGAAAGCCTGCAGCGAGCACCCGATCTGCAAGACCTTTGGCCGCAACTGCGAACTCCGCATCACCGCCAGCGCAAAGCGGTGACCCGCCCGCGAGCAGCCGGCAGAGCAGGCTCTGCCTTGAGCCGCTCAGCCATCAACCGAGGCTGACATGAGCGAGGCCGGCGGCGAGAAGTCCGGGAGATCGTCGACATTCACCTCGACGAAGTGCGTCCGGATCGTGTTCACCTGCCCGCGAAGGGTCTGGCGCTGACTCGAAACCAGCTTCACACCCTCATACTCGGTGTACTCGTCGTAGTTGAACACAAGCTCGGTCGGTGCATTGCCCGCACCGATGATCTGCGTCTTGCCGATGATCAAGCCGTCTTCGATATCAAAGAAGATCCGCTGCGAAAGCCCGCTCGATGTCTGCACGTCCACAGCGAAGACCGGCTTGTCCGCGAAGATGGTCCGCTCGGTCGTTCGCATGGTCGTGTACTGCGTCTTGTACGCAGCGTCCGTCTCAAAGACGGCGTTGAAGGCAAGGTCCTTGCCCTCGTCGCTCTCTGAGTCGAGCAGCCGCGATTCGCCGTTCATCTCGACACCCCACGCCGTGGTGCCGTCAAACGCACGAACGATGGTGAAACGCCCGGGGCTCTGCGCGATGTAGTGCAGTTTGTTGGGCCTGGCCTGGCTCACGATGAGCACCTGCACGTCGCCGGTGCCCGACTCAATCTCGCCGTAGACCACGCGGTTGTTGTGCGTCGCAAGGGCGTCGCGACCACCGATGGCCTCGACATGCCGCTCAAAGAGCGTCTCGGCCGCGGGCAGTTCACTCTGTGCTGTGGCCGAGGGCGTCAGCCCGGAGATGAGCATCACAGCAACGAGCAAGAAGGCAGCCATCGTGCCCCCAAGGCGTTCGCCAACTCGGTTCAGAACTGCTTGAGCAGGAGCCATCATGCGTCGCGGTGTCCTTCCTATCCGTTGCCCCGTGCGCTGCCCTGTGTGTTGAGGGCATCGTCGTCGCAAGCCCGTCGGCGAGGCTTTATTCAACCCTGCCGCGGCCAGAGCAGGCCGGTCTGAACCCCTGCTCATCAGCGAGCTATCGGCCTCTGCCGAGACCTGCTTGACCCCAATACACCCGTTGGGATTCGAACCCAAAACCTCTGGCTTCGGAGGCCAGCGCTCTATCCAGTTGAGCTACGGGTGCTCACACGCCCAAGTTCGCCCCGGCCGCCATTCGACAGCCAGCCAAGGCTCCAGCGCAGCATCACTCTACGATGCCCGCCCACACCGGACAATCACACGCCGCCATCAGTCCTCCCAATCACCCCGCTCGCCCGATCAGCCAGAGCTTTGACCGCTGCAACGCGCACACCCACCCGTCATGCCAACCCCCATCGCCAACTCGGGCTCCATGCTGCTTCCTCGGGGGCCAGCCTCCCTTGGCGTCGTTCTTGCGCTGACGTTCGTCAACTCGCTCGGCACCGGGGCTGTCACCAATGGCGTGTTCTTCATCGCCAGGCAGTCCCAGGGCTTTGATCGAGATCAGAACTTCCTCCTGGGCGCCCTGCTCGGGCTCACCTACACCGCTGCAGCCCTCGGCGTCGGGCCCCTCCTGACCCGCATGATCGATCGCAGAGCCAGCGCCAGCAGGGCCGCTCTCACCCACCGCAGCGTGCTCACACTCGTCACCATCGTCCTCGGGCTGCTCTGCTTTCTCCCCTGGCTGGCCATCGATGTCCTCAGTCAGACCAACCGCGCCCCCTGGGCGATCTGGGTCTTCACCCTGACCTACAGCCCACTCACCGGGGCCCTCTGGCCCATCATCGAGAGCTACCTCGCCGGCGGCCGGCGGGGCCAACCCCTCCGCAGAGCCGTCGGCCGCTTCAATCTCTGCTGGGCTTCGGCCATTCCCGTCGCCTACTGGGGCATGGCCCCGTTCCTCAAGAACGACCCGCTGCTCGCCCTCAACGCGCTGGGCGTCTTCCACCTGATCAGCCTCGGCCTGATCTGGCGGCTGAGCCCCAAGCCCGCGCGCCACCTCGACGACACCCACGAACCCACCCCGCCCGTCTACCGACCCCTGCTCTCGCTCTGCCGCGTGCTGCTGCCCACCAGCTACCTCGTCTTCAGCGTCTGGACGCCCTACCAGCCCACAGCCCTGAGCCAACTCGGAGTCGCTGTGGTCTGGCACACGCCCATCGCCGCGACGTGGCACATCGCCCGTGTCGCCGTCTTCCTGCTGCTCGAACGCCTCGCGGGCTGGCACGGCAGGTGGTGGCTTCCCATCGCCGGTGCCATCGCCCTCGTCGCCGGACTCATCGGGTCGATCATCGCCCCCACCCTCGGCCCGGGCGGCTTCGGGCTGAGCGTGCTCATCGCAGCCCTCGTTCTCTTCGGCAGCGGGATGGGCGCGATCTACGCCGCGGCCCTCTACTACGCCATGGCCGTCGGGGACGCCGAGGTCGACGCCGGCGGCAAGCACGAAGCCCTGATCGGGGTGGGCTACACCCTCGGGCCCGCGCTCGGGCTGGCTGTGGGCCTGACCACCCAGACCAGTTGGTTTCCCTTGGAGGACGGCTTCACACCCACGCTGCTCGGGAGTGTGGTCGTGGTGTGCCTTGTCATCGGTCTCTGGACCGCCTGGTGGGTTCCCCGAACCTCGCGCGCCCACCGGGCCTGAACGCCCGCATCTGCCATAGTCACCTGCAAAACAAGGCTTTACGGACGTCGGGGACGGGCCCGCCGCCCCGCCATCCGGCCCACCCCCCGCAACCTGCACCCCGATGGCCTCATATGCCCGCTGGCACCGAGCCCGGATCGAGTCCCCCCTCGCTGGGGGTCGAAACAGGCTCAACCCGAGTCTGTGGCAATGCCTTGCCAAAGACTTGGGAAGCGTGGGGCCCGAGTCCGAGTAAGCTCGGGTGCATCCATGGGCGGCGGGTCTTCGGACCTTCCTTGAAGCCGTGCCGCCGGCCTGCCACCCCGGGCCGCGAACTTCATTTCCCTCTCGCAGGAGCATGCATGCGTCTCAGCGACACACTCAGCGACCTCGGTTGCAGCCGGTCAGGTTGCAGCGAATCAGAACGTGCCCGCCCGACCCGCCGATGGGCACGCACCGCCGCCCGTCTCGCAGCCGCGGCGACGCTCGCTCTCTCGGTGTCCTTCGCCACTGGCCAGTCGAGCACTCAGACCAGCCGTGATGCGGGCAACCAGGCGCTGTGGGACTCGGCCAAGTCCGGAGCGTTCAGCTCAGCCGAAGCGATTTCCAACGCCATCGTCGGCGAGGCCAACCAGCCCGTCGCCCGTTTCCGCAACACGCTTGAGCAGCGCGAGACCAACCGGGCAACGCGCCTCGCAGAAGTGCGCACGGAACTGACCGACGCCCTCGCTCATGAGCCGCTGACAGGCGTGCACCTGAGCGACGCGCTCCGCGCTTCCACCGAACTGCAGATGCTGCTCGATGCGCCGCAGGCAGCCCTCCGCGATGCGGATGTCGCCCGCGCGATCAGTCTTGCAGAGGCCGAGGCCCGGGCCGCCGAAGCACGAGGCGAGGTTGTCATCGCAGCCGAGTTGTTCTTCCGCCTCAATGCATTGCACGAGGAGTCCAACCGCTTTGCGGACGACGTTCGTCGGCTGAATTCCCGGCTCATGATGCTCAGGATGTACGCGCCCAAGCGGTACTCCGAACTCCGCAACGAGCGACGCGCCGCCGAGGATCTCGACCCGCTCCCGCCGTACAACCCCAAGGGCGATTCCTTCCAGGAGAAGCTCGAGGGCATCGATCGCTTCGTCGTCGCGCGGTCGATCGTTCGTGCGGTGCAGGCACACGTGGACAGCCCCTCGCCCAACGAGTTGCTCGCTGCCGGCTTCCG
>CAZSBR010000103.1:6454-8848 GCA_964605165.1 uncultured Phycisphaeraceae bacterium
ATGAGCCAGTTGCAGGTCGTCACGCCGCTGGCCGGCACGCCCGCTCAGCGAGCGGGGCTGCGCTCAGATGACCTCATCTCCAAGGTCGATGGCGAGGCCACCCTCGGCTTCACGCTCGATCAGGCTGTCGATGTCATCACCGGCCCCAAGGGCACGCCCGTCACGCTCACCATCGAACGGCCCATCAAGGTCGAGGGCGAGGAAGACCGCTTTGAGGTCTTCGATGTCACGCTCGAACGCGATGTGATCGACCTCAAGAGCGTGCTGGGCTGGAAGCGCACAGGCCCGGGCGATGACGACTGGAACTGGTTTATCGACCGTGATTCCGGCATCGGCTACATCCGCCTGAGCCAGTTCCAGAACGGCTCGACCCGCGATATGCGGAAGGCCATCCGCACGATGCAGTCAGAGGGCATGACCGGGCTCATCCTCGATCTTCGCTTCAATCCCGGCGGCCTGCTCGACGAGGCTGTGGGCATCGTCGGCCAGTTCGCCTCCCAGCAGCGGGTGGTGTCGATCGAGGGCGCCGATGGCCGCGTGCTCGGAGCCGAGAACAGCGGCGCGGGTCTGGCCCCGCTTGCCGACACCCCCACCGTTGTCCTCATCAACGAAGGCGCCGCCTCGGCAAGCGAGATCGTCGCCGGTGCCCTGCAGGACTACGCAGACCAAGGCCTCGTCGATGTCGTCGTCGTCGGTCAGCGAAGCTTCGGCAAGGGCAGCGTCCAGAACGTCTGGGAGATGCCCGCTGCCAAGCCCACGCTCATCAAGCTCACCACCCAGTACTACCGCCTGCCCGGCGGCCGACTCATCCACCGCGATCGGCACCCCGACCAGCCCCTCAAGGGCGTCAAGCCGGATCTGATCGTCTCCATGCTCCCCGAGCAGATCACCGAGTCAGCCCGCATCCGCCGCGATGCCGACGTCATGGCCCTCGATGAGTTCGGCAAGCCCATGGACCCCGAATCAGAGGTCGATCCCGACACCCTCATCGAGGACGGCATCGATGTCCAACTGCACACCGCCCTCCTGCTGCTGCAGAGCCGGGCAGGCAGCATCGGCAGCGTCGCGGTCTCCCCGGCCAGCGGCCAGATGAGCCCAGTGCCCTGATCCACCGCCACGCTGCTGGCTGGAAGGCCCCGGCAAGCCGCGCCACCGGGCCCTCCGCCGGCCGCGAAAGCGGGTTTCCAGCGGTCCTTCCCGACCTTCTCTCAGCCCACCTACACTCCGTGGACGGAGCAAGATAAATCGATCCATGCCCGGCGACCGCTGCCGGGCTTTCGTCTTTGACGAGGCTTGACCATGACCGATGTGAGCACCGGCAGCGAACGACGCACCGACCGATTGACGGACCAGCTCTCCGACGACACCCTCCGCAAATGGCTGTATGACATGCAGCTCATCCGCGAGTTCGAGACGCGCACCGCGCAGGCCTATCAACAGGCCAAGATCGGCGGCTTCTGCCACGTCTACTCGGGGCAGGAAGCCTGCGCCGTCGGCACCATCGCCGCTGTCAACCACGACGACCCGATCGTCACCGCCTACCGCGATCACGGCCATGCGCTCGCCCGCGGCATGACCGCCGACGCATGCATGGCCGAGATGTTCGGCAAGGTCACCGGCTGCGCCAAGGGCAAGGGCGGCTCGATGCACATGTTCGACAAGCCCAACCACCTCTTCGGTGGTCACGGCATCGTCGGAGCTCAGACGCCCCTCGGCGCAGGCCTCGCCTTCGCTGCCCGCTACGAGTGGGAAGTCATGGGCAAGGGCTCCAAGAAGGTCGCCCTGTGCTACCTCGGTGATGGCGCGCTCAACCAGGGCGCCTTCCACGAAGCCCAGAACCTCGCGGGCCTCTTCAACCTGCCCGTCATCTACATCGTTGAGAACAACGGCTATTCCATGGGCACCTCGATCGAGCGCGGCACCACCATGCCCGATGACCTCGTGCTCAAGGCCAAGGGCTACGGCATCAAGGGCATCCAGATCGATGGCTTCGACATCCTCAACGTCTACAACGAGTTCAAGCCCCTCGTCGATGAGTGCCGCGACCTCCAGCGCCCCGGCTTTGTCGATCTCAAGACCTACCGCTACCAGGGCCACTCGATGTCCGATCCGCAGAAGTACCGCGGCAAGGACGAGGTCGAAGAGTGGAAGAGCAAGGACTCCATCGCTGCACTCGCAAGCCACCTCATGACCGAGCGGTCATCGCTCACCGAGGACGACTGGAAGGAAATGCAGAAGGAGATCCGCGAGACGGTCAAGGCCTCACTCGACTTCGCCGAGTCCTCGCCCGATCCCGAGCCGGGCGAACTGGCCACCGATGTCTACGCCAACCCCCAGCCCCGCCTCAGCCCCACCACCGAATACACCCACGGCGTGAAGAACCCGCTGCTGTAA
>CAZSBR010000104.1:0-2898 GCA_964605165.1 uncultured Phycisphaeraceae bacterium
GCATGGCCTTCCGCGTGCCGACCGCGGACTTCTCGTGCGTGGACCTCACGTTCCGTACAGCCAAGTCAACCTCGATCAAGGCGATCAACGAGGCTATGAAGGCGGCCGCGGCTGGACCCATGGACGGCGTTCTGGGCTATACCGAAGAGCAGGTCGTCTCGAGCGACTTCATCGGCGACCACCGCAGCAGCATCTACGATGCGAGCGCGTGCATCGAGCTCAACGAGCACTTCTTCAAGGTCGTCTCGTGGTACGACAACGAGGCGGGCTACGCCGCCCGCTGCGTCGACATGCTCCGCTACTTCGCAAGCCGCGAAGGCTGAGTACGCCCAAAGCAGGATGGTCCACCGATATCAACGCTCACGCGTCGATTTTCGACGCGAGGCGATCTATTTCGGTAAGCTCGGTGCATGAGCGATCCTCACCACGAACCGGCCCCCAACTCGCCCGGCATCTCGGACCAACCCACATCCGAGGTGCCGCCGCCGCCGCCCCAGTCGCCCTATGACAGCGGCGTAGCGCTCTCCGACAGCGAAGTGCAGAGCAAGAAGATCCTCTGCGGCGTGCTCGGGATCCTGCTGGGCGCCTTCGGGGTGCACAAGTTCATTCTGGGCTACACCCAGCCTGCTGTGATCATGCTCGTTGTTTCGGTCGTCGGCATCATCACATCGTGCTTCCTGTTCGGCCTGCCGACCATGGCCATGGGCATCATCGGACTCGTGGAGGGCATCATCTACCTCACCAAGACCGATGCCGAGTTCAGAGAGATGTACCTCAAGGGCCAGAAGCACTGGTTCTGACAGGCACCGTTGCCTTGACGAGTTGATCCATGATCCAGCACCAGCCCGCACCGGACGATCGAGTGCCAGCCCGCAACCTTCTTGGCGAGGAACTCATCCCCTGCTCGCTCGAACCCTTGACCGGCTTCTACCGTGATGGATGTTGCGAGACCGGACCGAGCGACATGGGCTCCCACACGGTCTGCTGCGTGATGACTGCGGAGTTCCTCGCGTTCTCTCGCCAGCGCGGCAACGACCTGACCACTCCCCGCCCTGAGTATCAGTTTCCGGGCCTGAGGCCGGGCGATCGATGGTGCGTGTGCGCGAGCCGGTGGCGCGAAGCCTTCGATTCGGGCGTCGCTCCCGGGGTTGTCATCGAAGCGACGCACGAGAGAGCGCTGGCCGTCGCGAGCCTTGAGGAGTTTCAGAGCCACGCGGTCGACTGACGGATGCCAAGCACGCCGTAGAGGAAAGAAGACGACGCACCATGTTCATGCGAATGGTCTACGACGAGAAGCTCGCACAAGCTGCCTATGTCATCGGGTGTCAGCGATCGGGCGAGGCGATTGTGATCGACCCCGAGCGGGATGTTGATCGGTACATCAATCTGTGCCGCGAGCACGGCATGAAGCTCGTCGCAGCGGCCGAGACGCACATCCACGCCGATTTTCTCTCGGGTGCCCGCGAACTTGCGATCACACACGGTGCTCGCGTCTATCTCTCCGATGAAGGCGACGCCGATTGGAAGTACGCCTGGCCACACCACGAGCACCAGGGCCGCAGGTGTGACTTTGTGCTGCTGAAGCATGGCGACCAGTTCTCAATCGGCAACATTGATTTCCGCGTGCTGCACACCCCGGGCCACACGCCCGAGCACATCGTCTACATGGTCACGGATCGAGGCGCGGGTGCCGATGCCCCCATCGGCATGGTCAGCGGCGACTTCGTCTTCGTCGGCGATCTCGGCCGGCCGGATCTGCTCGAGACCGCTGCGGGGCACGCGGGCGCGATGGAGCCCGCAGCGAGGCGTCTCTACCGCACCGTGGGCACGCTCGACGCCGTGCCCGAGTTTGTGCAGGTCTGGCCCGGCCACGGCTCGGGAAGCGCCTGCGGCAAGGCGCTCGGCGCCATCCCCACCACCACCATGGGCTATGAGCGCAGGTTCAATCCCGCGCTTGCGGCAGCAACGGACGAGCAGCGGTTCATCGACTACATCTTGGCCGATCAGCCCGAGCCGCCGATGTACTTTGCACGCATGAAGCGCGAGAACAAGCTCGGGCCGCCCGTGCTCGGTCAGTTGCCTGAGCCACCCTGCGTCGATGTGGATGCCGCAGCTGCGATCGACGGCTTCACGACCGCCATCGTCGACACACGACCGTGGGAGGCCTTCCGGGCAGGCCACCTCCCCGGCTCGCTGTCGCTGCCGATGATCAAGTCCTTCACCACAGACGCAGGCTCGTTCATCGGCGAGGATGAACCCATCCATCTGATCGTGAAGCCCGAGCACCTCGATGAGGTCATCCGTGACCTGGTGCGCATCGGTCTCGACAACATCACCGGCTGGACGCCCGCCGAGCAGCTTGACGGCTCCGACAGCCCGGCCCGGAGCGTGATCGAGGAGATCGATATCGACGAGGCCCGCCGTCAACTCGATGCTGGTGCAGTCCGGCCGCTCGATGTCCGTCGCCGGGCCGAGGTCCGAGACGGGCATGTCCCGGGGGCTCTCAACATCGCGCACACGCGGCTCGCATCGCGCGTCGGCGAGGTACCCACATCGCAGCCCTTGGTCGTCAACTGCAGAAGCGGCGTGCGATCGGCACGATCCTGCAGCTACCTCAAGCGCCGAGGGTTCGATGTCATCAACGTCCGTGGCGGCTTTCTCGCGTGGGAGGCAGCCGGTGCGCCCGTCGAGCGTGGCGAGGTGACCCACAGCGGTTCGTAACGCGTCCGCTCGCTAGGCCTTGACGACGCGGGCGGCCGAAGGGCTGGTCTGGGCCATGGCGTTTCGAGTGTCCAGCACGAGCTGCGCGTGATCTGCCAGCATCTGGTAATCAACCGCGTCGTGATCCGTCACAATGATCACAGCATCCTGCTTTGAGATGATGGCCGGGTCCATCGC
>CAZSBR010000104.1:2998-8797 GCA_964605165.1 uncultured Phycisphaeraceae bacterium
GATCCGTCACAATGATCACAGCATCCTGCTTTGAGATGATGGCCGGGTCCATCGCAACCGATTCGAGATCGAAGTCGTAGCGCCGCATGAGCGGGAAGCGGGCAATGTGTGGGTCGTGATAGCTCACCCATGCACCCGCCTGCAGCAGCAACCGGATGATCTCCGCAGCAGGTGTCTCGCGGACATCGTCCACGTTCTTCTTGTAGGCGAGCCCCATGACGAGCACCCGAGCCCCACGGAGTAGTGCGCCGTGGCGTCCCAGTTCGTCGCGAAGTAGATCAACGACATGGGCTGGCCTGCGACGGTTGATCTCGCCAGCAAGCTCTATGAAGCGCGTGGGCTGGCCGAGCGCAGCCGCGCGCCACGAGAGATAGAACGGATCGATCGGGATGCAGTGCCCCCCGAGCCCCGGTCCGGGATAGAAGGGCTGGAAGCCGAACGGCTTGGATGAAGCCGCGCTGATCGCCTCCCAAATGTCAACGTTCATGGCCTCGAGCGCGGGGCGAAGCTCGTTGACGAGCGCGATGTTCACCGCCCGGTAGATATTCTCGAGCAGCTTGGCAGCCTCGGCGACCTCCGGGCTGCTGACGGGCACCACCGTGTCGACCGCCGGTGCAAACATCCGGCGGGCAAGCTCCGTGTCGATGGGGGTGACTCCTCCGACGATGCGCGGCGTCGTGCGAGTCGTATGGCTCGTGCGTCCCGGATCTTCACGCTCCGGGCTGAAGGCAAGAAACACGTCTTGCCCGAATGTCAGGCCCAGCTTCGCGCAGCCGTCTCGCAGGATGGCTCCGCACACCTCTCGCGTTGTGCCGGGATAACTGGTCGAAGTCAGCACGATCAACTGCGAGCCGCGCAGATGCTCAGCCACGAGCTGCGTGGACGACTCGACGAACTGCAGATCAGGGCAACGCTCCTCATCCAACGGCGTGGGCACACAGATGATGATCGCATCGGCCTCGTTCAATCGGCTCGGCTCGCCCGTGGCTTCGAAGCGTTCGGACTTGGAGAGGGTCCGGAACAGGTCGTCGCCGAGGTGCTTGAGATAGGCCTCTCCCCGATGCAGCGCTTCGATCTTTGCCTGATCGATATCAAAGCCCAGGACGTTCAGGCCGGCATCATGCAAGGCCCGCGTCATGGGCAGGCCGACATACCCCAGCCCGATGACAGCGATCGTCGCGGTCTGCTGATCGAACCGCTCTGCGAGCAGTCGTGCCTTCTCGGGCAAGAGGACCTCGGCCGGTGTGTCCTTCAATGACATGGTCCGCACCCTCCCTGGAACAGAACTGCCCGAAGCCTCAAAGCGCCAATTCGATGCCCACGATCAGTTGCCGGGAAGTGCCCCGGCCGGTGAGGGCGCCATGGCCGTGAGCGGATCGCCCACGCCGAGCGGCAAGCCCAGCGCATCCCAGACCAGCAGGAAGATTGTCCACACGATGCCGAAGACGATCGTGTACGGCAGCATCATGGCGATAAGGGTGCCCATGCCGGCCTTGGGGGCAAATCGCTGCATGAACACCAACACGATCACGAGATAAGCGTTGAGTGGCGTGATGACGTTGGACACGGAGTCACCGATGCGGTAGGCCACCTGCGTCAGTTCCGGTCTAATGCCGATCAGCATGAACATGGGCACGAAGATGGGAGCAAACAGCGTGTACTTCGCTGACATCGAGCCAACGAACAGATTGAAGATAACCGTCAGCAGAATGAACGCGATCAGCAGCAGTGCTGTTGGCATGCCCTGCTCGAAGAGCCACTCGCCTCCGGTGAACGCAAGCATGGCTCCGAGGTTCGTCTCGCCGAAGTAGGTCACGAACTGGCCGGCGAAGAACGCGAGCACGATGATCGGGGCCATGCCGGCCATCGAGTCGGTCATGTGCTTGGCGATGTCCTTGGTGGATTGCACGTTGCCCACCACCCAGCCGTAGACGATGCCGGGAATCACGAAGACGAAGAACATCAGAGGCACGACCACAGCAACCCAGCGAGGGAAGATGCCGTCAAGCCCATTGAGGGGCGAACCAGGCCAGAAGTGCAGCGTCGCGAAGAATCCGACGAGCAGCACAGCCACCGACATGGCGAGTTTCAGACCTCGGACCTCATTGGATTCCAGCTTGCCGATGTCCTTGGCGGCTATCGCGGCTGCCGCGGCGTCAGGCCCACCCTCATCGGCGGGCTTCTTGCTCAGCCGCTTCTCGACAAAGAGTGCCGTGACCGCCCAGCCCACAAACGTGATCAGAAAGGTTGAGGCGGCGAGGAAGTACCAATTGGCGGTTGCACTCACAGATCTCGATGGATCAGCGAGCCTCGCAGCGTCTTGAGTCAGTTCGGCCATCAGTGGCTCGAGACTGGTGATCAGCAGGTTTGCGTTGAAGCCCGCTGCAACCCCGGCGAAGCACGCGGCAATCCCAGCAAGCGGCGAACGCCCCGCTGCAAGGTAGATCGCCGCAGCCAGTGGCGGCAGCACGACATAGCCCGCATCGGTGGCGAGCGAAGACATGATGCCTATGAAGACCATCGATGGCGTCAGCAACGACGCGGACACATTGCGCATGAACAGCTTGATCAGTGCAGCAATCAGGCCCGTCTTCTCCGCAACGCCAATGCCGAGCATGCCCAGCAGCACGACTCCGAGCGGAGCAAAGCCCAGGAAATTGTTCTCCATGGACTTGAGACACCAATACAGACCTTCGGTCGTAAGCAAGCTGTGAGCAAACGTGATCTTGCCCGTGTTCTTGAGCACCTGGGTTGTTTCCCCGGTTGCGGGGTCCTCCACCGAGACAACCGTCTTGGTGAAAACAGCCCAGCCACGCTCGGAGAAATCGATGGGCTCTCCCCCAGAATCCGTCACCGCCTGCCCCGTCTCCTGCACGATCAGGTGAGCTTCCGGCCCTGCCTGCGTCTCCACAAGCTGGAAGCTCGCCGATTCCTTCAGCGGGTCCGCCGCGGTGTTGAAGACGGGCGAGCCATCCTCGGCCATGACCGGCAAACCATCACTCCCGATCAGCGGCGGGAAGATCGGGTCTCCAGCAGCATCCGTCTTCACACGCCGGATGACAGCAAGCTGTTCATCCACGCCCCCCGCCGCGTTGCCGACCTGATCCCACTCGACACGCCAGCCATCGGGCAGCCTGGGAGCAGCGAAGTGGCTGGCCACCATCACGATGGCAGCACCGATCAAAAACAGGAAAGCCGGATCCGGCAGCTTGTTTCCCAGCCATTCGATTCTGTCCAGCAATCCGCCCAGCTTGGCTGGCGGCTCTGAAGTCCCCGTCTGCGGCTGCTGCTCGTTGCTCATACGTTCTCCGGTTCGTTGCCGCGATCATCTATCTCACTGCCGCCATCGCTCATCGTGGCGGCAAGCAGGATACAACCTTTGCCATGTCCGTTCATTCCACACCCGACGACCAGTTCGACCCCGATGCCGCAGCCCTCGATACAGGAGGCCTCTTCGGCCTGCCGGACCACGGCGAGCCACTGATCGAAGTGCTGCCCATCCGCTACGAGGCAACCACCTCGTACCGCCAAGGGACGGGCCAGGCCCCCGATGCCATCATCGAAGCTTCCATGCAGGTCGATCTCACCGATGCCCGATTCGGCTCGGTATGGCAAGCCGGGATCAGCCTGCGCGAGCCGCACCCCGAGATTCGGCCCCTGGGCGAGCGTGCAGAAGCACTCGCCCGGCCACTCATCGAGCAAGGCGGGGCGACCGAGCGTGATGCATCCACCGTCGAGCAGATCGACCATATCACCGGCCAGGCAATGACGCTGATTGGGCAGAGCACGGAGCAATCGCTGACTAGGGGCTGTGTGCCGGCGTTGATCGGGGGAGAACATGCGCTCTCACTTGGATCGATTCTTGCTGCCGCGCGCGCTCACCCGGGCATGGGTGTGCTGCAGATCGACGCCCATCTCGACCTGCGCGATCGCTACGAGGGGTTCGAGCATTCGCATGCCTCGGTGATGCACAATGCTCTCGAGCACTCAAGCGACCTCGCGGGCATCACCGCCGTCGGTATCCGCGACCATGGCCAGCGCGAACTCGAACGAGCACAAGGCGACCCGCGTGTCAGAGCATTCACCGATGATGCGCTCGCTGACGACCTTGCTCGCGGCAGGAGCTTTCAAGATTGGTGCGCCGAAGTCATCGACACACTGCCAAAGCTGGTGTACGTGAGCTTCGACATCGATGGGCTCGAGCCCGCCTTGTGCCCCTCCACTGGCACACCCGTCCCCGGCGGCCTGACCTGGCATCAAACCAGCGTGCTGCTGAGTACGCTCGCATCCAGTGATCGCAAGGTCGTTGCCTTTGACCTCGTCGAGGTCGGCACGGATCAGGAGATCGACTTGATCGTCGGAGCCCGGCTGCTCTACCGCCTCTGCGGCGTCGTCGCTCGGCAGCGCGGGATGGCCTGAGACACCCCTAAACCTTCACGCGCGACCAGCCGCCCTGCGCAAAGCGCGCACTGAACAACGCCGCGCGGAACACCAACTCGATCGACATGCCAATCCAGATGCCATTGAGCGAAGGCTCATCCAGGAAAGGGTGCTCGTAGAACCCTCCGCCAGGCAGCGGCAGGTCAATACCCGACAAGGCATACACCAGCGGCAGGCGCACCGCGTACATCGAAATCCACGTCATCACGAGCACAGCCTTGGTGTCACCTGCGCCTCGCATCGCACCGCGCATGATCAGCGATACGGCGAAGGGAATCTGCACCGTTCCGATGATGAACAGCAGCGTCGGCGTCATCGCAAGATGCTCGGGCTGAGACGTGATGAGCCCAGTCAGCGTCCGCGGAAGCAGCATCAGCACAAAGCCAAAGCCTCCCATGATCGTCACCGCGATGCCCAGGCAGATCAGGATGGCTCGCTTGGCTCCCGCCTTGCTGCCTGCGCCCAGATACTGGCCCGCGAGCGTTGCCGCCGCCATGCTCATCGCAAAGCCAGGCAGGAAGCTCACCGCCTCGATACGGATGCAGATCAGGTGCGCTCCGAGCGCACCGCCCGTCGCACCAACGCCCCGGACCATCAGCACGATCAAGGCATTGCCAAACCACAGGCCCGCGGTCTCGATGAAGTTTGGAATACCCACGCGGATCAGACGCATCGCTGTGTGCTTGTGGAGCTTGAGCCTGCGGCCGATCAATCGGACCCCGCCAACGCCACGAATGAGCACCGCCACCGTCAGCACCGCCCCCACCGTGTGGGCAATCATCGTGCCCCAGGCGACGCCCACAATCCCGAACTCGACGGGCGAAGGATTCGTCAGCCACACCTGCTGAACGCCCTCCGCATCAGCCCGGGTCAGATCCACACCACTGAGCAGCCAACTGCTCGAGATGTTCACCGCGTTGACGCCGATCATCACCCAGAGCGGCTTCATCGAGTCGCCCGCGCCCCGCACACACGCGATGCCCACCATCAGCACCGAGGACATGGGCGTGCCCAGCGCGATGATCCGCATGTAGCTCGCAAACGAGTCCGCAGCGATCTGCCCCCGCTCCAGCGCTAGCGCAACCTGTTCGGGCGTCAAACCCTCGAGTTCGATGTCATGCACCTTAAAGAGCGCTTCGCCCGATGGTCCCGCCAGCAGGAAGATGACAGCCCCCACAACCGCTCCACTGGCAAGGCCCAGGAGCATCGCCTGCCCCACCGCCGCGTTGGCCACCGCCAGCCGGGCCTTGCCCACAGACCGGCTCACCAGCGCGGTAGCGCCCACACCGAGCGCCATCCCCACGAGGCTGATCAGCCACAGCAGGTAGCCCGCCACCGCGATCGCATCGGTTTCCGCCA
>CAZSBR010000105.1:0-8717 GCA_964605165.1 uncultured Phycisphaeraceae bacterium
CTCAGCCCACGGTTGCGATACTTCTTGGCGATCGACACCACCAGACGCAGGTTGCCGCCCGAGAGGTCGCGCTTGGCCTGCTCGTACTCCCAGAACACCGTCGCGATGCCCCTGAGCCGGTGCTCAAGCTCGGCAGGCGACTCAAGCACGAGCGCCTCAAGGCCGGCCAGTTCCTCGCGGATGACCTCCACATCACCCGGCTCGAACCGCTTGGGGTGCTTCTCTGCCTCGGCAAGCTCCGCGCTCAGTTCCGACATCTTGATGCCGATCGAACGCAGCTTGCGCATCAACGGCACGATCTTGCCCGTGCGCAGGCACAGCTCTTCGATCAGCGCAGCGCTCCGCCTTGCGCGCACCGCCATCCGCTCGCGGATCGCCTCGGCCTTCTTGGGGCTCGCATCGGCGAGCAGCGCCCAGTCCTGCCGATTGAGCTCGCACAGCTTCTCGATCGTCGGCAGATTGGCCGGAATGCGCTTGGCGAGTTTCTCCTTGTGGTCGGGCTCAGCCGTTGAGACCCGCATCGTGCGGTCAAACGGCAGATCGCCCGCCGAGACCTGCTGCAACAACTCGGCAGCACGCGAGGCGATGTAGTTGCTCTCAAGGCACCGCCGGCGGAAGATCATCCGCGTCGTCTCGACCTTCTTGGCTAGGCGAATCTCCTCGGCCCTCGTCAGCAGCGGGATCGAGCCCATCTGCGACAGATACATCCGCACGGGGTCATCGATGCGCTTGCTTGCATCGCCCGAGGCTTCTTCGTTCAGCTCCCGCTGCAACACCTCGGGATCCAATGCAGCCGCCTCGGCGACGTCCTTCTCTGCTTGCTCATCGGTGTCGAGCGCGTCGGCGATCTCACGCTTGAGGTCCGCGTCGACGTGTGAGCGTTCGCCGCCCGAGACGCTCATCGCGCGCGCACCGCCGGGAAGCCCGGGCCCGACGCCGCCGAGCGCGGTGCCGGCCAACGGGTTGGGGCCGATCTCCTTGCCGAGCTTCAGCGATTCGCGGTGAAGCCTCGCCTTGAGCTCGAGCTCATCGACCAGTTCCAGACCCATGCGGTCAATGAGCACCAACAGCCCATCGAGCTGGTCGGGCTCGACCATCGTGTCGGGGATCGTGTTGTTGATTTCCTCGTAGCTCAGCCAGCCACGCTTCTCGGCCAACGCCAAAAGCTCGCGCACAGCCGGGTGCAAATCTTCAATCACGGTCGCCTCCTGTCGTCCAGCCACAGCCCGCCGCCAGAGCCTTCATGGCTCCTCGCCCCATCCCCACATCCAAGCACGGTAGTCGCGCTTCCGCCTCCCTCGCCTACCGCATTCTTGGTCTCGGAAGTCTCGTCATGTCATCCCCGAGCGCTTCTCTCCGCTGCCTCGCACTCCGCAATCGATCGAGCGCCTTGGCGGCGTCGTCCCCGCCGGTCGCCTCCCCGGCTGCCCCAGCCATACCGGCCAGTGCGCTCCGCCGTTGCTTGAGCCGCGTCAGACAATCCCGAAACAACGCCTCCACCCGTTCGGGCTCGCCGCCCGTCTGTGTGCGCACCGTCTCGTGCATCAGCACCGCCAGGCTCGTCGCGTCCGTACCCACACGTCCAGCACCGTCCGCCTGCTCGGACAGCGCAGCGAGCACGCCCTCAAGCCCTCTTGGAGCCAGCGAGCTGTCGCTGTCCGGCTCGCCGAGCAGCATCGAGGCGATCGTCCTCAACTGCGGCAGCCCGCCGCCGGCGGGGTCAAGCAGAGCCACGCTTTCCGCATCCATCCCCGCGCGAAGCCTCGGCTCCACCAGCACGCACGCCAGCGCGACCGCTGCCGGCGAAGCCAGCGCCGCCTTCACATCGAGCACCGCCGCGCGATCGTCGGCCCCGCTGTCGCCCGCCCAGGGTCCATCCTCGGGCTCGCGTCCCCGGCGTCCCATGGGCAGCGCCTCGACCAGCGCTCGATCACTCAGCCCCGTGATGCTCTGGAGCTGACGCATGATCAATTCGCGCCGGCTCCTCGGCACCCGGCTCAGCCCAAGACGCGCAAGCGTTGCAAGCTCCTCGCGCACCGCCTTGTCCATCGCCGCCGGGCCGCTGCCCCGAAGCTCGGCCGCCAGCCGTTCATACCGGAACGTCAGCAGATCACGTGCGTTCTCAATCGCATCGCGCAGCAGTTCAACCCCGCCCTCACGCTTGAGCAGTTCATCCGGGTCCTTCGCGTCGCTCACGCGGTCGAGCGTCACCACGCAGACATCGATGGACTCGGCAAAGAGGACCTCCACCGCGCGGTCCGCAGCACGCTGGCCCGCTTCGTCGCCGTCGAAGACCAGCACGATCTTCTCGCACAGCCGCCTGAGCACCCTCGCATGCCCGCTCGTCAGCGCGGTGCCCAGGCTCGCGACCGCATTGGTCAGCCCCGCCTGGTGGCATGCGATCACGTCCGTGTACCCCTCGACGATGACCGCAGCCTTCTCGCGCCGAATGCCCATCGAGGCCTGCCGAAGACCAAAGAGCGAGGACGACTTGTCAAAGACCGCGCTCTCGGGGCTGTTGAGGTACTTGGGCTCGTCCTCGTCGCGGAGCTTGCGACCGCCAAACGCGATCACACGTCCCGACGGGTCATAGATCGGGAACATCAGCCGGTGCCGAAACGTGTCGTACCCGCTGCCGTCGTCCCGTGGCTTGATCAGCCCCGCAGCCCGCAGAATCGCGGGGTCGAACTTCATCTGCTCGGCCTTGCGAATCAGCCCGTCCCATCGGTCGGGCGCTACCCCCAGGCCGAACTGTTCGACCATCGCCGTACTGATCCCGCGCCGCTCGATGGTCTCGCGGCCTGCGCGGCCGTGTTCTTCGTGCGCAAGCAGCGCCGCAAAGAACCGCTGCGCAAGGGCGTTGGCCTCGCACAACTCGCCCCGGCTGGGGCCGGAGCGTTCGCTCGATGATGGACCCCGCCTCGGGGCAAGCTCGATGCCCGCTCGCTGGGCGAGCAGTTCCAGCGCCTCGCGGAACTCAAGGCCCATGTGTCGGCGCACGAACGTGAACGCATCACCCCCGGCGCCGCACACGAAGCAGTGAAAGATCTGCTTGGCCGGCACGACGTACATCGACGGGTTCTTGTCGTCGTGAAACGGGCACAAACCCACGAACTCCCGGCCCTTGGGCCGAAGCGCGACATGCTCAGCAATCAACGCCACAATGTCCGTGGCCTCGCGCACGCGCGCTGCATCATCGCCCCCGCCGCCAAACGTGCCCGATGAGCCGCCGAAGCCGCCGCCCGCTGGGTGCAGCGTCGCCAACACAGCAGCGTTGTGACATGCCAGCGGTCTTCTCATCGTCGCGATTCCATGCAACGGGTTCTAGGCATGAGGCACCGCGGTCGGACAGGGCGTCCGCCTCCGCTTCGCCTTCAGCTTCTGCCAATGGTGCTGCGTCTCTCCGTCTCAACCTGCTCGATGGGCCACCCTACAACGTACCTCACGCCGGGGTTCTCGCCAGCCATGGCTCCTTGAGCCCCTGCGGATCACCTTTATGATCGCATTTTGTAAGGAATCTCTCGCTACAAGTCGGACCTTGCCGCATGACCGCGAGCCACAGGTCCAGCCGCAGCCGACGCATCCGGGCGATGACGGGCCAACCATGCAGCATGTCTGAGTCAACCCCGAGACCGTCCGTCATAGACCATCGCACCGATCCAGAGGCCGAGCCATCCGCCGAACCGTGTCGTGTTCGGGTTGTGTACACCGGCATGGTCCAGGGTGTGGGCTTTCGCGCCACGGTGCAGTCGGTCGCAGCCCGCCACGGGGCGCTGGGCTTCGTCCGCAACGAGCCCGATGGCTCGGTGCTCGCGGAGATTCAGGGCCCGCGGGAGGTCACTCGGCAGGTGCTGGCAGACGTGGCCCAGCAGCGCCGCCGATTCATCGACACCGTTTCCGCCGATGCTGTGCCGCCGCTGCCCAGTGAGACCACCTTCGAGATCCGCCGCTGATGCTCATTCTCTTCGATATCGACGGCACGCTTCTACGGACAGGCGGGCTCGGGCGGCGCATCATGCAGCAGGCCGGGCTCAACATGCTCGGTCGCGAGATCGCCATCGACGCCTTGAGATTCGCGGGCAGGCTCGACCCCCTGATCCTGAGCGATCTGCTCTCGCTCAACGGCGTGGACCCCACAGACGAACGCATCGATGAGATGCGTGGGCATTACACCGGGCTCATGACCGTTGCTCTCCAGGAATCACCCGAGGTCCAGCCGTTGCCTGGCGCTCATGCCCTCGTCGAGCAGACCGCGCAGATCGAGGGCGCGACCCTCGGCGTGCTGACGGGCAATTACGAGGAGACCGGGGCCACCAAGCTCACCGTCACCGGCTGGCCGATCGAGACCTTCACGGTGCGGGTCTGGGGGGACGAGTCACCGCTGAGGCCTCACAGCCGCGATCAACTCCCGGGCGTGGCGATCGAGCGGTTCGGGGTGTCGTCCGGTGCCCCTGTCAGCGGCGAGCGGGTGGTCATCATCGGAGACACGGTCTTCGACGTGGCCTGCGCCAAGGCCCACAACTGCCGCGTGATCGGCGTGGCCACGGGGGGCTCGTCAGCGGCGGAGTTGCACGCGTCCGGCGCCGATCTGGTCGTCGAGTCCCTTGACGACGTTCGGCCTGTGATCGACCAGATCGAGCGATGGAACGGGTCTGCACCGGCTAGGCTCTGATTCAGAAAACTGGCCCCTCGCCGCGCCCCGAGACAAACCGGCCAGCCGCGCGGGCCAGCCGCACGGGAAGGACCCCAGCCATGGTGGAGAGCTACCGGGCGTTCTGCTCGGATTCCTACGTCAATCAGAAGCTCAGCCTCAAGCTCGATCTGCCCAGGGGCCGCGAGACCGTGCTTGCGCTCTTTGAGCGCCTCCGCCGCGAGTACGCCCAGATGACCCAGCTCCGCAGGCTTGGCGATGAGCTGGAGCTGGAGAGCCCGCCCGGCTCGGGGCCTCAGCGGTGGGTCTCGATCCGCTCCAGCAGCGTGCGCTCGGGTGTGGTCAATCCAGCCGAGCTTTCGCAAAGCTACGGCCTGCACCGCTCGCTGCTTGAGCTCACGCCGTATTACCTGAGCATCAGCCCGCTTGATGTTGAGTA
Source organism: uncultured Phycisphaeraceae bacterium (assembly GCA_964605165.1). Classification (GTDB taxonomy): domain Bacteria; phylum Planctomycetota; class Phycisphaerae; order Phycisphaerales; family UBA1924; genus OFTM382. The sequence goes on from CAZSBR010000105.1 coordinate 5,091, forward strand.
CCTCGAACTGCTCTACGGCTTTGATCTGGCTGCCTCGGGCAACCACGATGCGGTCGTCGCCGAGGCGCTCTTCGATGGCTCTCCGCTGGCAAGCCTGCTCGAACTGGGCGATGCCGAGCCCGCGGACTGCCAGCCCCTCTTCGGGATGCGGTTCAAGGGTTACGACAGCGGGGCGGACGTGGAGGCCTTCTTCGAGGTCAAGACCCGGCCGCAACCTGTCCGCAGCTTTATCGAGTCGGACCGTGAGCCCTTGAGCGTCTACTTGATGCTCCGTCGCCACGGGCCTTTCGCAGAGCTCGAGCATCTCGCCGAGGCACACGATGCGCTGCGCGTGCTGGGCGAGCGGCTCGTCCACGAAAGGGTCGTTCCGACGCTGCTCGCACCGCTGCACGGGGCGCTGGGGAGCCAGGGCGTATGAACCACACACGAACCTCCAGGACTCGCGGCGCTCTCGTCACCCTCGCGGCACTTGCTATGGCTGCAGCGCCGGCTGCTGCTGCGAACTCGCAGGCTGCGGGCGCTTCGCGTGGTGTCGGTGAGGTCCTGCTGTGGGTGGGCGTCGGCATCGTGCTGTTGGTCGCCTTCGGCTACGCCATCCTCCGCCTTCGGCGGTGGCTCTTCACGGAGACGCTCGATCCGCATGCGGGTCAGACCCTCATGGAGGATCTCCGCGGCATGCGGGATCGGGGCGAGATCACCGAGGATGAATTCCACCGAATCCGCCAGACCATGATCGCCAAGGCAAAGGCCGACGCCGACCGTGAGCCCGCATAACCCGCCCTTGTGCCACGCCGATCAGTCGATTGGCGCACGAAAAACTGCGGCCTCGCGGGCCGCGGTGCGGTAAACTCGACCGAAGAGGTTGTTGAGAGGATCACACCGGGGTTATCACGGACCCGCCAACACGGCTGTAAGTGCAGTCAGGGGCGATGAATGACGTTCTCGCATCTGCGTGCCGTCATGAAGTGCAGACCCCGGGAAGATCAGCCGATACAGTCAATCGCTGCGCCCGTTCGCCGGGTGAGCTCCATACGTTCAAGCACGACAAAAGGACCGTCCATGGCGAAGGATCGGACAGACGCATCAGACGAGCAGGGCGGTTCGGGCACGAATGGCAGCGATGGCGGCGGCGGCGGTTTTCGCGGCCGCAAAGTCACGACCTGCTCATTCTGCGGCAAGACATCGCGGGACGTCGGCCCCATGGTCGAGGGTCCCAGCGAGGTCTACATCTGCAACAACTGCACGGACCTCTGCCAGAACATCTTCCGCCAGGAGCGCCGCAGGGTCTCCAGCGTCAGCAGCTCGCTGACGGAGATCCCCAGCCCCCGCGAGATCACGAGCTTCCTCGATCAGTACATCATCGGTCAGGAAGAGGCCAAGCGGACGCTCTCCGTCGCGGTCCATGTCCACTACAAGCGGCTCATGCACCTCGAGAGCGAGCACGCGGACGATCTCGAGCTCGACAAGTCCAACATCCTCATGGTGGGGCCCACCGGCTCTGGCAAGACGCTGCTTGCGCGCACGCTCGCGCGTGTGCTCAAGGTGCCGCTGGCCATCGGTGATGCCACCACGCTCACCGAGGCGGGCTACGTCGGAGAGGACGTCGAGAATCTGCTCCTCAAGCTCCTCCAGGCTGCGGACTTTGATGTCGAGGCCGCGCAGCGCGGCATCATCTACATCGATGAGGTCGACAAGGTCGGCAAGACCTCCAACAACGTCTCGATCACACGCGACGTTTCGGGCGAGGGCGTTCAGCAGAGCCTCCTCAAAATGCTCGAGGGAACCGTCGCCAACGTGCCACCCCAGGGCGGCCGCAAGCACCCCGAGCAGCAGTACATCCAGATCGACACGCGGAACATCCTGTTCATCTGCGGCGGCACGTTCACGGGCATGCCCGAGATCATCCGCCGGCGCATCGGCCGCAGCCGCATCGGCTTCGCGTCGGGCGGTGAGTCCGTCGGCGAGATCAAGGACCACGAGCTGCTCGCACAGGTCTCGCCCGACGACATCGTCGAGCACGGCATGATCCCCGAGCTCGTAGGCCGACTGCCCATCGTCACGCCCCTCATGCCGCTCACCGAGGACGCGCTCGTCGAGATCCTCACCGAGCCGAAGAACGCGCTGGTGCGTCAGTACCAGCACATGTTTGGTCTCGAGGGCGCCTCGCTCTCCTTCACCGACGGCGCGCTGCACGAGATGGCGAAGATGGCCTCGAAGCGCAACACGGGCGCCCGCGCCCTCCGTGGCGTCATGGAGGACATCATGCTCGACCGCATGTACGAGCTGCCCGACCTCGACAACGAGGGCGTGGAGTACGTGATCGACGAGCGGGCGCTCGCCGAGAAGCTGCCGCTCAGCGAGCTGCGCGTCAAGCGGGCCGAGAGCGCCTAACGCCTCGGAACAACCAACCGTATGACCATCGGCCCGCCGTCACACGCGGGCCGATGTTGCATCGTTCGGAGGGCAAGTTCAGAGGGCTTGGGCGTCGTCGTTGATTAGAAGAGCGCGACGGTGCCCCACGCATCGCCGACGCGCGCCGCCGCGTGCAGGCGGATGTCGCTGCCGCCAAGTCCCATCACGCCCTTGGGCCGATCGGTGACCAGGTGCGCCACCGGCTGGGCTGCGATGAGCCCGGGCTCGGCCTTGACGAGCAATGGGGCGTGCTGGGCCGCCCAGCATCGCGCCGCGGTGAGGCCCGCCGCGGCGGGCTCTGGCGCATCACCAACGATCGCCGATGCCACCAGATGCAGCACGCCCGACTCGTCGCGCGCGAGCAGCACGCCCGGCGCGATCGGGCACTCGATGTCGACCCGCGCAAGACCCAGCGCCGCCCGCGCGTCGAGCGATGAGGACACGCCGCCCGCAGCCGTCGGCTCGGCGGCGGGTGTGGTCGATCGTTGCCGTGGCGGTTCCGTTCGGCTTGCCGGCGCAGCCACCACCCGCGGCGCACGGGTCGCCTCGCGGATCGCCGCGACGACCTGCCCGGCCGAGTGCGTCGAGCGGTTGTCGAAGAGCGTGATGGTCGCCAGTGCGTCGAGCTTCGCGAGGCAGGGCTCGGTCTCGATGGGCGTGCTGAGGAACGCGTCGGCCGCGGCCGAGATGCGATCGCACGCGATGCGTGCCGCGTCGATCGTCGGCCCGAGCACGACCGCGCGGAGCGATGCCGCCGCCGGCTGCGCGTCGTCGAGCTCCTTGAGCGTGCGGTAGGCGGCGACGGTGGCAGCCTCGTCCGACGCGGTCAGAAGCGTCACCGCGTCGCCCGCGAAGTCATCGCCCGCGCGCACGATCCACCGCGTGGTCTGCGCCGCGGCCGACGTGATCGCCTCGGCGAGTGTCGCGTGCGGCGAAGTGGGGGCGGGGCTCGCGTTCGAGGCCTCGAGACCCGCGGGCGTGACCACGTCGAGCGAGGCGTGGGCCGCGTCGAGGCGGAGCACCGCGACGGGCTCGCCGAGCCGCTGCGCGGTGTGCCGGGCGTACTGGGCGATCCACGCGGAGGGCATGACCGGCAGGTTGCCGAGCACCACGCGCTCGAGCGTGGCGGCCCGCGGGGCCGGCTGCCCGGTCGCGGGCGCGGGGGGGGCGCGGGTTGGGGCCAGCGGCCCCTCCGCCAGGACGAAGGCGGGCCCC
>CAZSBR010000106.1:0-8715 GCA_964605165.1 uncultured Phycisphaeraceae bacterium
TGCTTTAGGTGGGTGAGGCCGATGCCTCGGGCGGGGCTGGCGGTGAGTCGTCCACTGACGAAGGGGAGGTTGCGGCCTCTTCGGCTGCTGGAGTCGTCCCGGTGAGCAGGTTGGTGGCATCTTCGAGGATGAGGTAGAGGCAGGGCACGAGGAAGAGGATGACGGCGGTCGTAAAGACGATGCCAAACCCGAGCGAGATCGCCATGGGAACGATGTACTGGGCCTGAAGGGAATCCTCGAGGATGATGGGGGCGAGGCCGAAGAAGGTGGTGGCGGTGGTGAGGAAGATGGGGCGGAAGCGGCGCACGCCGGCATCGAGGATGGCCTGGAAGGCCGACTTGCTGCCACGATGCCGGTTGGCGTAATCGATCATGATAAGCGAGTCATTGACGACGACGCCCGAGAGGGCGATGACGCCCATGAGGCTGATGAGGGAGAGGTCGTAGCCGAGCATCATGTGGCCGAGCACGGCGCCGACGATGCCGAAGGGGATCGCTGCGAGGATCAGCAGGGGCTGGGCGTAGTGGCGGAAGGCGATGGCGAGCAGGGCATAGATGACGAGAAGTGCGAGCCCGAAGCTGCCCCAGAGGTTGGTGGTGGCCTCTCGCATCTCGGCATCGGAGCCCTCGAAGGTCCAGGTGAGGCCCGGATAACGATCGCGCAGGATGGGGAGGATGTCGGTGTTGAGTGCTGTGATGACCTGGCCGATGGCGCGCTTGGGCTCAACCTTGGCCGAGACGTTGACAATCCGGCGGCCATCGCGGCGGCTGATGCTGGTGAACGCCTCGGTCTGCCGGACGGTGGCGACTTCGAGCAGGGGGACCTCAGCGCCTGTGGGCGTGCGGATGACGAGGTCCTCGAGGTTGTAGATATCTTCTCGTTCCTCTTCGGGCAGTTTGACACGGACCTCGATCTCGTTGGTGCCGCGCAGGAGCCTCAACGCGAGTGAGCCGAAGAACGCGCCGCGGAGTTGTTCACCGACATCGGTGGGTGTGAGGCCGAGTGCTCGGCCTTCGGGGAGGAGTTCGAAGTCGAGTTGCGTCTTGCCGCGGTTGTAGTTGTCGTTGACATCGCGGGTGTTGGCGAGTGTTTCGAGTTCGGCGACGAGATCCTCGGAGGCGGCCTCGAGCACGGAGATATCGCTGTGGCTGAGATCGATGCTGACGTCGGGCCGATAGCCTCCCGGGCCGCGTTCGGCCTCGAAGGTGATCTGGTCGACGCCCGGCAGATCGCCGATGGAGTCTCGCCAGAGGGTGATGACTTCGGCAGCGGTCATGTCGCGCTCATCGGGGGGGCGCATGACGATCTCGACGTCGATGAAGCTCCCGCCGCGGACGTTGGTCTTGATGCCTTCGGCGACTTGATCGAGGTCGTGTTCCTCGAACATGCGTGTGCTGGCATCGGTGACGAGCTTGGCGACGCGGGCGGCCTGGTCGGGCGTGGTGCCCACGGGCAGCCGCACGCCGGCCTCGATCTCGTCGGCTGAGACCTCGGGCATGAGGATCATGCCCATGTGGCTGCTGAGGCTGTAGCTGCCGACGACTGTGAAGAGGGCGATCGCGGCTGCGAGCGTGACGTAGCGGAAGTTGAGCGAGAGGCGGAGGGCGGGGCGATAGAGGGTGTTCACCATCCAGTTGAAGCCCTCGGCGAAGCGGCGCTGACCACGGTGCAGCCAGCCTCGAAGCCCCCGGCGGTGGGGGTTCTGGCGGATGTGGGCGAGGTGCGAAGGCAGGATGAAGAGCGCTTCGATGAGTGAGACGGCGAGCACGATGATCACGACGATCGGCAACGGCTGCCAGAACTTGCCGGTCTCGCCCGGGATGAACATGAGAGGCACGAACGCCACGATGTTGGTGAGGATGCTGAAGGTGACGGGCCCGGCCATTTCTCGCGCGCCCTTGATCGCGGCCTCGACGGGTTCCATGCCTTCCTGGCGGTACTCGTAGACGTTCTCGCCGACGACGACGGCATCATCGACAACGATGCCGAGGACGATCAGAAAGCCGAACAGCGAGATCATGTTGATGCTCACGCCGACGGTGGGGAGGAAGAGCACGCCTCCAATGAACGAGATCGCCATGCCCATCATGACCCAGAAGGCCAGGCGCAGTTCGAGGAACAGCGCGAGGATGACCAGCACGATGCCCACGGCAAGGAGGCCGTTCTCCGTGACGAGCTTGAGGCGTCTCTGGAAGTCCTCGGCGTTGTTGCTGTCGATCCGCCAGGTGACGCCCGGTGGGAAGCCCGCCTCGACCTGGCTCATGGTCTCTTCGACCGCTCTTGCGACATCACCGGGCGACTGGTTGCCGACGCGGTAGATCTCGAGTTCGACCGATGGCTGCTGGTTGAACTGCGAGTGGAAGTTGCCTTCCTCGAAGCCATCGCGGATGGTTGCGATGTCTCCGAGCGTGACGACGCCGCCTTCACGGTTGGCGACGACCTCGATCTCGGCGAACTGCTCGGCCCACTGCTTGCGAGCCTTGACGCGCAGCAGGATCTCGCCGGCGCTGGTCTGGACGGCGCCTGCAGCGATGTCCTCGCTCGAGTCCTCGATGAGTCTTGCTACATCGGGGAGTGTCAGGCCGAACTCGCGGAGGCGATCGCGCGGGATTTCGACGTGGGTGATGTAGTCGGGCACGCGGCCGAGCTCGACCTGTGTGATCTGCGGGCTGGCGAGGAGTTGATCGCGGAGGGTCTCGGCAAGCTGGCGAAGGGTCCAGATGTCTACGGGGCCGTAGAGCCCGAGGGACATGACCTCGCGCTGGCGTGACTGGAGGGTGACGTCGGGCTGATCGATGTCGTCGGGGAAGGTGCGGATGCGTGTGACGGCCTGGTCGATGTCCTGAAAGACCTTCATGCGTTCAGCGCCGGTGACGAGCTCGATGCTGACGCTGCCGCGACCCTCGCGGGCTTCAGAGGTGATCTCGCGGATGCCCTCGATGCCGCGGATGGCTTCTTCGACGGGGCGGAGGATTCCCTGCTCGACCTCCTCGGGCGCGGCGCCGGGGTAGCCGACGCTGACGGTGACGATGTCGAGCTCAAACTGCGGGAAGACCTCCTTTTGCGCACTGATCGCTGCCCAGATGCCACCGATGAGCAGCAGGACCATCGCGAGATTCGCTGCAACGGTGTTGCGGGCCATCCAGGCGATGGGGCCGCGGGTGGTTTCAACGGACGGTGCAGCTTGTTTGCTCACGCGTCCCCCTCGCCGGTCTGCCCAGACTGGGCATCTGGCTCTTCATCTGGTTCTTCATCTGGTGTGCGGAGGGGCAAGCCGTTGGTGACTGTGGCGAGGGAAGTGGTGACGACCTGGTCGCCGGGCTCGAGGCCTTGGGTGATGTAGGCGTAGGTCGCATCCCGGAAGGTGACGCTGACATCGCGGATCTCGAGCTCGCTTCCGACCTTGAGCCACACGGTGTCGTTCTGCCTGAGGTACTCGCGGTCGAGCCGAACGACGTTGGTGAGTTGCTTGCCCTCGATCTGGACCTGCAGCAGCGTGCCGAGGATGACGGGCGGGCCATCGGTCTGGCGAGCGAGCGGGTCTGGGAGCGTGAGCAGGACGCGGGCGAGGCGGGCCTCGCTGTCCACTTCACCGATGAGTCGGGAGACGCGTGCCTCGCGGTGTACGCCCGGTTCCCATGCGGTGGTCTGGCGAACGCGGGCGAGGGTGGCCAGCTCGTCACCCTGGTCGGCGAAGCTGATCCAGCGCAGATCACGGAGCGGAACACTCGCAATGATCCAGTACTCATCGATGCCGACGAGTCGGCCAAGCCGGTCGCCCATTCCGACCTGCGAGCCGATGTTGACCGACTGTTCAAGCACCTGTGCGTCGAAGGGAGCTCGGACGGTCGTTCGATCAAGTTCGAGCTCGGCGAGTTCGAGGGCTGCGCGGGCAGCGTCGAGTCTTGCACGGATCTGCTCGATCTGCGGCTCGCGCAGGACGAGCGAGCGGTTCTCGTCGTCGATCTCTTCACCCAGAAGCTCGTACTCCCGCTGGGCGACGCGTTGGCGTCCCTGCTCGATGGCCAGTTCGGCCTCGACCTGGCGAAGCTCGCTTCGGCGTGTGGCGACTGCTCGCTCGAAGTCGGCCGGGTCGAGGTAGATCAGTGGTTCACCTTCGGATAGCAGGCCGCCAGGGACAAAGGCCGGTTCAAGGTTGATGATCTGGCCCGAGACGCGGGGGCGCATGACGACGTCACGCGCAGCCTGTACCTGACCGAGCACGGTGAGCGTGGGGCGATAATCGCCGCGGGTTACGTCGATGACATCGACGAGGGCAGCGGTCTTGCGGGTCTGTGCTTCGCGCTGGGCGGTGGGCTCGGTGCTGAAGATGACGTAGCTCGCCCCCCCGGCCAGCCCGAGCACGAGAAGACTGAGCACCACGGAAAGGGTGATGCGGAGCCACGCGGGCCGCCGGGATGGGGTGGATTCACTGTGAGACAGGTGAGTCGCTCCTCAATGAGGGTTCGGTTGCGACAGAGGCTTGGATGCTCCGGCCGGCTTCGCGTTCGGTGACGAAACCGCCGGCGATGGCTCGGTGGAGTGCAACGCGGAAGAGAAGCCGGTCGAGCCGGGCGGCAAGCAAGTCGCGCTCGATCTGCTGCTGGTCCTCGAGCGCGGTCAGAACGTCGATGAAGTCGGTCGCGCCGTTGAGATACTGCGTGCGGAGTTGGGCGTACGTTCGGCGGGCGAGATCGAGTCTCGTGTCGAGGCGCTCGATGCGTTCGGTCTGGCGGCGTTCGCTGGCGAGCGCATCTTCGACCTCCGCGAGGGCTTCGAGGACCGATTGCCCGTACTGCGCTACCAGTTGACGGCGGACTGCGACGCGGCGTTCGATCTCGGCTTCTCTTCGGTTGCCGTCATAGAGCGGGGCGATGAGTTGCGCACCAAGGGACACCAGCCACGCATCGAAGAGGCCGGCCGGGTTCTCCGCAGCGGTCGTTGCCGCGGCACCGAGATCGATGCGCGGATACTGGTCGCGTACCGCAGCAGCAACGTCCCGATCCGCCGCTTCGATGCGGAGCAAAGTGCTTTGCACGTCGGGTCGGCGCAGGAGCACATCGGCGGGCAGGCCGGTGGCCGGCGCTGCGCCCAGCGCCGGAAGCCGTGGCACGGGGTAGTCGGTCGCTTCCTGCGGCGGTTTGCCGACGAGCACTGCGAGACGGTGCTCGAGCAGTTCGATCTGGTTTTGCGTGATGACGGCTTGCTCGCGGGTGGCCTCGACGAGTTGCCGCTGGCGCAGGACGTCCGCCGCATCCGACTGCCCGACCGCGAAGCGTTGCTCGAGCACTTCGAGGACGGTCTCGTTGGTCTCAATCTGTGAGCGGATGAGGTCGAGTTGAAGGCCGGCCTCGGCGAGACGGAACCAGGCAAGGGTGACCTCCGCCGAGAGGCTGATCGCTGCGGCTCGATAATCGAGAGCGGTGGCGTCGGCCCTCAGTTGCTCCGCATCGACGCTCGCGCGGATGCGTCCCCAGAGGTCAACCTCGTAGGAAGCCCGCATACCGAGCCCGACACGCGAACGCCCATCGATCTCGCCCCCATCTTCGAGCGAGGCTTCACCGGTTGCATCGAGCGTTGGCCGAAGGGCACTGGCCTCGGTGGCGACGAAGGCCTCGGCTTCACGCAACCGCTGCCATGCTGCTTCGAGGGTGAAATTGCCGGCGAGGGCGATCTCGATGCGTTCGCTGAGGTCGTCATCCCGAAAGGAAGTCCACCAGCGATCGACCGGCGCGGTTTGACCCGCTTGTGAAAACGCGGGGAGGTCTGTGAGCGGGAGTTCTTCGCGGGGCGGGGACGATGCACATGCCCCGAGCAAGATCCCGGCTGACAGCAGCCCTGCAGCCGGCCCACGCTGCACGATCTTGTGGTGCCGGCTTCGGTCGCGCATGGGGGGTGCTCCAGACCCGGTGAGCTCGATCATTTCCAGAGCCCTGCCGAAGCTCGATGCGTGCGTTACGACGACACGCTCGTGAAGACCATTTCAACACAAGCCAGCCTTGTCGCCTCATGAAAAGATACGCGGCTGTGTGTCCAGTATGGCTTCGTGAAGATGCTAGGCTGGATTTGATGGCTTTCAGAAAGCTTGCTTGGGGTCGTTGCTGGTCTCGGCACAGGACCGGGCGGGGATGTCCGTGGGTGAGATGGGCGCTGCCTTGATCCAGCTTGATCCAGCTTGAATTAGCTTGATTCGGAGTCCTCGTCCGTCTGATCGCCGGTCTCATCCGGCTGCGCAGCATCCGCGAGCGCGGGTCCCGGCTCGCGGGTTGATCGGCTGCGAGCATCGCTCGCTGGTTGGTCGGTGCTGCCTCGCAGCGACCTGGCGGTGTGGGCGCGAGCCAGTTTGACCTCGATAGCATGCGGGACGTGGAGGTCTCGCTGGGGGAACGGGATGGTGACGCCCTCTTCGTCAAAGCGTTCTTTGACCTGGCGCATGAGGTCCCAGTACACGTCCCAGTAATCGGCGGTCTTGACCCATGGTCGTGCGATGAGGTTGACCGAGTTGTCGGCCAGTTCGTTCACGCGCACCAGTGGGGCGGGGGTATCGAGGGTCTTGGGATGGGCGCTGAGAACCTCTTCGAGGATCTCCGTGGCCTTGGCGATCTTGGAGTTGTACGCGATGCCGAAGGTCAGATCGACGCGGCGGGTATCTTTGCCGGTGACGTTGGTGATGACGCTGTTCCAGATCTGGTTGTTCGGCACGAGCATGAGTTGGTTGTCGAAGGTGAGGACCGTTGTGGAGACGAGGTTCATCGCTTCGACCTTGCCGAACACTCCACCTGCATCAACGACGTCTCCGACATCAAAGGGCCGATTCAGAAGGATCATGATGCCGCTGGCAAAGTTGCTGAGCGTGCTCTGAAGCGCAAGACCGATGACGAGTCCGGCTGCTCCGATCATGGCGAGCAGTGGGCCCGTGTTCACGCCGACAGCACCGGCAGCCACGACCACGCCGACCAGCAGCGTGAGTTTCTCAGCAACACCAGCCAGCACCGGGCCGAGCAACGTGGACGACTTTGGAATCCGGCGCGATGCGTAACGCGTGAACAGGCCGATGAAGCGGCTCAGCACCCAGAACAGCGCGACGACACCCGCGAACAGAACGACTTTCCAGGCGATCAGGCGTCCGCCGCTGGGGCTCACGAGCCACTGCATGATCTGCACCCGAAGGACCGAGAGGTCCGTGAAGTTCAGTTTGCGGCCCGTAGCCGAGGCGATGTAATCAACGAAGGACTGCGCATCTCCGCCGCGGCGTTTGACGATTTCGATGGCGACTTTCATGCGGTCGGTGATCGCGAGGATGATTCGCTGCTGCGCTTCAATTTCCTGGGCAAGCGCCGCTTTGAGTTGGTCGCCAGTGACATCTTCAGCACTGATGCCCACGAGCATCGCCGCCTCATTGCGAATCTCGATGCTCCTTTCCAGCTTTTCTGGATCGTTGAGCAGGATGTCCATTCGAATGCGCTCACGGACTTCCTGCTGGAGCAGGACTTGCCACGCCTCGAGCCGCTCGAGAACCTGTTCAGTGGTCAGCGGCTGCAGCTCGAGTTCGAACTCTGCGAGTGAGATGTTCCATGGCTCGTCGCGTTCATGGACAGGGCGCTCGGCACCCACCATTGCAACAAGCTCGGCGACACGAGCCTGCATGAGCTCATTGGATGGGTTCGCCTCGTCCTGCTGCTCAGGACTCCGGCCGATTGTTGTCGCCAAGTCCGGCCGCAGTGTTTGGAGTGCCGACAGATACGCGCGGTCCGACGCGACATCACCACCCTTGAGCTCCACAGCCGCAAGCACCGCATTTGCGCGAGCGGCAAGCTGTTGCCTTGCGATCATCAGCTCGATGGTGTGCTTGCCGATTGCGGCGATGTCTTCCTCTGCTTCATCACCTGCCTTTGCGAGGTTCAGTCGAGCGACGATCGCATCGGACAGTTCGATCGCATTGGCTCGCACCCGGGCCATGATGTCGGTCTGCAGCCGCTCGAGGGTCGGCAGGTCCAGCGGCGTGAGCCGAACCTCCAGTTCATCGAGCGGAACGTCCACAAGTGAATCCTGAGCCCATGCCGGGATCACGGGCGCTTCGGTCTGCTGTTGAGCCGAGACGAGCGTCGAGCAGGACACAGCAATCAGCCAGGCGCCGGCGAGCCATGCGGTGAACGGAGTGCGGCGAGAGGTCTGATGCATCCGTGATGTCCTCCGTTTGGGTTACGAATGTGCTCAAGCGCGTTCTGACGCGGGGATTCTTGTGCCGGTTCGCTCCTGCTGACCTGCGGCGAGCCGCACCGTGCTCCACGAGTGGAAGTCGCGGTTGGCGTTTCGCATCGCCAGTTGATAACGGCATCCTTCGCTCCGAGTCACGCTCGGGTCGAGTCGCTGAGCGAGTCGGGTGAGATCGTCCTCGTGCTGCTGTTGTCAAGCGGCCGACACGGACGGTGGGAGCGGCCAACCGGCCCCGGACCGGAGGGAACTCAAGAGGGCGCAGCGGTCAGCGGATTGCCGGGCATTCCTTCGCTGCAAGCCCCGCCGCGAGGGCTCATGGACGACCAGCGGGGGGCTGTTCATCGCCCGGAGTGCGTATACTGGTGGTGCCATGGTACGACCCATGGGGCGTTGCAGTGATTTCAGGTCTGGCAGCGCTTTCATGGATGTACGCTGGGCGATAGCGCGGGTGTAGTTCAGTGGTAGAACGTCAGCTTCCCAAGCTGAATGTCGCCGGTT
>CAZSBR010000107.1:0-7152 GCA_964605165.1 uncultured Phycisphaeraceae bacterium
TCGACCCCGCGGTCGATGACAACGCCCTCTTCAAGATCAACCAGGGCTACGTCGATTTCAATGCCAACGGCGTGATCGACTTCGGCATCAACACGGGCATCGTCGCGGGCTACGAGCAGTTCCTCACCACCAACCAGCCCCTCGCCACCAGCGCCGGCGTGTACGAACAGGTCATCGATACCACCCAGCTCGACGAGGGCGTCAACTACCTCTCGGTCATCGCCTTCAAGCAGCGGCCCGGCGGCAGCGCACCCCTCTTCCGCGAGTGGCGCCAGGCCTTCTTCGTCGACAACGTCGCCCCGCAGTTCGACCTCATCACGACGCAGACGCAGACCGTCACCTCGCCCCGCTACCTCGTGCAACGGCTGGACACCGACACCGACGCGGTGCACATGTTCTACGACCTGCCACAGGGCGCCGACCCCATCGCCCTGCTCGCGCCGGAGAACCGCGCTGCCCGCGTCACCGCCGACGTCTTCAGCAAGTCATTCCCCGGCACGGCCCACGGCTACCACACGCTCACCGTCGTCGGGCTCGAGACCGCAACGGGCTCAACGACCGTCGAGACATACGACGTCTTCGTCAACCTCTGCTCGGGCGACATCGCAGACGACATCGGCACGCTCGGCGTCACCGACGGGCAGGTCTCCTTCGGCGACTTCCTCGCGATGCTCACCCTGCTCGGGCCCTGCTTTGATGGCCAGGTCGCCTGCCCGGGTGACATCGCAGACGACTTCGGCAACCCCAACCCCGATGGGCAGATCACCTTCGGCGACTTCCTCGCAGCCCTCGGCAACCTCGGAGCATGCCCGTAAGCCCGCCCTAGTTGCCGCGAGCCTCGGCCAACGCGCGCTCGAAGCGCTCGACGTTCGCACGCTGGCGGTCCAGGTACGCATCGATCGGCCCCGCCTCGGCGGGGTCGATCACCACGCTGCGCGCGCCAAACTCCTCCATCAACCGCTTGCGCGTCTCGGCCATGGGCTCGGACTCCCACAGCACGAGCACGGGCTGCTCGTCGCCTTGCCTCGCTTCGTCCAGCGCGACCGACAAGCGAACCGCAGCCAGCGCGTCCATCTCGGCGTCCGGGTCGAGCGTCACGTTCGCAAGCTGCCACCCGTGCGCGCGGGCGAGGTAGTCATAAGAAGGATGCGAAGCGATCAACAGCACGCCCTGTGCATCCACAGCTGACCACGCGGCGCTCAGATCGGCAAGCTCGCCCTGCAGCTGAAAGAGGTTCACGTCGAACTGGTCGGCAAGGTCAGGGCGTTCCCGCGCAAGCGCATCACGGACAGCCACTGCCTGCTGTGCGAGCACGGATGGCTCAAGCCATGTGTGCGGGTTCACCTCGCCGTGGGTGTGCTCGCCCTCCGGGCCGTGGGTGTGCGTGACCTCGCCGCTATCGATGAGCGCGATCTCCGAAGCTTCGGCCGTGCGCACCACCCGGCTCATGGGAAGCACCGCGGACTCGGCCCACGCCTCAAAGCCCGCCCCATTGAGCACGATGAGCATCGAGCCCTGGAACGCTGCGACGACCTCGGGTGCGGGTGACCAACTCGCGGGGTCTTCATCATCGGGCACGAGCATCTCGACGCGCACGCCCTCGCCCCCGACCCGCTGGGCGATGAAGGCCATGGGGCCCGAGGCCGTGCGCACCACGCCATCGTGCGCGGGGCCGGCCTGCACCGATGGCTCGCCAGACTCCCGGCAGCCTCCGAGGACCAGTGCTCCAGCAACACCCGCAGCGAATACAGCCATTCCAAGCATCCTGCACCGCATCATGCTCTGCTCCTTCTCGCGCCGGCAGTATTCATCGGCGCACTATGTCAGCCACACTCCAGCGATCGCGAGCGAGACCCACGACAGGCCCCACGCCACAGCACCGGCGAGCATGCCAACGATCACAAGGTCTCCCATCGCCACGCACCATACCCGGCTGCGTGACACGCCGATCTCGCCCAGCGTGCGCAGTTCATCATCACGCAATCGAAGATTCAGCACGGTCACCACGATCACGAGCGACGCGGTCGAGAGCGCGAGCACCGCTGCGATCGCGTCAAAGACCGTCCGCAGCCGAAGCACGAACGACACCAACTCATCCACCACCCGCACGGGCCGAACAGCCTGTGTCGATCCCTGGTTGTGACGCGAGGCAAGGATCGTCAGGGTCTTGTCACTCGGCGGATAGACGAGCACCGCGGTGATCGGCAGGTCCGCCGGGCTGCTGTGCAGGTGAAAGCTCGCCGCGGTCTCGTCGGTCACCCGCTGAAGCGTGGGCACCGCGCCGGAGAGCGCAATCAGGTCTTCGCTCTTGCCGAGCACTTCGGTCTCGCCCTCGATCGTGCGCGCGTCTTCGTGGCCGTGCGAAAGCCCCTCGAGCAGCCACGCGGTGGCAAGATCGGTGAAGACCGCGTCATCATCGGGCGTGCCCGTGGCCGACAGCACCCCCACGACCTCGAGCACGATGGATGAGGGCGCTGTGATGTCGAGCGAGGCGCGCTGGTCGCTTGCAAGCTCGCTGCCCACGCCCATGGGCGAGCCATCTTCGTCGGCCAGCCGCGAAGCTGCGCGAGCGCCGAGCACGACCTCTCCCAGCCGAGCGGGCAGCCGGCCCTCTGCTACGCCAAGCCCCCGCTCACCGAAGTATTCAAAGCCCACCGCGACCACCGGCTCACCCCGTGCTGTGAAGCGCGCGTGCAGCGGGATGGCCCGTGTTCGACCATCGGTCTGCTCGCTGAGCAGTTCATCCACGAGCGACATGGGCACCGTGCCCAGTTCGCTTCTGCGAAAGTGCAGCGACGTGAAAACGAGATCAAACCTGCTGCCCGCTGCGCCGACGATCAGGGGCACGGTCTCGGCGCGCTGGCGCAGCCCCGTCTCAAAGCGATCGACGATCAGCCGCGAAGCGATCGGAAGCGCCAGCGCTATGGCCACAGCGATGGCCAGCAGCAGCGTGCGCACGCGGTGGTGCCACGCGTGTAGCAGAACGATGCGCACAACGCCAAGGGCTGGGCCAATCATGACGATGCCTCGCTTGCTGCGCCGAGGTCAACGATGTGCGCAAAGCCATCCAGCAGCCCCGGGTCGTGCGTGACGAGCACCACCGTCGAGCCAAGCCGATCCGCCTCGCGCACCAGAAGATCGACGACCGAGCGGGACCGCGCGGGATCAAGGTTGCCCGTGGGCTCGTCGCACACGAGCAGCGCCGGCTCTGTGACCAGCGCCCGGCAGATCGCCACGCGCTGCCGCTCGCCCTGGCTGAGCCGCGCCGGCTTGCGCCGGAGCACATGCGTGATGCCCGTCGCTTCCGCAAGGTCGCGTGCTCGCGACCGATCTTCCCGAGAGACCCGCCCGCTGCCCAGGAGCCGGGGCAGGAGGATGTTGTCCAATGCGGAGAGATGCTCGATGAGCGCAAGTTGCTGGAAGACCATGCCCACGCGCTCGAGGCGAAGCGCCCGCCGCTGCGAAGCACTGAGCCCGGCCAGCGGCTCGCCGAGGAGTTCGACCTCGCCCCGGCTGGGATACAGAATGCCCGTCAGGATGCGCAGCAGCGTTGTCTTGCCGCAGCCGCTGGGGCCGATGCACGCCGTGTGCGCACCTCGCTCGATGCGCCACTCGGGCAGGCGGAGCACGAAG
Organism: uncultured Phycisphaeraceae bacterium; assembly: GCA_964605165.1. Classification (GTDB taxonomy): domain Bacteria; phylum Planctomycetota; class Phycisphaerae; order Phycisphaerales; family UBA1924; genus OFTM382. Next base: position 3,634 of record CAZSBR010000107.1, read on the forward strand.
CCCTCAGCATGGCCCGCATCAAAGCGATGCTCGAGCCCGATCGCGCAAGAGATGACCTCTGCATCACCCATCGCTACAACTCTCCGACGGGCGCAGACGGGGGCGAGGGCTCGGGCCCGCCGATGCGCGTCTGGCTGAGGATCTCGCGGTCCACGATGCGCCAGACGCGAGAGGGGGATGCGGCGGCGCTTTCGGGCTGCTCGGCCTCGACGGGCGCGATGGAAAAGCTCGCGTCGTATTCATGCATGCGCGTGTGCGTGTGGCCCCAGTGGTACACCGTGCCCTGCACCCGCCACGCGAAGCGCACGTCAAACGCGGGTGCGTCCGCCTGGTTCTGCTCGATCTCGATGGAGACCGGCTCGAGCCCCGTCACCACGCCAACCAGACCCTCCTGGTCGGTCTGCAAGAGCATGTTGAAAAGCTCGGTGTAGGTCTCTTCGAGCAGCGGGCCAGCCACAGCCTCGGCCAGCGCGTCGTAGATCTCCGATTCTGCTGTGAAGTCAAACGCGCGATACATCCGCTCGTGGAGCGTCAGGAAGATGCGCTCGGCCTGTTCGCGCTCCAGCGAGGGGGGCTCTGAAGATCCTGGCGAAACGAGCGCAGCACCACCGAGCGCAATCGCTGCTGCCAACAGGGCGACGCCCACCACCCTGAGGCTGCGCACGAACAACAGCCCAAGGCCGAGCACACCCAGGCCCAGGCCGACGCCGAGCGACGCTGACCCGCGCTCTGCTGTGATGCTCGGCGGCTCGGGCAGCGCTTTGAGCCGATCGGCGTCCTCGGACCGCGACCAGGTGAACGTCGGCTCGGCCTCGCTGAAGCGGACGATGCGCACGGGCGAGCCATCGGCGCGGAACTGCGCCTCGAGGAAGAGCCGGGGCGTCTCCTCGGGCGAAAGGCCCTCCATCGCAGCGTTGAGCGTGTCCCTCGGGTAGGCGGGCCATGTGATGCGCAGCGTCTGGGGCGCAGGCGAGCGGTACTCCATCAGCGCGGTGACGCGGATGAGCGCCCGAGGGCCGTAGGAGGGGTAGATCGCGCTCATCTCGGGTGTGGGGTCCGCAAAGAGCCTCACCGGGCCGAAGGTGGGCGGGACGCGCTGGCCATCGATCTCCACGATGACCTCGTCCTCGAGCCACTGCCGGGCCTGTGCTTCGAGCGCGGGGCGCTCGGGGCCGATGACCGCATTGAGCGACTCCCGGCTCGTCTCCATCACCTGGTCGATGAAGGCCAGATTGAGCCCGACGCCCATGCGAAGGCCCGTATCGGTGACCGTCAGCCGGATCTCGGCGTGAGGACCATCCTGCGGGTGGAGGCCCGCATCATCGGTTCGGCTCGCTGAAGCGGGCGAGACGGCGGCCGACATGAGGGCCAGCATCACAGTCAGCAGCAAGCGCAGCGAGGAGGTTGGGGCGATGGTCGGCATGGGCTCAGGGTGGCTCGGTTGCGCGAAGTGCCTCCCGCAGCGTGGGAGGCCAACGCTTGATGGTAGAGCACACGCCATGTGATACCGGGCGGGCAGCACCAGTTCACGCCCTTTGACAGATCCTGCGACTTTCTCCATCGCTGCCGGTACGCTCAGGTTGCCCCCGCTGGAGCGCCCGGCGGCGAGGCCCGCCCTCAACCTGCTGCGCCCGAACGCCATCCGCGCACGGGCCGATGGAGAAGCCCCATGCCGACCGCTCGTTCGATCCGATCCCTGAAGATTGCTGCGCGCCCGTGCAACCGGCTCGTCGCCCTCGCGTTGCTCGCGGGCCTTGCTGTGCCCGCTTCGGCCCAGGACGTCGTGCCCAACGACACCCCCACCTGGGATGGCGCGCCCATCCGTGATGCCCTCGCAAGCGTCAGCGAAGATGTCCGCCTCTTCAACGACCATGTCGTGACACTCGCCAACCCCTTCATGATGGGACGCGTGCCCGGCTCTGAGGGCATGGAGATGTCCCGCAAGTACATGATCAGCTACTGGCAGCAGGATGGGCTCGTCGCACCCTTCCCCGATGAGGACGGCAACAAGTTCAGCTCATTCCGCGATCCCTTCCCCCTGGGCGGGCAGTGGGAAGTCAAGAGCGAGAGCCTCGTGGCCATGATCGGCGACGATGCCATGAGCTTCGAGGCCGAGAAGGACTTCGTCTTCACAGGCCTTGGCTCCAACAAGACCAGCGCTGCGCAGGCGGTGTTCGTGGGCTACTCCATCGAGGACGGCCCCGATGGCTGGTCCAGCTTTGATGAGGACGATGATCTGACGGGCAAGGTCGCGGTCATGCTCCGCTTTGAGCCCATGGATGAAGAGGGCAACAGCCAGTGGACCGGCGGCAGCGGCTGGACCGGACAGGCCGGCCTGGCTGGCAAGATCCGCAGCGCCATCGACCGCGGCGCTGAGGCCATCGTCTTTATCAACACCCCCGGCGCCAACGACCCCCGCATCAGCCAGCTCCCCCGCTTTGGCGGCGGCGGCGGCAGCCCGGCCTCCGTGCCGATCTTCTTCATGAGCCCAGAGGCCGGCACCAAGCTCCTCGAAGCGGGCGATCCCCGCGAGCGCTCGATCGACGAGATCATCGAGTTCGCCAACGAGGGCCTTGGCGTGCTCGAGCTCGATGCTGCCCTGGCCTTCACCGGCCAGGCCGAGCGCACACCCGTCATGGCAGAAAACGTCGGTGCGATGCTTCCGGGCAAGGGTGATCTTGCCGACGAGATCATCATCGTTGGTGCGCACCTCGACCACCTCGGCATGGGCTACTTCGGCTCGCGCAGCGGCCCGGGCGAGCTCCACCCCGGCGCGGACGACAACGCCTCAGGCAGCGCCGGCCTGCTCGTGCTCGGCAAGCAGCTCAGCGAGACCTTCGCGGGCGATGAGCGCGACCGCAGAACCATCGTGCTCATCGGCTTCGATGCCGAGGAGAGCGGGCTCAACGGCGCTCGCCACTACGTCACCGACCCCATCGGCTCGCTCGACGACCACGTCCTCATGATCAACTGGGACATGATCGGCCGCATCAGCAACGAGCGCCTCACCGTCGCGGGTGGCTTCAGCGGCGAAGGCCTGAGCGACTTCATCCAGCCCATCCTCGATGACTCGGGCCTCGAGATCGTCATCCCAAGCCAGATGAGCGGCGCAAGCGACCACCTGCCCTTCTACCAGAGCCAGGTCCCCGTGCTCTTCTCCATCATCGCGGACTTCCACGATGACTACCACACGCCGCGAGACGTGAGCTGGAAGATCAACCGCGTGGGCGCCGTCAAGACCGTGAACATGTACCACGACATCATCGCCAAGGTCGCGACCACCTCGCAGCGGTTCGAGTTCCAGACCGCCCAGTCACGCCAGCAGGCGGCAACGCCCCAGATGAACATCCGCGTGCGCTTCGGCGTGATGCCCGGCAACTACGACGGCGACGGCTCGGGTGTGCTCATCGGCGGCGTGAGCAACGACGGGCCCGCAGCCAAGGCCGGCGTGCAGGAGGGCGATGTGCTCGTCCGCTGGGATGGCCAGAAGATCACGAGCGTCGAGGACTGGATGGTCCT
>CAZSBR010000107.1:7252-8706 GCA_964605165.1 uncultured Phycisphaeraceae bacterium
TCGAACACGGCGCGGATGGCCGGCGTTTCGAGATCGTCGAACTCGCCGCGCTTGGCCATCAGCACAAACGCGAGCACAGCAGAGCCGCCGAGCATCAGGGCCACCACCAGCATCACGATCAGAACGCCCGTCATTTGAGAGCCTTCCACGCGCCGAGCGATGCAATCGTCAGCACACTCAGTGAACTCATCGGCATGATCACCGCTGCGGTCAACGGCCCGACCAGACCCGCGATCGCTGCAGCGCCCGCAAGCGCGTTGTAGCTGATCGACACGCCCAGGCACAAGAGCAACCGGCGCTGGATCGTCCTGGTCGAACGCATCAGCGTGCCCAGGGGCGAAAGGCCCGGCGCCTGCAGATACACATCCGCGGCTTCGAGGCTTGCTTCAGCGCCGCCGCGAACCGCGATGCCCACATCCACCGCTGCCATAGCCGCAGCATCGTTCACGCCATCACCCAGCATCACGACGGTCTTGTCGGTCGCGGCGCTCGCCTCGCGCACGCGCTCAAGCTTGTCCTCCGGGCTCATCTCGGCTTCGACCGCAGAAGCCTCGATGCCAAGCTCGGAAGCGATGGCCTCGGCTGCATCGCGGCGGTCACCCGTCAGCACGCGGACATCCCAGCCGCGTGCGCGGAGCGACTCGATCTGCTGGGCCGCCTCAGAGCGCACCGCATCGCCCAGCACGGCGAGGCCCGCTGCGTGGCCATCGACCGCGACCCACACCGTGGACTGGCCTCGTGCGCCGGCTTCGTCTGCACGCTGGTCGAGTTCCCTCGGTATCGAGGCGTGCTGGTCGATAAGCCAGTTCCTCGAGCCGACGAGCACGCGCTGCCCGCCTGCGAACTGTGCCCCGACGCCCTTGCCGAAGACCTCGCGGAGCTCGGTCGGCGCTGCTGCGGGCTCGATGCCCGCTGCTTCGAGATGCTCGATGAGCGTGCGCGCCACCGCGTGGTTGGAGGCTGCCTCGGCAGCGGCGGCGAAGGACCAGATGCGATGGTCGTGTCCGGCGGCCTGCATTCGGTCCAGCACGCGGAGCGAGCCCTCGGTGAGCGTGCCCGTCTTGTCGGTGAAGAGCACGCCGGGCCTTGCAAGACGCTCGAGCACGTCGCCGCCCTTGATGAGCACGCTCTGCCGCGCAAGCCTGCCGCAGGCGATGGACATTACCAGCGGCGTTGCGAGCCCGAGCGCACACGGGCAGCTCACGATGAGCAATGCGGTGGCGTGCTCGATGGCGACATCGGCGCCCGCGGGCCACCACGCCCAGGTCGTCACCGCTGCTGCGATGAGCACGACGACGACGAACACGCCCGCGATGCGGTCAGCGAGTTGTACCCACGCGGAGCGATCGAGCGAAGCGCCCGCTACCTGCTGCATGAGCCGGCCGATGCGGGAGTCATCCCCCACTTCGCTCACGCGCACGCGCAGCACGCCCGGCCCGTTGACGGTGCCCGCT
>CAZSBR010000108.1:0-8663 GCA_964605165.1 uncultured Phycisphaeraceae bacterium
GCGACGTGGCCCGATCCCGCCCGTCGATCGAGGATCACCTTCCTCGGCTTGCAGACGAGAATCGACCACGTGCTCTATTCTCAAGAGCTTGTCTGTGTTGATCAGGGCGTCGGCGCCAGCATCGGCTCGGACCACCATCCGGTATGGGCGACCTTCAACTGGGCCGACTGAGCCCGCGTTCAATCCCATCGCGCACGCGGTGATGCTCAGTGTCCCATTCGTCAACGAGCACGCCCCAGCCAAGCCGGTCGGTGGCGCCGTGGCCTTCAACGAAGTAATCGCGACGCTGATGGACCTCGAGCGGCAGCCCGAGCTTTTCGACGACCCGACGAGAAGCAGCGTTCTCAGCCGAGCAGTAGACACGCACACGCTTCATGCCAAGGCCACCTTCCGCCTGCGGCTTGAAGATCCAGCTCAGCAGATGCGAGGTTGCCTCGGTGGTGAGCCCCTTGCCACGCTGCGGCTCGCTCATCCAGTACCCGACCTCACAGGAGGCGGTGTCGCTGCGCACATCGTGAAAGCCCACACCCCCCGCAAGCTCGCCGCTCTGTGAATCAAACACCCCGAGAGCAAGACCATGCTCCGCGATCGGATGACGAGCAAGCTCCATCTGCCGAGCAACGAACGCATGCGTCTGATGCAGGGCCTTGTGATCCCGGCTGGCCCAGGGCACCCAAGGCGCCAGCGTGTCGCGGTCCCTGCAGATGGCGTGAAACATCGCCTCGGCGTCGTCAAGCGTGAAGGTGCGGATGATGAGCCGGGGCGTCCGGATGGTTACGTCACGAGGGCTGGGCGGCTGCCAGCGCTCACCAAGCCTCGAATCCCGTTCGCTGTGGCAGCGTGTCATCAGGAGCGAGCGTACCCCCGCAGACCGGCCTCGGCACTCTACGATGCCTCGTGGACCCCAACGACGCCCAGGCCCCGACCGCCCCTCGGCATCACCGCCAGCAGATCCTCAGCGTGATCGGTGAGCACGGACAGGCTGCGATTGCCGAGTCTCATGTGCTCGTCGTGGGGTGTGGTGCCCTCGGCTGTGCCGCTGCCGACCAGCTCGCTCGCGCCGGCGTCGGCTCATTGACACTCGTCGATCGAGATGTTGTTGAGCTTACGAATCTCCAGCGTCAAACCCTCTACACCGAGAGCGACATCGACCGCCCCAAAGCGCACGCCGCGGCCGATCGTCTCCGTGCAGTGGACAGCACGCTCAAGATCCATCCCGAGGTCATCGATCTCACGCCAGCTACAGTGCTCAACTTGCTCAAGCAGCAGCAACCCAGCGTCATCCTCGATGCGACCGACAACTTCCAGACCCGCTACCTCCTCAACGACCTGTGCGTGTCCAAGCACATCCCCATGGTCTACGGCGGTGTGATCGATACACGCGCCATGGCCATGCCCGTGCTGCCCCGAGTCGGGCCCTGCCTTCGATGCATCCATCCCCGGCCGCCAGCACCAGGCACCATCGAGACGTGCGATACCGCGGGCGTCCTCGGAGCAGCCGTGCAGGTCGCCGCCTCGCTGCAGGTGGTCGAAGTGCTGCGAATCATCATGCACGCAGCGCCATTCATCTGCCTCACCGAGCAGGATGTCTGGAGCGGCACACACCGGCGGCTCGACCTCAGCCACGCAAGAGATCCCGAGTGCGCGTGCTGCGTGCATGACGCGTTTCATGCGCTTGAGCCCAACTTCACACCCCAGCCCGTGGTCATCTGCGGCCAGGGTGCGGTGCAGATCGCCGGCGCCGCGGATGACCACGCTGGCACCGCGCCGGATTTCGATCTGCTCGGCAAGCGGCTCGCAGCCCACGGCACCGTCAAGCGGGCCGATGATGTGCTCCGCTGCGTCTTTCGGGATGAACGCGGAGATGCCTCCGGTTCCGTGCTTTCGATCGTGCTCTTCCCCGATGGCCGCGCGCTCGTCCGCGGCACATCCGACGTCGCACGGGCTCGCGCGGTCTACGCTCGATACGTCGGCGTGTAGACCGGCACTGACTCAATTCACAAGCGCCCAACGGCGGGAGATCTTCCATGGGACAGCTCGGCACCGTCATTCAGCAACTCTCCGGCCCGTCGTTCGGCTACGCCGAGGGGCTCCTCAAGGACATTCCCGCCGACCGCTTTGGTCGTCACACCGCACCCGGTGGGCAGACCATCACCGCCAATCATCCAGCTTGGCAGATTGGCCACCTCGCGCTCTATCCCGCCAAGGTTGCCGAGGCCTGCAGCCTCTCACTCGAAGGTGTCGCGAACACCCAGCGCGACCTCGAGTTGTTTGACGCGGGCTCGGATTGCAAAGACGACCCGCAAGGCTCGATCTACCCATCCAAGGACGACCTCACAGCCAAGCTCTTTGATGGATACCGCAAGCTCGTGGACGCAGCCGCCGCAACCGACGACGCCTTCCTTGCCGGGCATCATGAAGGCTCCGAGCGCATGCGGGAACGCTTCCCGACCAGGGCAGCGCTCGTCAGCTTTATGGTCTGCGGTCACATGATGATGCACCTCGGGCAGATCAGCACCTGGCGGCGGTGCGAGGGCATGGGCTCGGCGTTCTAAAGGGCCGCTGCCCCTGCCGTCCTCACCCTTCGCTGCGCACAAACGGATTGGTCCGCTTCTCCCGGCCGATGGTCGTCGCCTCTCCATGGCCGGGCAGCACCAGCGTCTCGTCAGGAAGCGTGTAGAGCCTCGTGCGGATGGACTCCATCAGCAGCGAATGATCGCCTCCGGGCAGATCCGTCCGCCCGACAGAGCCCGCAAAGAGCGCATCGCCGCCGATCAACACGCCGCTCGCGGGGTGATGCAGCGCGACGCTGCCGGGGGAATGCCCCGGCACATGCAACACATGCCAACCTCGCTCGGATGCACCGCCGCCCTCAGAGCCGCCAAGCGTTAGCACATCGCCGTGCGAGAGCAGCCTGGAAGCTGCGGGCGTGGTCGAAGGCAAGCCCGCAGCGGCGGACAGGTTGAGCGATGGATCGACAAGCCACTGCTCTTCATCGGTGTGGATCCACACCGGGATCTCGCCCATCGCATCGATCAACGTTCGCACGCCCGCGATGTGATCAACGTGAGCATGCGTGAGAACGATCGCCTCAGGACGAAGGCCCTGCTCTCTCAGGTGCTCGATCATCGGCTCGGGCTCGCCGCCCACATCCACACACCAGCAGGTCCGCGGATCGCCCGCGGCGGGAAACCGTACAACAAAGCAGTTGGTCTGCCACGGCGGGCTCAGGGTGAAAGCGGAAACTTCGGGCCGGGAGGCTTCCGCGTCGGGGCCACCCGTTGCATCGATAGGGGGGTGCTGAGTCACGGGGAGACTTTAGCTACACTGGCCGGGCGCGACAGGCAGCCCGCACCAGTGCTGCTCCAGCCACCCACCCCCGGAGAGAACCCGATGGTGATTCGCAACATTCACGACACGCCCCTTCAGCCCGTTGCCATGGACGGCGTCGATGGTGCTTCCATGGCGGTCATGGTCGGACGCGAGGATGGGGCTCCCAACTTCGCGCTTCGGCACTTTGAGGTGCGCGCTGGCGGTCACACGCCCCGGCATGCCCACGACTACGAGCATGAGGTCTTCATCGTCGCCGGCGGGGGCACCGTGCTGCTTGGCGGCCAAGAACGCCCCATCCGCTCGGGCGACGTGATCTACATCCCCGCCGACCACGAGCACCAGTTCAAGGCAGGGCCCGACGCAGGCGAAGGCATCGGCCTGCGATTCCTCTGCCTCGTGCCAGTGACTCGCAACTGCGGCGATGACACGCCCGGCAGTTGATCCCGTCCGCCCTTGTTGAGTCCTCCGCCTCACTGAAGCACGCAAAAGGAGCGCAACCGTGGCCTCATCCAGTCGATCGGAAACCAGCGGCATCGTCGCCGCGAGCTACGCCGTGGCCGCGGTCCTCTCGGTCGTGCTCATTGGCTTCGGCGCCTCTCGCGACGATCTCGCCATCTCCGCCATGGGCGTGCTTGGCCTGATCGTGGTGGGGGCGGCAGCACCGTTCAGCTTCGCGGCACGCAACGATCCGCGGGAAGACATCCTCAGCCTGCTGCATGAGATCAACCACTCCATTCAGCGACTGAGTGATCAGCAGTCTCTCAGCGACGATGCGAGGCGCGTTCTCAACCGAGACAACGAGCGGCAACTGCTCAAGGCCGCGATTGATCAGGACATCCGCCAGGGAGACTACGAAGCAGCCATGGTGCTCGTGCGCGAACTTGCCGACAGGTTCGGCTACCGCGCCGACGCCGAGGAAATGCGCACACGCATTGAGGCTGAACGCGCCGAGCAACTCGAGTCCGAACTCTCCAACGCCATCGCGGCGCTCGATGGTCTCATCACGCAGCGGCGATGGGACAACGCCCGCAGTGAGGCCGAGCGCATCGGGCGGCTCTTCCCCAACGAACGACGCGCACAGGGGCTCATGCAACGCGTCGAGAACGCCCGCAAGCACTACCGCCTCGATCTCGAGCGCCGCTTCCTCCAGGCGGCCGGAGCAGAACAGATCGACGAGGCCATGACGCTGCTCACGGAACTCGATGCCTACCTCGCACCCGAAGAAGCAGAGCAGTTCAAGGAGGTCGCCCGAGGTGTCATCGGCAAGGCACGCGACAACCTCGGAGCACAGTTCAAGCTCGCACTGCGTGACCATCAATATCGCCGTGCGGTTGTTGCGGGTCAGCAGATCATCGCGCAGTTTCCCAACTCGCGCATGGCAGACGAGGTCCGCTCCATGATGGATGATCTGCTCAGGCGTGCAGCTGCAGCCGACGCGCTCTAGCCCCGCGGCTCATCTGCGACCGGCTCGGGCTGATGCCGCCAGATGTGAGCGACGAGCACCACAATGCCGAGGATGAGATAGAGATCCGCAATGTTCGACACGTAGGGCCACACATCCGTGTTGCCGCCGGGCCATGCCAGTCCAAAGGGCAATTGCACGCCCGGCAGAGGATGGATGAAGTCCCGCACGCAGGCGTACATCAGGCGATCGTACAGGTTGCCTAGCCCGCCTCCGAGGACGAGCCCGATGGAGGTATGGACACCCCATTGGTGTGCATAACTCCACTTTGCGAATCCATAGATTGCAAACGCCACCGCGCACAGCGTGAACACGACGAAGAACCACCGCTGCCCCGCAGCGATGCCGAAGACCGCACCGCGGTTGAGCACCAGCGTGAAGTTCAGCACCCGTGGGACGACCACCACAGGTTCATGCCATGGAATCACCGCACCGGGCCCCCGCGCTGACCGCGATGCCTCGATGACCTCAGCCCTTTCAAGGACGACCGGCTGAGGTGCCACGCGCTCAAATGCCAGCCATTTGGATCCAAGATCGGTCGCTAGCGCGAGGACGGCTACGACCACCAGCAAGACCCACGCACGCATCGATCCACCCGCCAGTGGCGGTGGCGTCCGGCGTGGTTCTGGGGAACCTGCCGTCACGGCCTGTAACCACGCTCGTTCGCGCGGGCGGCTTCAATCGAGAGCCTCGCCCAGGGGAGCTCCTCGAGACGGTCTTCAGAGATGGGCACGCCGGTCTGCGTGCACAGGCCAAACGTCCCGTCTTCGATCCTGGCCACCGCCGCATCGATCTCGCGGATGAGCTGCCGATCGGCATCGGCCATGCCGAGGCTGATGCTCTGCTCGGTCGTGTCTGAGCCCTGCTCTGCCGAGTGCTGAGGCAGGTTCGACAATGACCCCGACTCACTCTTCAGAGCCTGAAACTCGAGGCTGTTGAGCTGCTCAACCAGCGAGCGACGCTTGGCAAGCAGCACATCCTTGTAGTGCTGCAACTTTCGCTTGTTGAAGGGCGACTTTCGCGACGTGCCGTCGCTGGCGGCGACCTGGACTTCCGCAGCTACGACCTTGTTCTTGGGGCCGGAAGCAATGAGCGGGGCGCGACGCTTTGCACCGGGGCCCAGCAGCGGCCCGCCCGGCGGCACGAACATCGGCACCTCCGCCTTGGGCTTGGACTTGCGAGCCGGCTTGTTCGACACGATTGTGATGCCCTTGCGACCGGACTTCTTGTCGTCGGCCTCGGCGGCCTTGCCGGTTGCCGCGTCGGCATGGTCGGTCGACTGCGTGCTCGCTGTGGTCTTCGACGACTCGCTGGCGTCACCGGCCTTCGAATCGGAGGCTGCTGACTGCCTGGCAGGAGCCTTCTTTGATCCGGCCTTCTTGGCTGGGGCCTTCTTTGCCCCGGTCTTCTTGGATGCAGCCTTCTTCGTCGTCGGCTTCTTGCCGGCAGGAGCCGCGCTCGCCGCAGTGGCCGCAGCCTTCTTCTTCGTGACCTTCTTGCCGCCTCCCGATACTGCAGACTCAGACGCCGTCTCCGCAGCCTTCTTGGCGGCAGTCTTCTTCGCAGCAGACTTCTTGGCTGCCGCCTTCTTGGTCGCTGTCTTCTTCTTTGATACCTTCTTGCCGACCTTGCGCGCACCGGTCGCCTTCGAGGCCGACTTCGTCGTTGCCTTCTTGGTCGTCTTCTTCGAGGTCTTGGCCACCTTCTTCGCCATGGTCAATGTCCCTGCAGAGTTAGAGCAACCAACATCAGAGAGCATGGACCCGCACACCGTGCTGGTCGGTGTTCAGGCGCAGGTGGCACGCTGCTCAGAAGCGTGCATCGCGCTGCAACAAGGCCTATCGGCCCTATCAGGACCCGATCCTGCCTCGCTGAATGGGGCCAATAATAGGAATCTCAGGCCTTTGAGTCAACGTCCCGAAGCTCCGGGATGGCTTGACGCCTCGGTGCCCGGAGCCGACCTTGTACTGGCAAGCGGCGGCTGCGTTGCTTCCGATGGAGGCTTCTCGCTCGGCTCTGCCTCCATTGATGCCGGCTCCTCTGGGGCTGGAGCAAGCTCCTCATACTGACCGAGCCTGCGGAACCGAGCATGCCTCTGCTCCACCAGCGTGTCCGGGGGAACCTCCCGCAGCGAGCGAATCGAGTCAACGACCCAGCGTTCCACCGTCGCCGCCGTCTGCGCCGCGTCGCGGTGGGCCCCACCCGGTGGCTCGGGCAGGATGTCCTCGATGATCCCGAGCTTCAGATTGTCGCGGGCCGTCAGATGAAGCGCCTCGGCCGCCGCCGCGTTGTTCTGCTCATTGGCCTGCTTCCAGAGGATCGCTGCGCACCCCTCTGGGCTGATGACCGAATACCACGCATGGGCGAGCATCGCCACGCGGTTGGCCACCGCAATGCCCAGCGCCCCTCCGGAACCACCCTCGCCGATCACCAGGCTGATGACCGGCACACGCAACATCGCCATCTCGCGAAGATTGAACGCAATCGCTTCGGCCTGCCCGCGCTTCTCCGCCCCGAGACCCGGGTAAGCGCCCGGCGTGTCGACGAACGTCACGATCGGAAGGCCGAACTTCTCTGCGAGCTTCATCTTCGCCAGCGCCTTGCGATACCCCTCCGGATGCGCACACCCGAAGTGACAATCCAGCTTCTCCTGCGTCGTCTTGCCCTTCTGATGTCCGACGATCAGCACCTTGAACGCGCCGATGCGGGCAAAGCCGGTCACGATTGCGGGGTCATCGCCGTAGCGACGATCGCCAGCCAGTTCTGTGAAGTCACGAGCAATCAGCCTGATGTAGTCGCGTGTCTGGGGACGATTCGGGTGCCGAGCAACGCGCACCGTGTTCCACGGACTCAGGTCCGTGTACAGTTCCTCCAGCAGTGCCGATCGCTTGCTGCGAAGAGCCGCGAGGTCACGACCCTGATCAGAGCCCTTTTCCGCCGCCTCAATGAGCCGGTCGAGCTCCGCAATGGGCTTTTCAAACTCGAGTTGATAGAAAGTCGTCATGGCCAGCCCTCATGATAGCTCATCCGCTGTCTCCGCCCGCAAGCCCTCAGAAACCCGTCTCCTCTGCATCGGAGCGGGCACCATGGCACAGGCAGTCGTGCTCGGGAGCATCGAGCGAGCAAGCCTCGCATCACACTGCGTCGAGGTTGTCGCCAGAACGACAACTCGTTTGGGCCCTTTCGATCAAGCCGGCTGCATCGTGGGCACCGATTTGCTCGCCTCGCTGCAACGCGCTTCCGAGCACACGACCGTGCTGCTCGCTGTGAAGCCCCAGTCGCTTGCCCAAGTCGCCGAAGCGGCTCAGGGAGCGATCGGTCAGCGCCTGGTGGTCTCCATGCTCGCTGGCGTGCGCACGGATCAGGTCCAGCGGGTGCTTGGCGGGAAGTGCCGAGTGCTCAGAGCGATGCCCAACACGCCCGCCCGCATCGCTCAAGGCATCACCGGCATGGTTGCAGGACAGGGCGTCACGCGTGCGGAAGCCCTGTCAATCGCGCCACTCTTTGAATCGGTCGGCGTTGTGGAGTGGCTCGCGGATGAAGCCCTGATGCCCGCATTCACGTTGCTTGCCGGGTCCGGCCCCGCGTATCTCTTCTACCTCGCCGAGGCGCTCGAACACGCTGCCTCCGACGCCGGTTTCGATGCGGAGCAGGCTCGGCGGATCGTCGGCCGTGTGCTGGAAGGCGCCGCTTCGCTGCTCGCACACGAAGGCGCACCTCCCGGTCAACTCCGCGAGCAGGTAACAAGCAAGGGCGGCGTGACGGCTGCTGCGATCGATGCCCTGCAAGCAGCAGGGGTCAGCCAGAGTCTTTGCCGGGCCGTTCAGGCCGGCATCCGGCGTGATGCAGAGCTTGCCGCTTTGTTGGA
>CAZSBR010000109.1:0-8634 GCA_964605165.1 uncultured Phycisphaeraceae bacterium
ACCGCCCGAGCTTGTGGAGCCGACTGCCTGCCAGCGCTGTGCTCCGCCGGCTCAGTGCTCAACTCGGCTTTCAGAGCGATTGGTATCTGATTCTGGTGGGTGCAGCGATCGGGACGCTCACGGGCTTTGGAGCGATGGGCTTTGCCTGGGTGCTCAAGGTGCTCGAGCACGAGGTGGGTCGGGGGTATGTGGCGCTGGGGCCGGTGGCGTTGTTTGTGTTTCCGGTCATCGGCATGGGCGTCACGGGTCTGCTTGTGCATTTCTTTGCTGCCGAGGCCAAGGGCCATGGCGTGCCACAGGTGATCTACGCGGTGCTCAAGAAGGGCGGCGAGATCCCGCTGCGGATCGGCGCGGTGAAGACGGTGGCGTCCATTGCCACTGTTGCGTCTGGCGGCAGCGCGGGGACCGAGGGCCCGATCGTGCAGATCGGCGCCACGGTCGGCTCGGCGGTCGGTCGCCGGCTGCGGATCGATCGCGAGCAGATGAGCACGCTGGTGGGCTGCGGCGCGGCAGCGGGCATCGCAGCAATCTTCAACGCGCCGATCGCGGGCGTGTTCTTTGTGCTGGAGATCCTGCTGCGTGACTTCTCGGTCAAGACGTTCACGCCCATCGTGATCTCGGCGGTTTTTGCGAGCGTGACGACGCAGGCACTGCTCGAAGAGAACGAGGCGATCTTTGCGACGACCGAAGCGCTGCACGAGGCGCGGTTCTACGTCGCCGAGTTGCCGACGTTTGTGCTGCTCGGCGCGGCGTGCGGTCTGGTGGCCGTGTTCTTCAATCGCCTTCTGCACGCTGGCGAGGATGCGTACGACAAGCTGCGCCTCCACCCGCTGCTCAAGCCGATCACGGGGGCGCTGGCTTTGGGCGTGCTCGGGCTGATCTACATGGGTGTTTGGGGTGCGGGCGCGCCACATGCGGGCGAAGAGGCGGCCGCGCAGGCAGCCCCGCCTTTCTTTGGCAATGGCTATCACACGATCGAGGCGCTGATCGATCCGAGCAGCTACGGCCCGGAGGCGGGCGCAGCGGTCTCGGTGACGGTGGTGGCGATGGCGGCGCTGGTCGCGTTCAAGTGCATCGCGACGACGTTCACGCTGGCCTCCGGCGGATCCGGCGGCGTGTTTGCCCCGAGCCTGTTTCTCGGCGCGGCCACGGGCGGGGTGGTGGGTGTGGTCCTCGAGCGGCTGGGCCTGATTCCCGAGGGATCGTCGCCCGCGAGCTACGCGCTGGTGGGCATGGCAGCGGTCGTCGCGGGCTCGACGCACGCGCCGCTCACCGCAATCCTGATGCTCTTTGAACTGACGCGCAACGTGTATGTCGTGCTGCCCATCATGCTCGCTGCGGTGGTGGCGACGGTGGTTGCGCAGCTCATCGAGCGTGACAGCGTGTACACCTACCGCCTCCGCAAGCGGGGAGTGTCTGTGGGCGGTGCGCACGATTTGACGCTCTTGCGTCGCATCAGCGTGCGGAGCGTGAAGCGCACGCCGCTGCCCGAGGCGGTCTTCCCGAGCGACCCGGTGAGCAAGCTGATCGCGCTGCACGCGACGCACAGCGTGCCGGACTTTCCCGTGGTCGATGAGAAGGGGCGGTACGTCGGCATGGTGACGGGCGCGGACCTTCGGCGGGCGCTGATCGACCGCGAGGCCATACCGCTCTTGCTCGTCGCTGAGCTGCTCAGAAGCGATCTGCCCGCGATCGACAGCGAGGAAACGCTCGATACCGTGCTCGACAAGTTCGCGGATTATGATGTTTCGAGCCTGTGCCTGAGAGCAGCACACGATCCCGAACTGCCCGCGGGGCTCATCACGCGTTCAGATGTGCTTCGTCGGTATCAGCAGGCGCTGGAACTGTCGAAATAGACCGTAAGCGTTGCCCAAGGAGTCACGGGCTGTTGGGTTCGTTGCTTTGAAAGGCGGGCGATGACGACCGGGCAGATTGTGCTTGCGATCGTGCTGTTCGACTTGTTCTTTGTCGTTCCGGTGGTTGTGTTCGGACTCGTTGCGGGCTTCTGGAAGCCGCTGGAAGAAGCCCACCCGGCGGTAGAGCCGGGAGAAGATGCGGTTCGGCGGAACTTCCAGAGCATCCGCATCGACATGATGAACCTCGGGTACTGCGTGCATCTTGCGGTTGATGCAGAGCATCTGCACATCGAGCCGGCGTTGCTGCTGCGGCTGTTGCGCGCGCGCACGATGAGCCTGCCGTGGGAAGCGCTGCGCGTCGAAAAGCACCGCAAGAGCATGAGCAAGGTGAGGCTCGGGAGCCACACGCTCACTCTGCCGCGATGGGCAGCGGAGATGGTGGAGGGGGCCTAATCCCCCAGCAGCTTCTTGCGGCGGAGGGTGTGGTGGTAGTGCTGGGCAAAGCGGTGGGCCTCATCGCGCACGGCCTGGCAGAGCCGAAGGCCCGGGTTCTCTCGGCCCATCTTGATGGGCTCTTCCCGCCCGGGCACGAAGAGCAGTTCTTCCTTCTTGGCAAGGCCCACGACCAAGGGCGGCTGGACGTCGAGCGTCTCGAACGCCTCCATCGCGGCTGCGAGTTGGCCCTTGCCGCCGTCGATGAGGATGAGATCGGGGAAGAGTTCCTGGCCCGCGCCGGCTTCGCGGTAGCGCCGGCTGACGACCTCGCGCATGGCCATGTAGTCGTCGTTGGAGCGTCCGCCGGGCAGGTTGGTGAAGCTCTTGATGCGGTAGCGGCGGTATTCGTTCTTGAAGGGCCTGCCGTCGATGAAGCACACCTTGGAGCCGACGGTCTCGCCGCCCTGCAGGTGGGCGATGTCGATGCCCTCGACGCAGCGGATCTCGCGGTCGGTGCCCAGCGCCCGCTGGAGCGCAAGTGGGCCCTTGGCGGGGTCGATGTAGCCGATCTCGACCTCGGGCTGCCAGCCGGCGTCCTTGGTGGAGCGCTCATCGAGCTTGTCGAGCGCCTTGATCTGGTCCCGCAGGGCTGCAGCGGTCTCGTAGTCGAGGTCCTTGGCGGCGGCTTCCATTTCGTCGCGGAGTTCACGGATGAGGCTCGAGCGCTTGGAGCCGAGGAAGCGGACGAAGCGGTCGATATCGGCGCGGTAGTTCTCTTTGGAGATCTTGTTGGCGCATGGCGCGGTGCACTGGTCGATCGCGTAGAGCAGGCAGGGGCGGAAGTGGGCGTTCTTCGGATGGTTCTCGATGATGTCGAGCTTGCAGGTGCGGTATTTGAAGACTCGCTGGGCGACCTGCACCGCTTCGCGCAAAGCGCCGGCATTGGTGAAGGGGCCGAGCACGAGCGCGCCCTTCATCTCGGGCGCGACCTCGCCCGTATCGCGGACGACGCCGCTGGGATTGCGCGTGACGAAGACGCGGGGAAAGTCCTCGCGCCTCGTGACGACGAGGTAGGGGAATGACTTGTCGTCGGTCATCAGCGAGTTGAACCTCGGCTTGATGTCCTTGATGAGCCTTGTCTCGGTGAGCACCGCCTCCCACTCGCCCTCGCAGGTGAGGGTGTCGAAGGTGTGGATGAGCTCGAGCATGGGCTGCTTCTTAGGGCCGAGATCCGCCGAGGGCACGAAGTAGCTGCTCACGCGGTCGGGCAGCTTGCTGGCCTTGCCGACGTAGAGCACAACGCCGGCGGCATCCTTCATGAGGTACACGCCCGGCTTGGGGGGCAGCTCGCGGGCTTGCCGCAGCAGGCGCTTGAGGCGCTCTTCGCGCGTCTCGCTGCCCCACGCGGGCGGCGCGTCGGCTTTCTGCAGGCCATCCTCGTCGAGGGAGCCTGGCGGATGCGGGTCGGGTTCGTCAGCCACGCCGGGATGCTAGGGAAGATCAGCCCCGGCGTTCGCCCGGGGGCCGCATGCGAAAGTGGAGGGGCTGAACGGGACGCGTCGATAGTCGGGGCATGACCAAGGCTGTTCCCAACGTGCTGCTTGTGACGCCCGAACGAGGCTGGGCCTTTGGCTCGATGTGCCAGGGCATGCTCGATTACTGCGACCCGGCTCGGATCCGCGTGACGCACAAGACGCGTGACCACGATCTGGCGTGGATCGCCGAGCACGCGCGCGAGCACGATGTTGTCATGATGTTTGATTGGAGGCTTGCACGGGAGCTCCGCCGGCATCTGCCCGAGGGCCGGGTGGTGGTGGCGCTGCAGAGCCACAAGAGCTGGTGCGGGATGCAGACGCGGCCCGATGTCGATGTCCCGCCGCCCGCCGAGGTCGTCGAGGAGCTGAGCCAGTACGCCCGCGTGCAGATGGCCTCCGAACGGCTCTGGCGGCTCTTTGCCAAGGCGGGGCTCGAGAATGGCTGGAGCATCCGCAACGTCATCGATCCGGCTCGCTTTCCAGCGGCGCCGATCCGTGAGCGGCGCGCGGGCGAGGCGTTGATCGTCGGCTGCGCGACCAAGGCGGGCATGGTCGATCTCAAGGGCGTGGAGAGCGTGACGATTCCCGCGGCCGAGATGGTGGGAGCTCGCATCCACAGCACGATCGACAGCAAGGACAAGCCGGGCCTGCCGGCCTCTGAGATGCCCGAGTTTCATCGCGGGCACGATGTGTTCGTGTGCGCTTCGCAGTCCGAGAGCGTCTCGATCTGCGTGCTCGAAGCAGCCTGCAGCGGCAGGCCGATCATCACGACGCGCGTGGGCGACCACGAGCAGTTCGTCCGCGACGGTGAGACCGGCTTTGTGGTGGACCGCGAGCCCGAGGCGGTGGCGGACAAGCTCCGCATCCTGCAGAACGATCCCGAGCTGCACGCCCGCCTCGGTGCGAACATGGCAAGTGAGATCCGCGCGCACTGGTCATGGGTGCATCGCCACCGCGACTGGACGGACTTCCTGCTGGGAGAGAACCGCCAGCGCTATGTGCCGATGCGTGAAGCGGCGGCGTAACCGCTGACGTGTGCTTCAGCCGCTCGCAGCCGTCTCTTCTTCCCTGAGCAGCTTGGCGGCCATGGCCACGAGCTGGCTCAGCGGCACGGGCTTGAGCAGGTAGCCATCGACACCGAGCTGCTCGGCGTAGGCCTGGTGGCGTTTGCCCTCGTTGGCGGTGACCATGATCACCAGCGGCGAATCTTCGCGGCCCTTGATCTTCTCGAGGGCCAGAAATCCGCTGCGCCCCGGGAGCATCATGTCGAGCACGACAAGATCGGGTGCCTGTTCGAGGCAGAGCGTGACCGCCGTGTTGCCGTTGTCTGCGGTGAGGGTCTGGGCGCCCTGGGCCTGGAAGGCAGCGTTCATGGACTCACGCACGTCGGGGTCGTCATCGACGATCAGGATGAGCGCCTCTTCGAGACCCGTCGCGGAGGTGTGTGCATCGGTGGGCTGGGGCATCGTCTCAGTTCCTTTCCGGGCGTGCCAAGCGCTCCGCTGGCGGCGTTGAGCGGTCTGCTAGGGCAGGCGGTCGGTGTCGTGCTCGCTGAGCCAGCGGGCGTCGCGGTCCGACCGATCGATCAGCCGCTCGACATCATCGCTCGAAAGCCAGGGCAATGCCAAGAGCTTTTCCTTCAGCGCCGGGGGGAAGGGCTGGGCCTTCACCTCATGCCGGGGCCTGCTCTTCCAGATCCGGTGCATCCACAGGTACTGTTCCGGAAAGCTCAGGACCATCTTCTCAATTGCGTGGCGGTAGCGGGCGGTGATGTAGAACAACGGGTCGGGCTGATCGGCCCAGTCTTCGGGCTGGATGATGTCATACATCTCGGCCCGGTAGCACAACCCCCGGGCCTGTTCGTAGTCGAGGCGGGCGATGCCCGGGATGGTCTCGAGGCTTTGCTCATCACCCGCTGCGAGCCGCCTGGCACCCCCGACGATGATGGTCGCGTTCGCCCGGATCGCGAGGATGCCGATGAGCTTGTACGTCGAGGCAAGGCGGCCCAGGAATGGCACGTGCATGCCCCGGTCGCCAGCGTTCTGATCGGCCACGATGCCGATGGGCATGGCCTGCTCAAGCAGCCTGGGCACTTCGACAGCGGCGCCGAACTTGTCGATCAGCGTCATGCCGCGCTTGCTGCGGGTCTGCCGGACCCAGCGGTCCAGGGGCGTGACGTCCAGAGGCCGATACAGCGCGTGCATGGGAAAGCCCAGGAGCGTCGTCGTCAGCCCGAGGATCTCCCAGTTGCCGATGTGCCCCGTGAGCATGAGCACCGGCCGCTCACGGACGAGCGTATCGACCGTCGGTTTGATGTTGATGATCTCGAGGTGCCTCGTCCAGCCGTCCTCATTGAGCAGGCGCGGCGCAAAGCACATCTCGGCTGCGAGCTTGAACAGGTGCTCGTAGGCCTGCGTCGCAAGCTCGCGGGCGTGGGCATCATCGCAGTCGGGCAGGGCCTGGCGGATGTTGGCCATGGCCCGATCAAGCCGCTTGGCATTGAACGGAGCACGCGCAAAGCGGCGTCCGAACGCGGAGGCAGCGCTGAGCGAAGCCGGGCACCCCGCGATCATGGGCACCGTCATCGCGCCGCGCAGCGCGAGGTACAGCGGGGTGTGCGTCCAGGTGGGCAGGGGTTTGCCCATGGCCGAGGTTCCGTCCCGGTGTTCACGGGGTCCGGCAAGCTCGGGCTGGTGCCCGAGGCCGGACGGCTTTAGTCGATGCCCACGAGCGTGCGGAGACGGTTCTCGTTGAGCACGGGCAGCTGCGTTGCCTGCGCGGCGGCCAGCAGCGTGTCATACCGCTCGACCAGTGCGAGCTCCTCGAGGTACTGCTGGACGATCGCGATGGGCGCGTTGGGGCTCGGCTCAGCCCGGGGCACGGGTCGGCGGCCAACCACGAGGAAGTCCATGTCGCCCGTGGGCTCATCGACAACCCGGCCGCCCCAGCCCTCGATGAGTGCCTTCCACTCCTCGCGCTCCTGCGAGGTGGCCAGGCCGTCGTTGTTGAGATCGAAGTTGCCGATCATCAGGAGCGTGTAGACCTTGTTGGGGTCGTAGACCGCGTTGGCCACCACATCGCCCCGCACGATCGGGCTGCCCCGGCTCTCGCGGGTGATGCGGGCCACGCTCGTGGTGTCGTCGACGCTGATGATCTCGACGGTCGCCTTGCCGCGGGCGTACGAGCCATCCTCGCGGGGCTGGATGGCAGCAGCATCGGTGTAGACGGCAAAGCTCATCCCGAGCACGGCCTTGTCCTCGGCGCCGATGTTGAGCGTGACCTCGTTGCTCGGGGCATCGACGGAAAGGACCGTCGCGTCCACCAGCGCGGCCTCGTCCTGCGCCTGCAGGGTCTCGCCCGAGCGGGCGCTCCGGAGCACTTCAACCTGGTTGGAGAGGCGGGCGTTCTCGGCCTCGAGCTCACCGATGCGTGCAGCGAGCGTCTGCTCGCGTGCTGCGCTCTCATCGCGGAGCCGCTCGACGCGGGCCTCCATGTTGGCAGCGCCGTCGTTGGTCTGGCGGCGGAACTGCTCGACCTGTGCCTCGAGCGCACCGACCTGCGAGGTCAGCCGCTGGACGGTCTCGCGGTGGGTCGATTCGATGATGCCGATGCGTGCGACCTCGCCCGCGAGGTCCTCGCTTGCGCGCTCACGGGCAGCGTTGGCTGCATCGAGCTCGTTGTGGAGGTTGCGGATGTACTGATCAAGGTCCCGCATGAGGGCGAGCATGTTGGAGCCTTCGAGCAGGTCGCCCACAGCCGGGGGCTGGCCGCTGCCGGGCTGCCAGTTCTTGGCGCGTGCGACGCCCGCGAGCTGGACGGAGTCGAGGCGTTCCTCGAGGGCTGCGTGGCTGTCGCGGGGCGTGCCGCTGACATCGCGCATGGTGTTGGAGAGGTTCTCCATGAGGAAGCCGGTGAGGCTCTCGTTGCCAGCCTGCTGGAGGAAGGCCTGCACCTGCGCGTCCTGGCGTTCTTCGTTGGTGACGTAGTCGCTGTATTCGCGCTGGAGGTTGTCGAGCTCACCCTGCGCGCGGTTGGCGTTGCCGTAGAACACCACCGTGGTGATGAACAAGGCCAGGGAAAGAATGCCGAAGATGGTGATGGTGGTGATCACCCCGACGCCTGCGCCGGTCCGTGCAGCCATGGTTCGCGTCTCCGAATCCGGAGCAGGTGCTCCGGCCGGGCGGGTCAGCCCGAGAGGTCAGCCCAAGGGTATAGGTGCAGCGGGCAAGACCTCGCGGGCTCGCACCTCTGCGGGAGGTTTTTCCGACAGCGCGCCGCGCAGCATCGCCGCTCGGTCGCACCGGTCAGAGGGCACCCACAGGGGTTGGTGCCCGCTCACCGGCGTGTGAGTGTCGCGCCCCAAGGGGCGAGCGTCAACCGACAAGGCCCGTGTTGGGGGAGAGTTTGGTGGAATTCTCGCCTTGGCGAGGCACCGCCGCGTCTGTCGCGTTGCCCTGTCGTGATGGAGCCAACCCGACGCGCGGCTGTCCGGAGTCGCAGCAGGCACACGGGGTGTGAAGCAGCAAAGGCCAGAAGGCCCTCACACCCCCCGGTCGCTGGACTCGAGCGCGTCGAGTTCTTCCTTGTAGCGCTCACGCAAAGGCTCGATGACTTCCGCGATGAACCGCTCGGTCTGCTCGACGCTTCGGCCGACGTACTTCATCGGGTCCAGCAACTGATCCTCGGTCAGCAGGTGGTGAACCTTCTCAAACGCGGGGTCGTTGCGGAGTCGTTCAATCAGGTCGTTGTCCAGGCCCTCCTGCTTCACGCGGTGGCCCGCCGCCTGCGCATGCACGCGGATCTTCTCG
>CAZSBR010000110.1:0-5224 GCA_964605165.1 uncultured Phycisphaeraceae bacterium
CGTTTCATGAAGTGCGCACGGGCCGCCTGAGCAGTTCGACTCTGGCGTTCATGGCCATCGCTGCCGCCATCGCCAACCAGAGCTACGAGACCGCGGGCTGGCTTGCCTTCATTCTGCTCGTGGCCGATGCAGTGCTCCGCCGAACCGCCTTCGGCGCCCAACGAGCCATCGAAGAGCTCGTCCAGCTCACCCCCGATCGCGCACGCCGGCTCAACGCCGACGGCTCGGAAACCGTCGTCGATCTCGGCGAGATCAAGGTCGGCGATGTCGTTCGAGTCCGCGCGGGCGAGAACCTGCCCGTCGACGGCGTGATCACCGCCGGCAAGTCCACCGTCAACCAGGCGTCCCTCACCGGTGAGGCGGCGCCTGTGGAGGTCCAGCCCGAGGCCGAGGTCTACGCGGGCACGACCAACCTCACGGGCACCATCGAGATCCGCACGACGCTCATCGGTGAGCAGACCACCATCGGCCGCGTCAGCCAACTCATCCGCGAGGCCGAGGGCAGCCGCACAAGCCGCCAGGCGATGATCGAGCAGGTCGCTCGCTTCTTCGTGCCCGTGGCGCTGTCCGTCGCTGCGGTGAGCTGGTTTGTCATGAGCCAGTCCGAACTCGAGGCCGACCGGGCCCGCGCAACGGACGTGGCCATCACGGTGCTCGTCGTCTGCTGCCCCGCGTCGCTGCTCCTGGCAAGCCCGTCAGCGATGGTGGCTGCCTTTGCAAGCTCGGCGCGACTGGGCGTGCTCATCAAGGACTCGAGGCACCTCGAGACCGTCGCGGGCATCGATGCCATCGTGATGGACAAGACCGGCACGATCACCACCGGCCGGTTCGAGGTCAGCAAGCTCGCCCCGGCACCGGGCGTCGAGGGCGCTGCCCTGCTCCAGGCTGCAGCCGATGGCGATCAGCACTCCAACCACCCGCTGGCCGAGTCCATTCTCCGCACCGCCCAGCAGGCGCGCATCACGCCCGCCGACGCCGAGGACTACGAAGAGGTTCACGGCCGGGGCGTCCGCGCACGCACCCCCTCGGGCGAGGTGCACGTGGGCCGATCAAGCTGGCTCGTTGAGCTTCAGCCCTCCATCAAGAGCGAAGTCGAGGAGGTCGAGAAGCGCATCGAGGGCATGTCGGGCGTGCACGTCATGCTCGGCGGCCGCTACCTCGGCGCCGTTGGCCTCGAGGACAAGGTCAAGCCCAAGACCGCCGACATCGTCAGCCGCGTGCGCGAGCTTGGCATCCGCATGGTGGCGATCTTCACGGGCGACCGCCTGAGCGTGGCCGAGCGCGTCGGCCGTGCGATCGGTGCGGACGCCATCGAAGCCGAGTGCCTGCCCGAAGAGAAGCACGAGCAGATCCGTCAGCTCAAGGCGCAGGGCGCCAAGGTCATGATGGTCGGCGACGGCATCAACGACGGCCCCTCGCTCGCCGAGGCCGACGTCGGCGTGGCCATGGGTCTGGCCGGCTCGGACATCGCAGCCAACTCCGCCGGCATCGCCCTGATGACCGACGAGCTCAACCGCATCCCCTTCCTCATCGAGCTCAGCCGCAAGACCCGCGCAATCGTCGCGCAGAACATCGCCGCCTCGATCGTCATCGTGCTCGTCGGGCTTTTCCTGGCGGCCACGGGCAGCCTCGCCGTTCCCGCTGCCGCGTTGTACCACTTCGCAGCCGAGATCTTCGTGCTGGGCAACAGCTTCCGTCTCTTCCGCTTCGGCGAGAACTTCACGGAGGCCGAGTCCGCAGCCAAGGCCGCCGAGGCCCAGCGCCAGGCCCGCACCAGGCGTGCTGCCAGCGTCCGCGGTCTCTCGGTCACGCAGCCGGCCTGAGGTCTTGCCGGTAGGCTCTAGAATCTGACACCGCGCGGCCGCTCACTCGAGCGGCTGTTTCTTTGGACCCTTGCCGAACTTCTGGAGCCTGCTGCCCATGCCCTTCCCGCACCGCCCCCGTCATGCCCGCGCTCTTCTCGCCGCCATCGGCACGACCCTCGCCTGCTCATCCGCGGCGCTGGGTCAGGTCTGGGAGGGCACCATCCAGCTTCCCACCAGCGAGCTTGGCATCAAGCTCAAGCTCGCCGAGCAGGCCGACGGCTGGCAGGGCACCCTCGATGTGCCTGACCAGCAGGTCGTCGCTGCGCCGTTGGCGGGCATCGTGTGGAATGAACAGACCGTCAGCTTCACCGTCGAGATCGCCGGCCTGCCGCCACAGGCTCAGCCCAGGTTCCAACTCACCAGAAACGAAGAGGGGGACCTCGCCGGCACCATGCAGCAGGGCCCCATGCCGCTGGCCGTCTCGCTCGACCGCATCGAAGAGGTCGCAACCTTCGGCAGGCCCCAGGAACCCAAGGGCGACCTGCCCTACCCGAGCATCGATGTCACCATCCCCGTGATGGCAGCCAACGACGAAGGCGAACCTGAACTCGCTCACGAACTCGCCGGCACGCTCACGCTGCCCAACCCCGAAACCCACGGCGAGGGGCCGCACCCCGTCGCCATCCTGCTCAGCGGCAGCGGGCCTCAAGACCGTGATGAAGCCATCATGGGCCACCGCCCCTTCTTCGTGCTCAGCGATCGACTCACACGCGCTGGCATCGCGGTGCTCCGCTGTGATGACCGGGGCACGGGCCTCAGCGGCGGGGTGTTCAACGGCTCGACCATGGAAGAGCGCACCGAAGACGCCAAGGCCCAGCTCCACTGGCTCAGCCAGCGCGATGACATCGATGCCTCAAGCATGGGCATCATCGGTCACTCTGAGGGCGGCATCCTCGCGCCCATGGTCGCAGCAGAAGCCGAGGACGACCGTGTGGCCTTCCTCGTGCTGCTGGCAGCGCCCACCGTCACCGGCGGCGAGATCATCACCGCGCAGTCGGCCGAGATGGGCCGTCGCAATGGCCTCGATCAGGAACTCATCGATTCAACCCGTGCCAACAACGAGCGGATCTTCGCTGTCCTCCGCCCGGATGTGGACGAAGCGGAACTGCTCGAGGTGGTCACCGCCGTCATCACCGATCAGGCGCCCGATATCCCAGAACAGCAGCGCCAAGCAGCCATCACCCAGTTCATGGGTCAGTTGAGCGATCCATGGCTTCGCCATTTCGCAGCCTTTGATCCGGCAACCGCACTCAGCAAGGTCGAAGAGCCCGTGCTCGTCCTCTTCGCCGAGACGGACGTCCAGGTGCTGCCAAGCCAGAACCTCGAACCCGCCCAGCAGGCCCTTGCAGACAACGACGACGCGACCATCGAAGTCCTCGATGGCCTCAACCATCTCTTCCAGCCGTCCGAAACCGGCCTGCCAGAAGACTACGGCACCATCGACATCACCTTCGACGAAGACGCCATGGCCAAGATCGCAGCGTGGATCAACGAGCGGTTTGGGAATTAAGCATTAGATGTGCAAGTCGTCCCATCTGATACCAGCGAAGTGCTGTCCCGCTGGGGCATGCCGACCAGGTGCCATCAGTTGAGCAATGGATGGGTGCGTGATGAAGCGCCTTGTGTAACGCTCATACACCGTTGGATCATCGTTAAGATAGTCCTCATACCCGAGCCAGAGCGCTGAACATGTGCTGAACTGCGTCAATTGGATCCACCACTCAATAAGTGCTTGGTAGAGCGCATAGTGAGCTTGATGTCCCATATTCATGGACCAAGGTAGTCCCGGGCCCTCACCAAACCAGTCCGGATACCCGAGCGCGTAAGCGGCACTCGCTGGATGCAGGTATGCCTCGAGCATGTACTCGTCGTTGAGGTACCAACCGCAGAGGCGAACCAAAAGCGGATTGCGCAATTTGGGCGCTGATACAACAAAGCGACATTGCTTCGTGGAGCGAATTCTAACTTCGTGCAGGCGATAGTCGCCGCCATCGAGTCCGTGCATCAACCAGCGATCCTCGTCAGCGAACGGCCCCTCAACGTGCTTCGGTTCACCTAGCAACTCCGCATACGCCAAGAACTTATCGCACTTGCTGAACCACGCGTGCATCTCTAAGCACGGCCCACCGCCTGTATATCGCAAGAGACCCAAAACTTGCTCGGCAGGAATCTTCATCGCCGTCACCCAAACGTCCCCTGCAGCACGATCAGCGCGACGCCGAAGTAGATGACCAGGCCCGACACGTCCATCAGCGTCGCCACCAGCGGCGCCGAGCTTGTCGCCGGGTCCATGCCAAGACGCTGGAGCAAGAGCGGCAGCATCGAGCCGATGAGCGTGCCCCACACCACAATGCCCAGCACCGAGAGGCTCACCACGAGGCCCACCTCAAAGGGGCTGGGTGAGTTGGCCATGCCGATCGCATCGAGCAGCAGCGCCACGCCCATGCCGAGCGTGCCGAGCACCGCGCCCAGAAACGCGCCCGTCATCAGCTCCTTGCGCACGACCTTCCACCAGTCCGCGGGCTCGACCTCGTCCAGCGCCAGCGCACGCGTCAGCAGGCTGGCCGCCTGCGTGCCCGTGTTGCCGCCGCTGGAGATGATCAGCGGCACAAACAACGCGAGGTACAGCGCCTTCTGCAGGTGCTCCTCGAAGTAGCTCATCACGCCGATGGTCAGGATCTGCAGCACAAAGAGCGTCGCAAGCCACACGCCGCGCTTGCGAGCCATCAGGCTGAAGCGCGTGCTCAGGTAGGGTTCATCGAGCGCTTCCATACCGCCGAGCTTGTGAACGTCCTCGGTGGCTTCAAGCTCAGCCACATCCGCCACGTCGTCCGCGGTGACGATCCCGATGAGGTGCCCGCGCGTATCGATCACGGGCAGGGCTGTGCGGTCATACCGCGCCATCTGGCGCACAGCCTCCTCGCGGTCCTCCATCGCCTCCAGCGCGATGAAGTGCCGGTCCATCAGCGTCTCGACCGGCAGTTCGGGATCGGCCAGCAGAATCGGGCGGATGTGCAGGTCGTCGACGAGCTTGCCCGCATCATCGATCACGAAGATCCAGTGCACCGTCTCCGCATCGCGCCCATATCGGCGGATGTGCTCGATCGCCTGCCCGATCGTCCAGTTGGGCCGGATGCGCACGTAGTCGGGCGTTGCAAGCCGGCCCACGCTCTCCTCGGGGTAGTTGAGGATCTTCTGCGTGATGCGCCGGTTCTCGGGGCTCAGGCGGTTGATGAGCTTGGTCGAGACCTCTACCGGCAGCTCATCGAACAGCGCCGCCCGGTCGTCCGGGTCCATCTCCTCAAGCGCCCGGATCGTGCGCACATCGCCCAGCGCATCAAACAGCCGCTGGCGGTTCT
>CAZSBR010000110.1:5324-8598 GCA_964605165.1 uncultured Phycisphaeraceae bacterium
AGCGCCCGGATCGTGCGCACATCGCCCAGCGCATCAAACAGCCGCTGGCGGTTCTCCGAATCGAGTTCTGAGAGCGTGTCCGCAGCGGTATCGCGGTAGAGCAACCGAAAGACGATCACCGCCGGGTCGATATCAAGCTCAGCGATCAGGTCCGCAAGGTCCGCCGGCGCGAGATTCTCAAGCGATGCACGCAGGTCAGAGAATCGGCGCTTCTCGATGAGATCAAGGACATCGGGCGCAAGCAGCACAGCGGTGGGGTTCATGCGCCCCGATGGTAGCGACCGATGCTGCCCACCTGTGTCAGGCCGGCGAGGCTACCAGATCCAGCGCACACGCCCAAAGTCGGGAATCGGAAAGCCTCGGTCGCGGTTCATCGAGGGGAAGTACACGAAGAACGCCTTGCCCACGATCAGTTCCTCGGGCACGACGCCCGCCACCGCTTCACCCAGGTTGGCATCAAGCCACGTGCTCGGCTGATCCCAGAGCCTTGAGTCGAGGCT
Organism: uncultured Phycisphaeraceae bacterium; assembly: GCA_964605165.1. GTDB lineage: Bacteria > Planctomycetota > Phycisphaerae > Phycisphaerales > UBA1924 > OFTM382. The sequence goes on from CAZSBR010000110.1 coordinate 5,825, forward strand.
CGAGGCGCTGTTGTCGCCCGCCATGAAGTAGTGCTTGGGCCCGAGGACCATGGGCTGCATCGGGTGCGTGCCCCGCGACGGCTGGCCCGACCGCGAGTGCCGAAGGCCCTTGAAGTTGCCACTGAACACGCCCGGCTGGTAGTGAATATCGCGGTCAAGACGCACGCGGTGCAGCGTGAACGGCCCGCCCTCAAACTCAAGTTGAATCTCGGGCCGCAGGTACTTGCTGCCATCGGTCAGGATGTTGCCCCGCGGCATCGGCCCGCTGGTCAGCACCGCGGGGTCGAGTGTCGTCGCACGCGCGACGCGCTCGGCGGGCGTCCAGTCGTAGGTGCCCTCGATGACCTGCTTGCCATCGAGCCACACGCTCAGGCGCTGGTCGGCGTGCCAGAACTCGACGCGCGTCGTCTCGCCCTCGGGCAAGGGCTCATCGATGCTCTCCGCAGCGAGGCTTGTCCAAGGACCGTCCGAGCCCGCCTCACGCATCTCCAGACGAATCTGGCCGGGATCAATCTGGGCGCGGAACGCATGGCCCCTGGCTTCCAGCTTGAACGAAGCACGCACGCCCTCTGCATCGGGATGGATGTTGAACGAGGCGCGCACATCACTGACCGGAAAGAGCTGGCTCTGCCCACCCTGCTCGCTCGTGCCGTACTGGCCCCACTCGCCGCCGCTCCTGATGCGGATGTCGTTGTAGGGATAGAAATCGCTCGGTGGCCGGGCCTCGTGGTCCCACGCAAGGACGGTCGCGCCGCTCGCGTCGTAGAAATAGCTTCGGTTGTTGCCGATCGTCCAGTTGCGGTCGCGCTCGCCCGCGGGCGTCTGGCCGAGCCAGGGCGAGCGGAAGCCGGTGCGGCTCTCTTCCATGTTGGGCGGCGCAAAGTGGCTGTCAAAGAGCGGCATCCACAACTGGCGTTGCTCGCGCTCGTCCTTACGCTGCACCTGCCAGGTGCTGTCCGACCAGTCGCTGAAGCCCTCGCTCAGGGGCGTTGCCGGGCGCGTGAACACATCACCATCGACCAGCGCCAGCTCTTCACCCGGCAGGCCGATCAGCCGCTTGATGTAGTTCTCCCGCGGGTTGCCCGGGAAGCGGAACACAACCGAGTCATACCGCGCCGGCTCGAACAGCCCCGCGAGATACTTGAGCACGAAGATCCGGTCACCGCCCAGCAGGCGCACATCCGTGCCCATGGTCAAGGGCAGGCCGGGATCCCCGCCGACCTTCAGGCCGCTCATCGGGTCGGTCACTTCGACCGGGTTTGTGAGGCTGCCCTGGCGAGGCAACGGCAGCTGTTGGCCGCCCGCCTCGGCGTAGTTCCACGGGCCCACGGCCCAGCTGTACCCCGTCTCGGGGCTCTGCATGCGCATGTATGCGCCGTGCAGCGTCGGCCCCATCGAGCCCGTGGGGATCACAAAGCCCTCGATGATGAAGCCGCGGAACGTGAACGCAATCGCCAGCGAGATGATGATGCTCGTCAGCGTTTCCTTGATGTGCGGCTTGGACGCCTCGTGAGAGCCGCCCGACTCGGGTGCATCGGTCATGCGGTGATGCTACCCGTCTTGTCCGCTGCCCGAGGAAGGCGTGGGCCCACCGCCCGAGCCACCATCGCCCGCGTTGGGGCTCTTGCCGCGCCGCCGGCGACGCCTGCGCTTCTTCTTGGGCGTTCCACCCTCAGCAGCACGGGCCGGATCATCCTGCCCGCGGTCACCGCTGCTGGCCCGCGGCGTGCTGGCTGAGGGCTGACCCTCGCCCAGCTCAGAGCCATCGCTTGCGCCGCTCTCAGCTGCCGGGCCCATCTCGCCCCCGCTCGCCGGTTGGCCGCCCTTTCGGCGTCGACGCCTGCGCTTCTTCTTGGGCGGCGCTTCGCCAGTGGACGGCGCATCCTGCGCAGAGGGGCCCGCCGATGGAGCCTCTGCCCTGCCGGATCCGCCCGAGTCATCGCGGTCAGCCCGGGGGCTGTCGCCCGCTGAGCGGCCTCTGGCCCGGTCCGTGGCTTGATCGCTGCGCCTGCGCATCGGCGGGGCCGCAGCCGCCGGGAACTCCGGCGCCACCTTGTGCTCGGGGTCGGTGAGCTCTTCAACGGGAATGGCCACGCGCTTGCGGGCCGGCCCGTCGAGTTCCACGAGCACGAGCTGCGTGAGGATCTGCGAGTCGACGACGATGCCGTCACCTTCGGGTGTGCCCACGCGCTTCTTGCGGTTGGGCAGGTTCTTCTTGAGATCCTGGTAGGTCTGGTCCTCGTAGCGCAGGCAGCACATGAGCCTGCCGCAGCGTCCGGAGATCTTGAGCGGCTCAAGCGTTGCCTTCTGCTGCTTGGCCGAGCGCATCGAGACGGGCTTGAGCACCTTGAGGAAGGTCTTGCAGCAGCAATGCTGGCCGCAGCGCTCGTAGTCCGCGGTGATCCGCGCTTCGTCACGGGCGCCGATGCCCCGAAGGGAGACGCGCGTGCCGAGCATGCGTTCAACCTCCTCGGTGAAGGCCCTGGCTTCGACGCGGTGCTCGCTTGCGATGTACACGGTCGCGTGCTCACCGCCGAGGATCTGCTCGACCTCGACGATCTTGCCCTCGACCCGGTGCTGCTCTGCGAGCCGAGCGACCGCCGAGCGCACGCTCGAACGGTCGGCTTCAATGGCGGCCTGCTGGTCGAGGTCCTCCTTGGTGGCCACGCGGAGGATCTTGCCCGTGGTGCCAAAGGGGTATTGCCTGCCGCCGGAGTTCTCGATGTACTCGAGCATCTCCTTGCGGGTGACGCTCTTGGAGCAGCCGGCGTTGG
>CAZSBR010000111.1:0-8563 GCA_964605165.1 uncultured Phycisphaeraceae bacterium
CTGGCGGTCTTCCTGACGGAGTACTTTGGTCCGATGTCCCCCGTTGCGGGCGCCGCTGCGGGGCTGACGCATCTGGTCGGGCCGCTGGTGAGTCTCGGCTATATCGGGCTGGCGGTGTGGCTTGCACGCAGCGGGGCTGTGGACTGGCTCGCCAGGCTGCTTGCCAATGCGGGGCGGATGGCTCTGACCAACTACCTCATGCAGTCGCTGGTCGTGGCCTTTCTGGCTCAGCACTGGGGGCTGGCGTGGTTTGGCGAGGTGGACCGCGTGGGCATGGTGCTGATCGTGCTTGTGGTCTTTGGCGCTCAGCTTGCCTTGAGTTCGGTGTGGATGAGCGCCTTTTCGATGGGTCCTCTTGAGTATCTCTGGCGGTGCGCAACCTACCTGAAGCTTCCGCCACTTCGACGCCGGTCGTCGTGAGCCGTGCGACGGCCGTCATCGGACGTATGCTCGGGCCATGACATTCGTCTGCGTGCCAATCGTGGTGGAGGGGGCTGAGCGAGCGCTGGCCGAGGCTGCGCTGGCGGCTGAGCACGGGGCGGATCTGGTCGAGCTTCGCATCGATGGTTTCTTCGATGGCTCGGACGAGCGGGCAGCGGATGTCGCTCGTCTCGTTGAGCAAAGCCCGCTGCCGACGATCGTGACCTGTCGGCACGAGAGCGAGGGCGGCGAGAGCGATCTCGATGCTTCGGTGGTGGCGGACCTCTACGAGCACCTCGCTGGGCAAACGAGGCCGCCGAGGTATGTGGACATCGAGTGTGCGCGCTGCGGCCCGGTGGCAGACCAACTCGCCGCCATCGGCGGTGGCGAGACCGGCGTGATCGTCTCAATGCACGACTTTGAGGGTCGGCCCGCGGATCTCACGCGTCGCCTGAGCGCCGCGTACGCGGCGGACTACGCCAGCGTTGTGAAGGTGGCTTACCGCGCGCGCAGCCTGCGGGACAATCTCGAGTTGTTCGACCTTCTCGTGGAAGCCCCGAAACCGACGATCGCACTTGGGATGGGTGAATTCGGCCTGATGAGCCGGGTGCTCGCGCCGAAGTTCGGGGGCCTGCTCACGTTTGCTGCGCTGCGAGACAGCGCGGCCACCGCGCCGGGTCAGCCGACGCTGGACGAACTGTTCAATCTGTACCGGTTTCGGAAGATTGGGCGGGAGACCAAGGTCTACGGCGTGATTGGCTGGCCTGTGACGCACAGCATGTCGCCCTTGGTTCACAACGCGGGGTTCGAGGCGATTGGGTGGGACGGCGTGTACCTGCCGCTGCCGGTGGCGGCGGATGAGAAGGATGCGGAGGCGAGCTACGCGAGCTTCAAGGCGACGGTGCTGGACTTCACCGAATCTGAGACGCTCCCGTTCCACGGCGCGAGCATTACGCTGCCATACAAAGAAGCAGCGTATCAATTGGGCGAAGAACAAAAAGATGCTTGGCAGAGTGACGAGTTCGTACTAGAGGTTTCGGCATCCAACACACTTGTACGACATGGCGTGGTCGTACTGGAGAACACAGATGCTGATGCGCTCGTCGAGATCGTGCGTAGCACGTTGTCAGAGCATGGCCTTGTCTCAGTCATTGGTGCCGGGGGCGTTGCTCACGCAGCAGCGTTCGCAGCGCTTCGAGCAAACAAGTCGTTGGCCGTGTTCGCGAGAAAGAAACGGCGAGCTCGAAAACTGCTCGATGAAATCGAAGCGAAGTTTCAGACCCGGAATATCAGGACCATCAATTTTATGGCGCACGACATCAAGGCACTCCCCGAGGTCTTTGCGGCCATGTACATCAACTGCACGCCGGTGGGCATGAAGGACGGCCCGGACCCCGAGGGCATGTCGATCCCGGTGGATGAGCTTGCGGGCAAGTTGCCGCCTGAGACGGTCTTCTTCGACACGGTCTACAACCCGATCGAGACGCCCATGCTCAAGGCCGCCAAGGCGCACGGCTTTCGGACGATCGATGGCGTGCAGATGTTCGTCGCGCAGGCGGAAGCGCAGTTCGAGTTGTGGACTGGGCAGAAGCCGCCGGAAGGCCTGTTTGATCGGCTCGTCCGGGACAGGCTCAGCGCGGAGTGAAGGTTGCGATGCGCTCAGGCATCGATCGGCAGCGGCGTGACCGCGTCTGGATCGATGCCGCTGTTGCGCAGCACGTCTTTGAACGTGTCGCCGAAGACGAAGTTGTGTTCCGGATACTCCGTGCCGGCCGCATTGCGATCGAGGTGGCTGAAGACGAGGTTGATGGCGCCGATCTGTGTGAAGGCATCCTCGCGCGGGCTTCGGAGTTCGACGATGCCAGCGGTCGCGGCGCCCTGGTGGGTGCGTTGTGTGAGCGTTGCGGTGTAGCGGAGTGTGGATCCCGGAACCGCGTCGGCGCTGAGTTCGACTTTGGCGACCTTGGCGAGAACGACCTTCTCCCGGAAGGCGCTGGCGTGCCCGACGAGGATGCCAGCGGACTGGGCCATGCCCTCGATGATGAGGCTGCCGGGCATGATGGGCAGTGCGGATGCGCCGGCGGAGGCTGCGAAGTGCTGGTGCAGGTGTTCCTCGGCGGCGGAGACGTTTTTGACCGCGACGAGCCGGTGGCCCGGATCAAGGGTGATGATGTGGTCGATCCAGAGCCATCGCATGGTGGGGCTCAGGCCGAAGCGGCGAGTTTCTGCTCACAGAATGAGACGATGGCATTGACGGTGAAGATCTTGGCAACGTTCTCGACGCTGCGGTCTTCTTCAAGAGGCGTGAAGTCGAAGTGGGGCATCTTGGCCTTCATTTCGGCGAGGCCGTTGTCGGTGATCTTGCCATCCTGAACGTACTCGGGATCGTTGGCGACCCCTTCGGGGAAGAGTTCGCCCTGGGCGATCTTGAAGCCGAAGGCCTGCTCGAGTTGGAAGACGATGTCGAGGAAGTCGATGGATTCAGCGCCGAGGTCGCTTGTGATGATGGCGTCGGGCGTGACTTCGTCGTCGTCAACGCCGAGTGCTTCGATCAGGACTTCCTTGACGGATTGGTAGATTTCTTCGTGTGTCATCGAAACTCCGGCGGTGCTTGGTGCTCACCCCGAGTGTCGAGGCAGCAGACGGCGGTACACGTGTCGCGTGCAGCGACGGGCAAGCCGAGAGTTTAGCTTGCTTGCTGGCGGCTTCCAGCAGCGGCGGGGATGCCCACGCGGAGGGGTTCGCGGAGCAAAAACCGCCCGCTGCAGGCGGTGGGAGCGGCGAGCACCTGCTCTGGCCGCGATGCATCCATGGAGTCGAGCACCTTGCCGATGCCCCTGTAGGTAAGGTTTGCTGTGCGCTCGACGCTGATGTGCAGCATTTGGCCCGGTCGGACGAACGACCCATACTTGAGCGCACGCACCTCGGCCAGGCAGAGTCGTGCCCGGCTGCCGGGGGATTCGAGCTCCCGGGCGGCCTGAATCATGGCCTCGAGCATGAAGACGCCGGGCAGCACGGGGTAGCCCGCAAAGTGATCCTGCAGGTACTCCTCGGCGTTGGTCACCATCTTGGCTGTGACGATGGTGTCCGTTTCGCGGCTGAGCACAGAGTCGATGAGGTCGAAGTGCATGGCGGCGAGCCTAGCCTGCGTGGCGGGTTGAGGACATCCGGCGGCGAGACACAACGGAGTTGTGCGTGGAGCGCTTCGAGGACACTGCGATCTGCCTGAGGGTCTGGGAGTGGTCTGAGACCAGCCAGGTGGTGTGTGTGCTCACACGTTCGCACGGGCTCGTCAGAGGGCTGGCCAAGGGCGCTCGGCGACCTAAGGCAGCGTATTCCGGTGGCTTCGAGCCGCTGACCACGGGCGAACTGGGTGTCATCAGCAAGCGGGGTCAGCAGCTCGCGGTCCTCACGCACTGGGAGCTGACACGGGTGCTGGCCGAGGCGCGACGATCGCTCGAGGTGTTGTACGGCGGGCTGTACGCGGTCGATCTCGCGGGCCGGCTGGTGCAGGATGAAGACCCGCATCCGGGTCTGTTCGATGCACTTTCGCGATGCCTGCCGACGCTGGCGGAGGATGCGGTCCTGGCTGTGGCACGCTTTCAGTGGGCGGCTTTGAACGAGACGGGGCACAGGCCCGAGGTCTGGAAGCATGCCGGGGATGGCACGCCGATGGATCTGTCCGATGTCGTGGCGTTCGATCCCGCGCTGGGCGGCATCGTCCCCGATCCGGGGGTGGACAGCCCGGGCGTCTGGCGCGTGAGAGGCCCCACGGTGACGTGTCTGCGATCCATTGCCAAGGGGGAGGTACCTGACGCCGGGTCGCTTTCGCGGGCAGCGAGGCTGCTCGATGCCTACGCGGGCTGGCTGATCGGCAAGCCCCTTGCGTCCGGTAACGCATTCTGGGGCATGCTGGAGGCTCGGGGAGCACGCTGAGGGGCGCTCTGGCCCTTCCCGAAGGGCGAGAACTGCGCGTCGGTTCTGCGTGGGTTCCGGTTGGCATGAATCGGGTGGCAGATCCGACCGATCAATGCGCATGCGGGCAGGCGGTGGACGCCGACCCGCCAAGACATGTGCTGGGGCCCTCTGGCCCAGCGCGTTAGATCCGTGCCCATTGCGGAAGTGCTGCCCATGAACACCGAGATGCTCGAAGAAGTCCTGGCTTGTCCGAAACTGCCGTCGCTTCCTGCGATCGCAGCCAAGGTCATCGAGATGACCAGCGACCCGAATGTCTCCATCAAGGAGCTCGCCTCGGTCATTCAGCAGGATCAGGCGATGGCGGCCAAGATTCTGCGCACGGTCAACTCGAGCTTCTACGGCTTGCGTGAGCGGTGCGGCACGATTGACAAGGCGTTGGTGCTGCTGGGCCTTGCCCCGGTCAAGAGCCTCGTGCTTGGATTCTCGCTCGTGGCGGTGCTTCCCAAGCCATCGGAAGATGGCTTTGACTACCAGGCGTATTGGCGGCGTTCGCTGTACAGCGGCGTTGCGGCTCGTGAAATCGCCAAGCTCGTGCCGGGCGTTGACGAGGACGAGGCGTTCCTCGCAGCGTTGTTTCAGGATGTGGGCATGATGTCGCTCCACATGGTGATGCCCGATCGTTACAGCGAGGTGCTTCTTCAGGCCGAGGGCGATCATCGGCAGTTGATGAAAGCGGAGCTGAGCACGCTGGAGATCTCGCACGCGGAGATCAGTGGCATGCTCTGCGAGCGATGGAAGCTGCCGATGTCACTGGTTCATCCGGTCCGCTTCCACGAGCGCCCGTCGGCTGCGCCGACCGACGCGGTGCATGCTGCTCGGGTCGTGGCGCTTGCGAACCTGGTGCATGACGTGCTGACGGATGGTCAAGGGGTGGAGGCGCTGCGGGCGGCCTATCGGCGCGGCAGCGAGTGGTTCAAGATCGAGGCACACAAGCTGGATGAGTTGGTCGAGCACGTCAGCAAGGCTGCCAAGGAAATGGGCAAGATGCTGGAGCTCGATACGGGAGCCGCGGCGAATGCTGAGCGTCTGCTGGCAGAGGCCCAGTCGCAGCTCGCTCACATGAACAAGGTGGATCCCGGTGCTGCATCCGTCGCGACCGGTTCGAGTCGGTTGCAATTGCAGGCTGAGCCGGTAGACGACCTCGATCCACTCACCGGGTTGCTGGCAGCGGCTGGGCTCAAGGCTTCGCTTGCTCAGACCTTCATGAACGTCTCTGGCAGCGGCGAGCCACTGGCGATGGCGCACGTCGAACTCGGCGGTCTTGATCTGATCGAAGAGACGGGCCGGCTCGAGCTTGCCGATGAAGCTGTGCTGTTGGTTTCCATGTACCTGAAGAAGAACTTCGAATCGCTTGGCGGCGTCGTGGGTCGGTCGGGCGATGGCTCGTTCATGGTCTTCGTACCGGGGCTTGGCCGCGTGCCGATGGTTCGAGCCGCCGAGGCTTCTCTCGAGGAGATTCGGGGCGCTCTGGAGGTCATGCGCCAGCAGGATGACTGGCCGGAGATCGAGGTCAACCTGAGCATCGGTATTGCCGCTTGGGAGACCAAGGTGGCAGCGTTGCTTACATCGGCTCAGCACGTCGTCGCGGCATCGGTCAAGGCCTCCCGTGCAGCCCGAGCGGCTGGCGGCGACTGCCTCCGCGCGTTTGTGCCCAAGGCGGCGGCGTAGAGCGGTTGACTCCGTCGCACAGCAGTTGGTCCGCGCATCGGCGGGGCACTCCGGCCCGCATCAGGTCCGGCGTCAGGTTCCGCATCGGGTTCCGCGTCAGGCGGGCATGAGGCGGCCGCAGGTTTTCAGCAGCGGCTGAGAGTCGTGCACGACGCGGAGGATGTCCGCGGCCTCCACCGCGTTGATCGCTGCAAGCTCGTCGTCGAGCGATCTGTAAGCACCGAGCGAGAGCCAGTTGCGGCCAAGACGCTGCATTCGGTCCATGGGGCGCTCGGCGCCGATGGTTGCAGCGGTGGCCACCTTCGCCCTGATGCGAACAAGGTCGTCGTCATCGATGTCATCGACGAACTGCTCACAGACTTCCTGCACCGTCTTCCAGACGTTGTCGGCCTGGTCGGGATCACAGGACGCGTAGACGAAATACTCCCCGATGCCATCGTGGGCGTCGAAAGCCGCCTGAGCTTCGTCGGCAAGGCCAGATTCGATGAGTGCCCAGTGGAGGGCGGAGTTCTCCGGCTGGCCAAGAAGCTGGGCTGCGATGGCAGCCGCGTAGCGATCGTCACTCTGGGCCGACGGACCGATGCCCAGGCCGAGCATGTAGGCGCGGTGCACGTTGTCTCGCTTGAGCGTGAACTCGGTGGTCGCGGTCCGGGGCGGCGCTGCGTCGCGGGACGGCCTGGATGACTTCCAGTTGCTGCAGTGTTGCTCGGCGATCTGAACGCACTGGTCAAAGTCGATTGCTCCGGCAAGTGCGAGCGTCGTGTTGTCGGCGGCGTAACGGTCCTCGAAGTACTGCGCCATCGCATCGCGTTGCAGGCTTCGGATGGTCTCTTCGGTGCCGAGCACCCGGTGTCCGAGCGGATGTGGCTCGAAGAGGCGCTGTGTGGTCTCTTCGTAGAGCACCCAGAACGGATTGTCCTGGTACATCGCGATCTCTTCGAGAATGACGCCACGCTCGGTTTCGAAGTCGTCGTTGCGCAGGGCGGGCCTCATCATGCGAGCGAGCAGACCCAACGCGTCGTCGAGGACATCGGGGAGGACTTGCGCGTAGAAGCAGGTCATCTCATTTGAGGTGAAGGCGTTGTTGCGCGCTCCAAGCGTGTCAAAGCCCTGGTTGATGTCCTCGGCGGTCAGGTCATCCGTGCCCTTGAACATCATGTGTTCGAGAAAATGACTGACCCCCATCAGCGATGCGGATTCGTCGCGGGCACCCGTCTTCACGAAGAACCCCGCCGATGCCGAGTGGGCTTCGGGCATGATCTCTGCGATGATTGTCAGGCCGTTGTCCAATCGGGCGTGTCGGAAGGTCGCTGTCATTCGATGAGTCTACGGGTGTTGCTCGGCGGTCGTGCACGGCGGCGCGAAGCGCTCGGCCAAGAGCTTGGCTGCCTGTTGAGGCTCCTCGGATCCGCATACCTCAGCACACACCGCGATGCCTTTGCCGCCAGCTTCTGCCACCGAGGGAGCATTGCGGTGGTTGATTCCGCTGATGGCGAGGTGTGGCACGCGGGCGGCCTGTGGATCGCTCGTGTAGGCCCGGAGGTAGTCGAGCCCGGCGAGGTGGTCTTTGGGCTTGGTCGAGCTTGGGAAGATGGGTCCCACGCCGCAGACATCGGCGCCCGCTGCAGCAGCGGCGCGGGCTTGGTCGATGGTGGCGGTCGAGACGCCGAGCATCAGACCTGCGCCGGCCAGCCTTCGGGCGACATTCACGGGCAGGTCCTGCTGCCCGAGGTGCACGCCATCGGCTCCTGCGAGCATGGCGATGTCCAAGCGGTTGTTGATGAAGGCGGTGGCGCCCTCGCCCCGGCAGATGCTCACGAAGCGCTCAGCACGCTGCAACAGGGGTCGATCCGCGAGGCCCGGTTCTCGAAGCTGGAGACAGTCCGCACCGCCCGCGATGGCCTGGAGGGCGACGGTCTCCCAAGAGTGGTGCGTGCAGGCGGCCTCGGTGATGAGCACGCACAACCGCCATTGCCTGGCGGCTGCGGTTCCGAGTGAGAGCGTCAGGCGTTGAGCGAGTTCATAAGCGGTGTAGCGGAGTTGCTCGATCTGGCTTGCCGAGGCCGGAGAGGAGAGTTTGGCCGTTTCTTCGAGGACTCGGAGCGCCTGGGTGGCGCGTGCCTCAGCGGCCAGTGCGATGGCCCGGAGGCTGTCGCGGCGGCTCTCGGAGGGTGTGGATACGTCGCGTCCCGGGTCTTGGCGGGCATCTCGCGAGGCGACTCGCCTCAATGGATCGTCGACGAGGGTGCTTCCCAGGTCGCTCAGAGCGTGGCGGAGGTGCTTGAGATCGCTCGAGAGCGCCGCGTCCGCAAGGTAGAAACGGGCGATGTCCTCCATGGTGCGGAGGGCCTCGGCTGCCCGGTTGAGGTTGGCATCGATCAGGCGCGTGAGCTTGGCATCCATGGCCGGGGAGTTGGCGGGTGTGGGGTGTGCATCGGTGCAGGGCATCGCGTGCAAGGGTAGGGGGCGTTAGCATGCCCGCCATGAGCGAAAGCAG
>CAZSBR010000112.1:0-3740 GCA_964605165.1 uncultured Phycisphaeraceae bacterium
TGGCCCGCTGCTCAACCAGGAGACCTTCACAAGCTACACCAGCAGTTGGGATGGTCTCAACCTCGTTGGCACCGATGCCGAGACCGGCGAGTTGACGATCTACTGGTGGGTGCCCGGCTTTGAGCGCTGGGTGGTCTCGCCGCTGAGCGAAGCGATCGACGACGGTGCACCGCAGCCTGCTGGAACATTGACAGCGACCGTGAGCCAGGGCGACATGTTCAACATCTACGGCTCAGCCGAAGATGGGGACGTGCTGCGGTACTTCTGGCAGCCCGGAAGCGAGTGGGCGGTGGAGAGCCTGACGGATGCAGTGAGCTGAGCGGCTCCTGATGTGAAGCGCCATCGAGCGCTTGCGGTGAGCGTGTTGTCTGTGGCCAGTGCGTACTTTGGCAAGGGCGACGCAGCCACCTTGCCGCAGTGGCGGAGTTCTTCGGTCCGGAACGCTCATTCACCCCGTCTTTGTGCTCTCATCTTCTGGCCGTTCTGTTCAAGAGTGACAGCAGCTGCGCTCCCCTCGGCCGGCAGGTCGAAAGCCAGCGCGGCTGGCACCACGCGGTACTTGAACCGTGCAGGTGCCACACCATCGCCATCGGGATAGATCCTGAACCTCGTCTGGCCGGTGAGTCGTGCACCGAGTCGATCACCCTCGCGTGTCACGTAGATCGTGAAGCCCAGCGGCGATTCGTACTCGCCGACCAAGCGCTCGAGGTGCTCTTCGGAGACATCGATGGAGGGCTCGACCTCCGGAGGCGGTGCAACATCGCCGAGCAAGCTTCGCATGATGCGATCACCCGCTGCTGTGGTGTCCATGGTTGCCCCATTTGCGAGCACAACGACGGCGAGGCGTTCGGGAATGTTGACGAGCAGCATCGAGCTGTATCCACCCGTCATGCCGTTGTGCCAGAGCGTCTGTTCGTCACCTGCGAGATGCCAGCCGAGCCCGACCGTCGTGCCCGATCGCGGATCCGTGAAGCGAGGCTGATGGGCGGCCGCCAGAGCGCGTGCCAGCGTGCTCTCGGGATCGGTGGGCTCGATGTTCTCAGCGGCAAACCGCAGCAGATCAGATGCGGAGGAGACAATTGCTCCGCACGGAGCCAAGGCATCCATGTCGTTCCATCGCGAGGCTGTCAGCCCCTCCGCAGACGGCTGTGCGATGCGCGCTTCATTCGCCTCGTCGATGGAGATGGAGCTCTCCTGCATTCCCGCAGGAGAGAAGATTCGTGTGGCAAGAAGCTGCTCGTAGGGCACCCCGAGCCGGGCTTCCAAGAGGCGGCCAAGCAGCCCCGTGGCGAGATTTGAGTACTCATATCCAGTTTCCGGGGGGCGTGCCGGCGTGACGGCTTCCAGAAAGTCGTACATCAAGTCCGACGAGTAGCCCGCGAATGGCTGCGCTGGATGTGTGGGCCTCATGTTCGCGGGCATCGCGGGCAGTCCGCTCGAGTGTGTCGCCAGATGCCACAACTCGATCTGATGCTCGCCAAGCTGAGGCGCCTCGCGATCATCGGGAAACGCCTCTGCCAGCGGGGTGTCGAGTGACACTTCTCCCGCCTCAGCAGCCTCGGCGAGCAGCACGGCTGTGAAGACCTTCGTGATCGAACCGATCTCGTAGAGCGTGTGTTCGTCGGGCACCGGTCCGGAGCCGTCGGCGCCCGTGCCACCGAAGCCAAAGAAGAAGGTTTCGCCGTCCTTCAGTACCCCGACACTCGCCCCCGGGAATCGCTCCGCTTCGATGAGCGGGCGGATCTGATCGGCGACCAGTTGACGTACTGCCTCGTCGTCACGGACAACGACCGGTGCCGAGGCGGAACTTTCGTGCAAACCGATGGGGTGAGCCGTGGTCAGAACCGCTGTCCACAGCATGCCAAAGAGGATCATCGACCAAGGCCTCCGGTTCTTGACTTGAACTCTCGCTGCCAACGCCCGCTCCAGCCACGGTAGATTCTAACGAGCCGAGCTTTCAGAGGGCCGGCCCGCTCTGGCCGAGCACCATGCTGGAAGGACCTTCAGGTCCGGATACTGGATGGTCCAGTGTTGCCCTGAATCGGATCCACAAGCGGCGTGGTACCCAGTCGCACTTCAGAGGAATGGCCCCGGGGTTCGATAGACCCGGGGTCAATCTGGCCTCGCTGGTGAGTTCATCATGGAACCAATCTGGATTCTGATAGCGTTTCTCGTGGGGCTGGCTGTTCGGCAGGTGGGTCTGCCGCCGCTGGTGGGGTTCCTCTGTGCCGGCTTCGTGCTCTCTGCGATGGGCGTCGAGGAAACAGAAACCCTGGTCTATCTGGCGGATCTCGGCATTTACCTCCTGCTGTTCTCCATTGGCCTCAAGCTGGACTTGCGTGGGCTGGCCAAGCCTGCTGTGTGGGGTGTTGCATCCATACACATGCTGGTGTTCACAGTGGGCGTGGGGCTGTGTGTCTTCGGGCTGACCTTCACGGGCTTGGGGCTGTTCGCCAGTCTCGACCTCTGGACATCGATGCTCGTGGCGTTTGCTCTGTCCTTCTCCAGCACGGTCTTCGCCGTCAAGGTGCTCGAAGGTCGGGCGGAGATGGACTCCAGGCATGGACAAGAAGCGATTGGTGTGCTGATCACGCAGGATCTCTTTGCGATTCTGTTCCTCACCGCTTCAATGGGAAAGCTGCCATCGCCCTGGGCGTTGCTGTTGATCGGCCTGCCGTTGCTGAGACTGCCGCTGAAGATGGTGTTCGAGCGCGTCGGTCACGGCGAGTTGCTCGTGCTCTACGGCCTGCTGCTTGTCCTCGGATCCGTCTACGTCTTTGAACTGGTGCAGATGAAGCCGGACCTTGGAGCGTTGGTAGCGGGCCTGATCCTCGGATCGCATCCCAAATCGGGCGAGTTGTCCAAGGCCCTGCTGTCCTTGAAGGACCTGTTTCTCGTCGCCTTCTTCCTGTCTATCGGGTTGCAGGGCGTGCCAACGCTCGAGCAGGTCGGCATCGCCACGGCCCTTCTGGGCCTCCTGCCCCTGAAGGCTGCGATGTTCTTCTGGCTCATGACGCGCTTCAGGCTGCGAGCACGCACGGCCACGCTCAGCACGCTGCCTCTGAGCAACTACTCGGAGTTTGGACTGATCGTCGGTGCGGTTGGCGTGGCTTCGGGATGGATCGAACCCGCATGGCTGTTGGTGGCGGCGATCGCGATGTCAATCAGCTTCGTCTTCACGGCGCCGCTCAATGCTGCGGCCCACGGTCTCTTTGCCAAGTACATGCAGCCACTTCAGCGATTCGAGACCGACAAGCGTCTCCCCGATGATCAGCACATCAACTTTGGCCAGCCGGTCGATGCGGTGGTCATCGCCATGGGACGGATTGGTGCAGCGGCCTACGACGAGGTCAGGCAACGCTTCGGCGACGGCGTCGTGGGGCTCGATCAGGATCCCGAAACTGTCCGTCGACATGTTGATCAGGGCCGGCAGGTTATCTGCGGCGACGCGAGCGATCCCGACTTCTACGCCCGGTTCGACGCTGCCTCATCCTGTCGGCTGGTCATCATCGCACTCCAGAGCACGCCCGAAACCATCACGATTGCATCGCTCCTGCGCTCGCAAGGCTTCACCGGCCACATCGTTGCCATGGCGGAGTTCGAAGATCAGGTCGAGCAACTGCAGGAGGCTGGTGTCGATTCTGCCCACTATCTCCACGATGAGATGGGCATCGGCTTGGCACGCTCATCCCTCGCTGAGATCGACGCGGACACCTCTCGATAGCACGCACGCGATGGAG
>CAZSBR010000112.1:3840-8528 GCA_964605165.1 uncultured Phycisphaeraceae bacterium
TCATCCCTCGCTGAGATCGACGCGGACACCTCTCGATAGCACGCACGCGATGGAGCCGCACGGCTCTGCGGCCTTCGCACGCCATGCTCGCACCGGTGTATCGCCGGCCATCGGTGAACGCGGCTGGATCGGCGTACCATCGAACGGAGTTGAATGGAGTATTCAAGGATCCGCCATCGGGGAGCACCTTTGAAGAACCAAGTGCCATGTGCGTTGCTCGGGTTGTTTGTGCTTCTTGCCACGCTGACCGCGTGCTCGTCCGAGGCACCCGAGCCCGTCGATCAGTCCGTGACACAGGCCAGCGAAGCCAACGCGCCGCCACCGGAGATTCAGGAGTGGATGGACCGTTTGACGGTGGACCACGAGTACGACCCGCAGACCGGGTTCATCGTGGCGCGGGAGGTCATAGGCCTGCCCGAGGTGATTGCTTCCGGGCCTTCCCTCGAGCAGGCGATCCAGCAGAGTGAGCAGAACGATGTGCTGCTCGTCGTGTTCGCGACCGCGGATCGCTGCGCTCCTTGTCAGCAGTACAAGAAATCTGCCTTGAACGATCCGGGTGTGATTGCTGCACTCGAGCGGGAGGGCGTGGTGGTGACGCACATCGAGGTCGACAAGGAGCCAGAGCTTGCTCAGAGAGTGCTTGGCAGCCGCGCCATCCCTATGACCTATGCCTTCCGCAGTGGCGAGCAGCGTGCCGTCCTCCGCGGTCAGCGTTCGGCGTCGGAGCTCCTCTCGTGGCTGGACGAGCAGGGCGCCCAGTAATCTATCCGCCGTCATCGCGATATCGGGTGATGCTTACTGGCGGCCAGCAAGCATGTAGACTCCGTGGCGAGCCAAAAGAGTCGGCTGCCCCCGGGGCCACGATCAGGATGAGTCTCCATGAAGACTGCTCGCTGCAACTATCATCGATGGCGCTGCCGGTCTTGGTGGACCGTGGTTGTGCTTGCGTGTGTCGTTCAGGTGGCGCCCGCTTCTCAGCAGGATGCAGCCCGCTTCGTGCTCGATCCTTCTCATCGCAGCACGGAGTTTCAGGGCTGGGGCACCTCTCTTGCGTGGTGGGCCAATGTAAGCGGTGCCTGGGAGGATGAGCAGGCATTCGATGCAATGATGGATGCAGTCTTCGACCCTGAGAAGGGCCTCGGTCTCACCATCGTCAGGCTGAACATCGGAGCGGGTCAGAATCCCGACAAGCCCGATGGCTACATGCATCCGGGCCGACTCATGCCCGCCTACCGGCCCGGCCCGGACATGCCTTACGACTTCGAGGCCGATCGTGCTCAGCAGCGGGCGCTGCTTGCGGGCATCGCTCGTGGTGTTGAGCACGTCGAGGCCAACGCCAACTCGCCCCCGTGGTGGATGACGATGACAGGTGACTCGTCGGGCAATGGCAAAGGCAGCAACCTCGCGCCCGAGCACTATGCCGCGTTCTGTGAGTACCTCGCCGAGATCGCGAGTTGGTACAAGACCTCCCTTGGCATTGAGTTCAGCTCGATCACCCCCCTGAACGAGCCCTCGGCGACGTGGTGGGATGGCGATGGAAACCAGGAAGGGTGCACATTCGCCCGCCATGCGCACCCGCCGTTGCTCCTCGAACTCCGCAAGCAACTCGACAAGCGAGGGCTGACCAGCCTGCCGGTGTCAGGCCCGGAGGAATGGTCCGCGGATCTTTCGGTCGCCGCGATCGCTTCTTATCCCCGCGAAGTGCAGGCAATGCTCTCGCATCTGACCACGCATACCTATGGAACGCGGGGGCGGGCTGAGCTCAATCAACTCAGCGAGGAGCTCGACAAGCCACTCTGGGTCAGCGAGTATGGAACCGGCGCCGAGACGGAGTTCGCCAGTGCGATCGGTCTTGCTCGCCAGATCATCGATGACTTTCGCGAGATGCCGCGACTCGAGGCCTGGATCATCTGGCAGGTCCTCTCAACGAACCACTTCCGTCACACCTGGGCGTGCATGCTCTCGGACTTCAAGGCGAAGGATCCCACCTTCGAGCTTCGCCCCCAGTACCACGCCTACCGCCAGTTCACCAGGTTCGTGCGGCCGGGCTGCGTCATGATCGCCTCAGGCGACAGGGACGCACTCGCAGCCTTTCATCCCGACACACAACAAGCAGTCATCGTCATGCTGAATGACTCCCTCCAAGAGCAGGCCCGGGTCTTTGACCTCAGCGCCTTTGAGAATCTCCCCCAAACCGCTCGGCGGTGGTCAACCACGCGCATCCACACGGTCGATGAGCAGCCGGCTCTGTCCATCGTCGGCGGCGAGTTGGCAGTGCGACTGGAACCAGAGTCGATCGTCACACTCGTCATCGAAGGCGTGAGCGCATCGAGCGGTCCACAGCATGACACTGCGGGCGATTGAGCCGGCGCGAGCGAGTCATCATCGATTTTCGTGCCTCAACTTATCCGCATGCACCGGGTCTGCGAGCGATGTAGAAGCCGTAGCTGTACCACCTGCCAAACCTGCGGTAGAGGTCGATCTCGGCCTGCTCGGCACTGACGAGCTCGCGGGCAGCCTCCGATGCCCCGTGCCGATCGAGGAACCCGGCGAACGCTGCACTGAGCGGCGTGTAGTAGTGCTCCTCCCAGCAGTCGCGTGGAAGAAAGAACATGCCCAGGGGCTCGTATCCCTCTGCCTCCATGACCTCCAGCTTCTGAGGAGCGGTAGCGATGCCCGGATACTCGGCGCCCCAGTGGGCCTCGATCTCGGCGGGCCGCTGCGACGTTGTCCACGTGAGCTCTGAAACCCCGATGACACCCCCGGGCCTGAGAAATCGTCTCCAGGCACGAAGGCCCTCGGCAAAGCCGATGTTGTAGATCGCGCCCTCTGACCAGATCACGTCGAACTGCTCCTCGTTGAAGGGCAGCGCCTGCATCTCGCCGACCATCGCACTGATCTGCGCCGAGAGGCCCGCCTGATCGGCTCGCTCTCGCAGACGATCGACGAACCCGGGAGCAAAGTCGACGGCTGTGACGTGCGCATCGAGTTCGTTGGCGAGCACAAGAGTTGAGGCGCCCGTGCCGCTGCCCAGGTCAGAGACCGAGAGCTTCCGAGAGCGATCGATCCGGGCCAGATCGAGAGCCCGGCGTGTTTCGATATCGCTTCCCGGGCCCTGTCGATCCTGGCGAATATGTAGATCCAAGATCAGATCAAAGCCTGGTATGGTCATGTTCAACTCTCCGGGGGTATAGACACGCGGTGCCGCCGCAGCGAGACAAGCCGTGTACAAGTTGAGCCTTACTACAGGGGATCAACAGCCCTTCACCGCTCGAGTTCGGTGGCTCAGGGTACCCTCAGCCGGCGTTCATCGCCTTTGCGCTCGGGGCATCAAGACGGTTAGATGCCCCTGACTGTGATTGTCGGGAGGCGAGTGTTGCCGGGTACGCTGTAGGAAGGGCAAGGGTGGCATGCCGATCTGGCTTGAGACAATCGCTTGGATGTGCCGCGGCTTTGCACTCGCATTGCTTGTGCTGACACTTTTGCCCTTTATCCACACAGGATGGTGGGTAGCCCGTGCTGCAGACTTTCCCCGGGTGCAGTTGTGCGCTCTTTCTCTGACGCTTGCCGTGGTTGTCTGCATACTGGGGTTCGTTACGCATTGGAGTGATGAGCCTTGGCTTCTGAGCATGGCGTGCGCGACCATGGCCGCTTGGCAGGTATCGCACACGGTTCGATTCACGCCCCTCGTATCAAAGGTGGTTCAGTCAGCCGACGCGGCTGAACTTGTGCTGGTCGTCGCGAATCTCGACTTTCGCAACGAGCAGAAGCCCGACTGCTTGGCAGCGCTGCAAAAGCTCGATGCCGACATCTATCTGCTGGTCGAAGTGGACGACGAGTGGGTGAACGCGCTCGAGCCGCTGCGAGCAACGCATGTGCACCGCATCGAGGACATCCGAGGTGAGGGGCTCGGGCTAGCGGTGTGGTCAAGATTCCCGCTGCATGATGGTTGCGTGCAGTACCTTGTCTCCGACAAGCGTCCATCGATTCAGGCGACCATTTCCACCGGCGCGGGAGATGTGACGATGATCGGCATTCATCCCACGCCCCCGGGCTTGCCCGTGCGCGGCGACGATGGCCGTCATGACAGTCGCATTCGCGATGCTGAACTCATGCTCGTCGCCAAGCACGTCGCCAGTGATCCCGACCGTCGGTGGATCGTCGCAGGGGATTTCAATGATGTGGCTTGGTCGCGGACAACCGCGCTGTTCGTTCGCGAGAGCGGTCTTCTTGATCCGAGAGTTGGGCGAAAGCTCCTCAACACCTACCACGCCGATCGCCCGCTCATGCGGTATCCGCTTGACCACGTCTTCGTTTCCAAAGGCATGAAGGTCGGGGAGTTCGAGCGTGCCCGAGTGCCGGGATCTGATCACTTCGCTGTGCGTGCCGCGTTCTCAGTCCCGGGGAGCCCTGATGGCGCTGAGCCGGATGGGGATGGTCGACTCAATGGTGAGGCACGCGGGATGATCGATGAGGGCAGAAACGACGCGGCAAGGCTCGGCCGCTCTGCCGGGGCTGCATCCGCTCCCGCCTGAGACTCTTCTGAGGCTGAAGAGCCCTCTCAGATGACACCGAGGGCTTTTCGCACTGCATCAAGAGCATGCACCAACGCCGGTTGCGAACCGCGCGGGTTCAGGTGTGACGTGCGGCCTCGCCGCGGTTGCGAAAACTGACTCGCCACCTTTCGG
>CAZSBR010000113.1:0-8500 GCA_964605165.1 uncultured Phycisphaeraceae bacterium
GGCGCGTTGAGCCCGCGGTGCGCATCGAGCATGGTCTCATCGATGGGCATGGCTGCCTGAGTCTACCGGCGAGTCCTTCGTCAGCAGCAGCGATTGCTCCGCAAGTGCCTCGACGTACCCCCGCTCGCCCTGGACCTCGCGAAGCACCGCGACCAGCAGGGTTGTCCAGCCGACCGTCCAGATCCCGCTGAGCGCGGGCAGGAGCGCCATGACCTGCGGCGGCACCTTCACGCCCGTCACGGCGGCCTCGTAGCACAAGCCCGCAGCCAGAGGCACGATGAGCCCTGCCAGGTGCCAGCCCGCGGCTCTGCGCAGCGAACGGCTCGGCACGTGCTCGGCCATCTGCGCTGTCCATGTCAGCGTCGCAAATGCACCGCCCGCTGCGATTACCACGGCTGCGAACCGCACGGGCGTGTCGTTGATGCCGGCCGCGTGCGCCACGATCAAGGCGATGGGCGTCGCGAACATCAGGATGGAGACGCTCCTGAGGCACGTTGCAAGCCCTGGCCGGCTCGCCACCTCCTGCATGCTCGGTGCAGCCTTCCATAGGCCCAGAGCCCACAGCGCCAGCAGCAGGCTGCTGAAGCGGCCAAAGCAGAAGAACGAGAGCACCACCGCCGGCCCCGCCAGTTGCAGCAGCGCCGTCTCATCGATGCGTCGCAGCACAGCCAGGTCCAGCCGGCGCAGCAACTTGCCACCAAACGTGTCAGCGATCGGCTGGCCGCACTCCGGGCAGGGCCCGTCCACCGCAAGGCCCTCGAGGTTGTAGCCGCAGGCAGAGCAGGGGCTGGGCCACTCAATACGTCTGGCCTTCGTGGGCCCGCCGGCCTCCAAGCCTCACACCGTCTGCGCGGCGACCGCACTGACCGCGTCCTTGAAGCACAGCAGGCCCGGCACATCACCCTTGCGCACATCTGCGCTCAGACGCGTCCAGCACGGATGCCGATTCCAGTCGATGTAGCGCTCCGGGTGGGGCATCAGCCCGAACACCCGGCCCGTGGGGTCGCACAGCCCGGCGATGTCACCCGATGAGCCGTTGGGATTATTGACGTAGCGAAGCGGCGCACAGCCGGCATCCATGAGCCGCTTGAGATCATCTTCGCTTGCGCACACGAGGCGGCCCTCGCCGTGGGCGATGGGCAGTTGCAGCAAGTCATCCGCCTGCGGCTTGCTCGACAGGGCAGCCCACGAGCGCGTCCAGATGCAGGGCGAGTCACTCTCCACGCGCACCTTGACCCAGTCATCGATGAACCGGCCGCCAGCGTTCTCCACAAGAGCAGCGGTGGGGGCGGGCCAGGCATCGGGCGCTCGATCAAGCCCGGGCAGAAGCCCGAGTTGCACGAGGATCTGAAAGCCGTTGCACACGCCCAGCACACAGGCTCCACGGTCGACCGCCCTGAGCATGGGCTGCTGGAGGTGGGCTCTGAGCTTGGCTGCGAACACGCGGCCCGAAGCGATGTCATCCCCATAGCTGAACCCGCCGGGCAGCGCGATGATGTCCGCCCGGTCGATGGCTGTCGCATCCGCGATCAGGGCGTCAAGATGCACGAGGGTTGGCTCGGCCCCGGCAAGCCGAAAGGCCCGCACGAGTTCGGTGTCGCAGTTGGTGCCCGCAGCCCGGATGACCAGCACGTTTGCCATGCTCAAAGCGTAGCCGATTCCGCTGTCCCGCCCATCGCTGGTGGGTCGTTGATGCGGCTTTGCGGGAGCTAGAGTGGGCTTGATTTCGCTGCTGCGCCCTCCACGAAAGGACCGATTCATGCCCAAGGTTGACCCGTTCTTCGCTGTTCAGTTCCATGGCGGCAAGGGAGATCTGAGCAGCGTGGTGGCGCCGCCCTACGACGTGCTCGACCAGGCGGACAAGCAGGCCCTGCTGGACCGGGACGCCCACAACGTGGTCGCGATCGATCTTCCCCATGTGCCGCCCAAGCAGCTCGGCCCGCAGGAGGCGTACGACCAGGCAGCCGACCTGCTCGCAGCGTGGCTCGCCGACGGCACGCTCGCACGCCGCGACAAGCCCGCGATGTTCGCCTATCGACAGACATTCGAGTTCGAGGGCGCCCGGCATGAGCGCTGCGGCATGTTCGCAGCCGTCGAGACCGCCGAGCTCGGCCCCCGCGAGGGCGGCGGCATCCTGCCTCACGAGGAGACCTTCAGCGGCCCCAAGGAGGACCGGCTGGCGCTGATGCGCGCCACGGGCCACCAGCTCAGCCCCATCTTCGGCATGCACGCCGACGCCTCAGGCGAGGGCACACGCATCGTCCGCGACGCGATGACCGGCCAGCCGGATGCCACCGCCACGACCGCTGATGGTGTGCTTCATGAACTCTGGACGATCGAGGATCAAGCGACCATCGAGGCCTACCGCAAGGCCCTGGAGGGCGAGGACATCTTCGTCGCCGATGGCCACCACCGCTACAACACCGCCGTCAACTACCTCAAGGAACTCTCGGCCAACGGAAGCGTCCCTGCGGACCATCCGGCCCGCCGATGCATGATGGTCATCGTGGGCATGAGCGATCCCGGCATGGTGATCGGCCCCACGCACCGCGTGCTCGGCGGCATGAAGGACTACTCGTGGGAAGCGTTCGAGAAGGCAGCTTCGAGCCACATGGTCATCGAGCCGCTGGGCGATGATCCACACGCGATCGATGCCGCCCTGGCGGGCAAGTCGACCGCCATCGGGCTTCTCGACTTTGCGTCGGGCCGCACGTTCCTCGCGACACCGAAGACGGACGACCCGCTCGCCGACGAATTCGGCAGCAGCAGTCGTGCATGGCGGACGCTCGATGTCACCTTTGTGCAGGAGGTACTCGTTGAACGCATCTGCAAGCCCGCGCTCAACAACGGCGATGACGTCAAGTGGGCCTTTCCGCACAGCATCGATGAGGTGCTCGAGATCGGCAGCGGCGCCGAGACCGGCGCGGGCGGTGGCAGCGGCTTTGCCCAGCTTGCCGCGATCGTGAGGCCCACGCCGCTTGATGCGGTGCGAGACATTTGCCTTGCGGGCGAGTTGATGCCGCAGAAGTCGACGTTCTTCTACCCGAAGATCGCCACGGGCCTGTGCATCAACCCCCTCAAGTAACGCGTCCATTTCAGCACATGTCAAAACGAAAGCAGGCCGGCCCCGAGGGACCGGCCTGCTGTGCTTTTGGAGGGTGCCTGCACGGCAAGCCCCGGCACGGGGCTGACCGCCTTAGGTCGAGCGGACCGCGCTGATGGGGTTGAGCAGGCCGAAGGAGCCGCCCGCGTTGCCCCAGCCGCCCCGCAGGAAGAGGTCGTAGTGCGTGAGGCTTGCCACGATCGGCGTCGGCGCGGTCACGGAGATCGAGAAGAAGTTGAGACCCGGTCGGCCGAGCACCGCAGATGGATCGAACCCGTCGGGGCGGTTGTTGTTGGGCTGGAAGGACGAGCCGAGCAGCGTGTGGAGGTCAAGCGACGTGAAGCCGTTGGCTCCGAGATCGATGAGCACGCTGTCGTTGGTCGCATCGCTGAAGAGCAGCGAGACCGTGATCTCCGTCGGCACAGGCGCCGGGTTGTAGAACGTGAGGGTTTCGAAGTAGGACTGACCGGCCAGCGCCGTGTTGATGAACGCATCGCCGAAGAACAGGCCGGTCGCTGCGTTGACCGCACCAGCGCTGGCGTTGGACTCGCCAAACTGGCGTTCGCTCGCCACCACGCTCACGGGCAGGTTGGAGGTGTAGGTCAGGCCGACTGCCTGAGCGTTGACCAGGCCAAGCTCTGCGCCGCTGAGCGTCAGGGTCTGACGCGGCTGCAGGGCGAGTGTCCGGACGAGGTCGGGCAGCGCCTGGTTGACGTAGGTGCCTCGGAGGTTCACCGTCGCCGGGCCGTTGGACGGGTTGTAGAGGACGAACTCGGCCTCGGAGCCGCCGCCCTGCGTGATGGAGGTCACCGCGCCGGAAGTGCCGCCGAAGTCGATATCGCCCAGCAAGCCGAAGCCGTTGGCATCCGCCTGATCGAAGTGGCTCAGAGCGGTGACGATGCCCTCGAAGTTGGCCGCGTTGGCGGGATCCGCCGGTGCCGCGGTGACCGTGGCGCCGAAGATGCCCGTGGGGAACTGGTTCAGTGCGTTGAGGTTCCAGCCGCCGCGGCGCTGCGCCTCGGCCTGGAAGGTCGCCGTCACTGGGTTGCCCGACGCGTCATACGCCTGAAGCGTGACATCGACCGCGAAGTCGTTGGGGTTGTAGAACACGATGAAGTCGAAGACCGAGCCCGGGTCACGCTCGACGCGAGCGAAGGTCCACGTCTCGTCCGTGCGGTCCGTGAAGGCATCGCCGATGGCCGAGTTGAAGTCATACCGCGCCATGGTGGCGGCCAGCGGGCCGGTGGACTCGATGATCACCGAGTAGGGCGTGTTCTCGCGAACACCCACGGGCGAGCCATTGAGGCTGTCGCTGAGCGTCACGCCGCCGCGACGCCCGGCACCGATGACCTGGTTGAGCACCACCGTCTGATCCCGATCGCCCACCTCATACCTCAGCTTGACCGTGTAGGTCACCGCAAAGTCGTTGGGGTTGGAGATGGAGACGAACTCGCGGATCGTGGTGCCCGTGAAGCCCTCCGGGTAGAAGAGCTTGAACACCGCCGGCGGTGCATCGACGTTGACGGTGTACGAGCCGAGTGAGCCCGCAACCGAGCTGACGACGATGAAGAACTCGCTGTTGGGCGCGAGGGACTCGAACTCGAGCGCCGACGACGTTCCCGGAATGCCCAGGGCATCGCTTGCGATCGGCGTCGCACCGCCATTGAGGAAGATCTCCGTGCGGGCATCCAGCAGCGAGCCATCGGGCGTGACGATCTGCACGAAGGCGGTGCCCACGCCGGGCGACACGAAGCGGAACACGTCCTGCTCGGTCGCGTTGCCGATCACGCCGCTGCGGCTGCCGTCGGCGCGGATGGAATCCAGCGTGATGTTCACAGCGCTGCCAAAGTCGGGGCCCGAACCGCCGCCACCGCCGCCGCCACCGCCGCCACCATCGGGGGCGGGTGCGCCGTCGATCTGGAGTTGGTAGTCGCCCACGCGGGTGCCCGCGTTGTCGCGGACGAGCACGAAGAAGGTGTCACCCACATCAGCCGACGAGATCGTGAAGCTGATCGAGTTGCCGAACGCAGCCGCGGTGGCTGTGCCGATGGAAGTCTGGCTGCCATCGAAGACCTCGATGCGAGGCCGCAGCGGCAACGCACCATCGGCGGGGTTGATCGTGATGATCACCGGTCCATCGCCGACAGCGCTGAACCTGAAGAGGTCCGTATCGACAAAGGGCGAGATTTCGGGGTTGCCCGCAGCGCCCTGTGTCGTTGTGCCGAGCGTTGCATCACCCTGCGAATCCAGGTTGATCACCGTGGCAAGCGAGAACTCCCCGATGTTGGGATGGTCATCGACGGGCGGCGCGGCGATGCTGAGCTGATAGCCGCCGGTGCGGTTGTTGACACCCGCAAAGGTGCCCGCGTCCACGAGCACGAAGTAGGTCTCACTGCGCACCACGTTGAAGACGAGCGAGGTTGGGATCGTGCCATCGGCCGGGGGCACGATCTGCATGCCCGCCGAGTCAAGCACCTGCAGCCTCGGCACGAGGTTGCTGTCGTTGGGGATGGTCACCGTCACCTGCGCCTGGCCGCTTGCCGGAGCGGTGAAGGTGAACAGATCGCTGTCACCCGTTACCTCGATGACACCTGTGTCCGAGCCGAGGCCCGTCGAGGCATTGATCAGCACGCCCGTGGCATCGGGAAGCTGGCCCGCATCAGCGTGATCATCCGTGGGCGTGAAGTTCACATCGACGGTGTAGTTGCCCTCATCGTTTCGACGATCCTCGCCCGTTACAACGATGAAGTACTCCGCGTAGGTGAGGCCAGTCTGCTGGCTCGTGCGGTTGGGCGTGATCGTGAAGGAGACTTCCTCGGTCAGGCCGCCGTTGGTGTCATCGGTCGAAGCAATGCGAAGCAGAATCGGCGAACCGAACGGATCCACCGACACCTCATAGATATCGATCTGCGGGAAGAGGTTCGAGTTCTCCGCGGTCACCACGACCTGCACGTCCGTGAAGTCGTTGGCCGTGACGCTGAAGACATCGCTGTCGCCGTTGCTCTCGATCGAGCCCGTCGCTGTGCCGTTGCCGAGGAAGTCGATCAGTTCGATCGCTGTGGCGCCGGAGGTGATGTCCTCAAAGTCCACGTGGTCGTCGGCGGTGCTGAGACCACTGATGCTCACGTTGTACGCGCCCTCGCTCGTGCCGCCGGAGCCGATGCTCAGGAAGATCCGGTCACCCTTGAGCACCGAGAAGTTCAGCGAGACGATGCCCTCTGAACCCGACGCGCCCGAGGTCACGAGGTCGATGTTGCCCGAAGCGTTGACGCGGAAGATGTCCAGCGCCGGCAGCAATGCTGAACCAGCCTGGCGCTCGACCGTCACCCGCACCTGATCCGACGATGCAGGCGCGATGAAGCTGAAGCCATCGGTGTCCGCGGGGTTGTTGGTCGTGTTGTCGATCACGCCGGCAAACGAGCCCGTGCCGTTGTCTGCGATCGCCACCGTCGTCACGCGGCTGTTGACTGCTGCGCCGGCTCCCTCGATGAAGGCCACCGCGTCGTCGCCCTCGTCGGTCGCTGTGCCGTTGGGATCAAACACGGTGTGCACCAGCAGCTCGTACGAGCCGATGATGTTCGCCCAGTTGACGAGGTCGTCGCCCGCGCCCGCGAGGTGCGCCTGGTAGTTGGCGAGTTCGCCGCTCTCGACCTGGATGTAATACTGCTCGCCCTGCACCACGGGGATGACCAAGCGTGCATCGCGGTCCGTGAAGGTGAACCGCTGCTGGCCATTCATGGCATCGTCGTCACCATCGAGCGTGCCGAAGAACTCCTGGCTCTGCGTGCCGCGGATTGCATCGTTGCCGACAGCAAAGCCGACCTGCTCGAGATCGTTGTTAAAGATGCGAAGGCCCGAGCGCAGCAAGCTGTCATAGGTCTTGGTCTTGGTCTCGACCGTGCCTGTCGCCTCCATCGGCGGCATCATGTTGACTTCCTCATCCAGGAAGTCCGCCTCGACGTAGGTGTAGCTGTCCGTGATGTTCGTCGTGTTGATGCGCACCTCGACAAAGCCCGTGCGCGCAGCACGGAAGCGGAACAGATCCGTATCCAGCGGATGCTCGATGCCCAGGCCGGACGACTCGTGCAGCACAGCAAGGCCCGCACCGATCACATCAGGCAGCGCGATCATGCTGGGTGGGGGTGGCCCGCCCTCGGGGATCGCTGCGCCACGCATGTTGAACGCACGCTCGAACGTGCCGCTTCCATCCCAGTAGCCGTTGGAGCCGCCCTCGCCCGCTTCAACGTCGCCCGTCAGCGGCGAAAGCGAGAGTTCGGGGGCGTTGGCAAAGACCGATGCAGGAATCGGGAACGTCGTCGACCCGTCGTACGACTCCTTGATGAGCGAGGTCGGGTTACCCGGGATGCCAAACGCGCCCGATTCGGGGTTGCCGCTCGAGCCATCCGTGCTCGCAGGCGCGCCACCGGGCGAAGTGATGTTGACTGCGGGGTCGGTCGGATCCGGAGCCGCATCGACGATGACCTCGACGGAGTATCGGCCCGAGCCGGGGTCGCTCACCTCGATGTAATAAGGCTCGCCGCCCCAGACCTCGAAGCTGTACGCAAAGTCTGACTCGGCGCCACGAGCGAACTGCGTCGGATCCGTCATGGGGAAGTCGAACGCTGCGGGGTAGCGCGACGGATCGGTTGCACCCGTCGCCGGGCCGATGCCCAGGAAGAGCGTCTCGCCTCCGCCTCGCTCGAAGACCAAGTCGCCGCGCGAGTCAAACACGCGGACCGTCGGGCCGTTGAGGTAGCTGAAGATTGGTTCGAACGGATCGACGACGTCAAGCCCGTAAGGCCGAACCTGAAGTTCAACTCGGCTGGACGGGCGGAAGCCCGGGTACCACAGTCGGTCGCCCTGTGCTTCGTCGTCGCGACCCTCGAACTCGCCGAGCATGTCAACGGGAGGCACGAAGAGGAAGAGGTCCTGATCACCGCCCTGGTTGATGCGGCCCGTGGCCTGGCCAACGAGCACGTTGGGCCGATCGATCGCCGGCGCGTAGGCCGGGCTCGGCGGCATGGGCGGGAAGTCGGTGGCAGGGTTTGTCGTCACCGTCGCCACAGTGCCGTTGAGCTGGCCCGTGTTCGGATCCTGCCATTGCCAGACGATGGGCGTCGCATCCGCGAACTCGCCCGCATCGGCGTGGTCATCGACCGTGCCAAACTCCTCGGAGGTGGCGTTGGCCTCGAAGATCACGTTGTAGAGGCTGCCGCCGGAGCTGAAGTTGTCGACCACGAGGTGGTACGTCTGCCCGCCGATGAGCGCCTGATCGATCTGCGGGTTGTTGCCGAAGAAGTCCGTGCTTACCGCGAGGATGTTGCCTGAGTTGTCGTAGAGCGAGAAGGTTGGATCGGGGATGCCACCAACAAGTGCAGGCAGCAACTGGCCGGAGAT
>CAZSBR010000114.1:0-8439 GCA_964605165.1 uncultured Phycisphaeraceae bacterium
AGTACCCCCCACAGGACTCGAACCTGTAACCCGCTGATTAAGAGTCAGCTGCTCTGCCAATTGAGCTAGGGAGGCATGGTCGCTTACGCTGGCGATCGTAGCTCCACTGTCGCACCGGGGTCAATCGCTGGGCCTTTCGTTGACCCGACCATGCCTGCTGCGCTACCCTCACCGGCTCGAATCGGTCCGCCCGTTCGATCTCGTCTCGTCCATTCCCGGAGCGTTGCTCGCGGCCTCGGGCCCGTGACGACGTATCTTCACCGACCTCGCCACGGAGCTCTCCATGCTTCCCGCACAACGACAGTCTCACGGCAGAACCCGCCGCCGCCGCTCGCACGATGCCTTGACCCCGCCGGTGTCAGGCCTGTGCCCGCTTTCGAGCCAGCCCAAGCTTCCCCACCGGGCATGCGTGGAATCGGGTTACGTTCGTCCCGGGCTTCGGATCAAGGTTCGCAAGCTCAAGATCGGCGTTGCCCCCAACTGATCTCTGACTGCTTGGGTCCCGATCGTTGAACGATCGCCCTGTACAGATAGTGACCCTTGTGCAAAGGCGGGCGACACAGCATGAGACTTGCTCTCGACGTGATGGGCGGCGACAACGCCCCGGATGCCATCGTCAAAGGCTGCGTGCTCGCACTCGACAGCCTCGCTGCAGATGATCGCTTGGTGCTCGTCGGTGACGCACCACTCATGCGTGAACTCCTTACCGAGCACGGCTGCAACGACGACCGTCTGGAGCTGCGCCACGCAACCGAAGTCATTTCCATGGCCGAATCGCCCACCTCGGCCGTTCGGCAGAAGTCAGATTCCAGCCTGGTGCAGATGGCAAGGCTTGGGTCGCCCAAGGCATCGCCAGAAGAACGCTGCGATGCCGTGATTTCCGCCGGCAACACCGGTGCCTGCGTCGCCGCGGCACAGATGAACATGAAGCGACTCCACGGCGTGCACCGCCCGGGCATCGCGGTGACAATCCCAGCGTTCCACGGCCCCGTGGTCCTCTGCGATGCCGGTGCGAATCCCGAGCCAAGACCGCTCCACCTCGCGCAGTATGCGATCATGTCGAGCGAGTTCGCCAAGGTAACGCTCGGCCTGGAGTCCCCTCGCGTGGCCCTCATGAACATCGGCTCCGAAGAGAGCAAGGGCTCCGATCTCATCCGGCAGACCCGAGACCTCATCATGTCTCGCGGCGACTTGAACTACATCGGCTTCGTCGAAGGCCGAGACTTCTTTGACGGCAAAGCCGACGTCATCATCACCGATGGCTTCGTTGGCAACACGGTCCTGAAGATGGCCGAGGGCCTCGCCAAGAGCCTCTTCACCGCGATTGCACAGGAAGTCTTCACCGCCGACCCCGAACTCGCCGTCAAGTTCGAGCCGATCGTCAAGTCCATTTACGTCAAGAACGACTACCACGAGCACGGCGGTGCCCCACTTCTCGGTGTCAATGGTACATGCATCATCGCCCACGGATCGAGCGAAGCACGCACCATCCGTGCTGCTATCCACAAGGCCAAAGCCATCGTCGAGGCGGGTGTGAACGACAGAATCCTCGAGTCCATGCAGAAAGTCGAACTCGCATGAGCGGTCTTGCCGCACCGGGGATAAAGATCGTTGGCAGTGGCAAAGCATTGCCTCGGCGAGCGGTTACCAACAAAGATCTTGAAGCGCTCATGGAGACCACCGACGAGTGGATCACCCAACGCACCGGCATTCGCCAACGTTACTGCGTAACGCCCGAAGAAGGTGAATCAACACGCTCTCTCGCCACAGATGCTGCAAAGGCCACCCTCGCGAATGCAGGCCTCGACGGCGTTGACATCGACATGGTCATCGTCGCCACGATGACGCCGGACATGCCAACTCCCGGTACGGCACCCATGGTTGCCGAGGCCATCGCAACAAAGAACGCAGCCGCCCTCGATATCGGCGCCGCTTGCTCCGGCTTCGTGTTCAGCCTCAACAGCGCCGCAGCGCTCGTCACAACAGGCATGTACCGCAACATCCTTGTCATCGGGGTTGACCTGCTCAGCCGCCACGTCGAGTTCAGCACACGCGGTCGCAGCGCCTCGGTCCTCTTCGGTGATGGTGCCGCAGCGGTTGTGGTCAGTCGAACCGAAGATCGGTCCAAGGGTCTGCTCGCTCAGGTCATGGCTTCGGATGGCGATGGCGCTCGCCACCTCTACATTCCATGCGACGCCCTCAACATGCTTGACGCAGCCGACGATCCAGATGCCTTGCCGCTGAAGTTCCTCCGCATGCACGGCCAGAACGTCTTCCGCTTTGCAGTCAGCAAGTTCCCCGCTCTCATCGAGCAGACTCTGGACATCGCCGGTCTCCAAGCCGCCGATGTCGATCACTACGTCTGCCACCAATCCAACGCCCGCATCCTCGAAGCGGCGCGGCAACGATTCAACATTCCCGAAGAGAAGCTTCGTGTCAATATCGACCGCTACGGCAACACCGTCGCAGCATCGGTCCCGCTCGTCTTCAACGAGTTGATGACCGAGAACAGAATCCGCGAGGGCCAGCGGGTTATGTTCCTCGGCTTCGGCGCGGGTCTGACCTGGGGCTCAAGCCTGTGGCAGTTCTGACCCCTCCCGGACTCCCTCAGGGCTGCTTCCTCGCTGATGACCGATCAAGCTGCTCAGGCCGTAGAATGCCGCTATGACTGAAACGCCAGCCATCCTCCTGTGCCCCGGGCAGGGCGCCCAGACCGTCGGAATGGGACGCGCCTGGGCAGAGCATTCCCCCATCGCCCGCGCCGTCTTTGACGAAGCCGATGCCATCCTCGGCGACCGGCTGGGCCGCCCGCTGAGCGAACTCTGCTTTGATGGTCCCGCCGAAACCCTCAACAGAACTGATGCAGCCCAGCCAGCGCTGTACGTCACAGCGATCGCTTCCGCTCGAGCCAGCGGCGCGCTCGATGGCGCCGTTGCTGCCGCCGCGGGGCTGTCGCTCGGCGAGTACACCGCGCTTCACCTCGCCGGTGCCTTCGACTTCGCAGCGGGGCTGGAACTCGTCACTCTGCGCGGACGCGCCATGCAGGACGCGGCCCAAGCCTCCGACTCCGGCATGGTCGCCCTGATCGGGACAACCGAGGAGCAGGCGGCAGCGGTGTGCGACGCCGCTCGCCAGAGAGACGTGCTCGTCTGTGCCAACTTCAACGCGCCGGGACAGATCGTCGTCAGCGGCTCCTCGCAAGCGTGCGCTCGTGCGGTGCAAGTGGCGCAGGACATGGGCTTCCGCGCCACGCCCCTGCAGGTGGCCGGTGCGTTCCACTCCCCCATCATGCAACCCGCCGCCGATCGCCTGGCCGAAGCGCTTCGTGACACGCAGATCCAATCCCCTCAGTGCACCGTTCTGAGCAATGTCTCCGGAAAGCCGCACGATGTCGATCCTGCGTCCATCCGAACCAAGCTCGTCGAGCAACTCACACACCCAGTGCGCTGGGAGGACAACGTCCGCTGGCTCGTTGCCAACATGCCCTCTGATTCCATCATCGAACTCGCGCCGGGCCGAACCCTTGCGGGACTTGCTCGAAGAATCGACAAGTCGTTCAAACCCTCTTCCTCCGATGCTCCCCCCACGCCCGCCACAGCCGGGTGAAAGGAAGCCAGCCATGAACCGCCGCCGTCATCACACGATCGGCTTTGCCTCCCTCGGAGCGGGCGTCCTCGCCTCTCTCCTGACGCTCTCGCTGCCCGGCTGTTCTGAGCCGCCACCACCACCACCACCACCACCACCACCACCGCCGCCGCCACCGCCGCCGCCGCCTGAGCCCATCGACGTGCAGGCGCTGCTCACGCGGATGCAGCCAGCGGGCAACGTGTCCTTCGCATCTGACGAAGCGCCGGTGAGCGAGAGCCTTGCCCAAGCGGCCATTCGATTCGCCGACGCGTTCAGCCAAGGCGACTCCGCAGCGGTCTCGTCGATGCTCGCCCCCGACGCGAGAATCGTGCTCGACCAACTCGTCAACTCCTTCATGTGGGACGAAACAACCGCAGGCCTCGAAGAAGTGCGCATCGTCAGCATCGATGACGACGCTCAGTTCAGCGAGTCACCGACCAACGCCATCGTGGCTACCGCGCTCCAAGAGCGCACCGGCAGCTACGTGTTGTTGTGGCTGGTGCAGGACACCGGCGGCACATGGACATTCTCCGCCACGCCTTCCACCTCGGAGGAACGCCCCAACGCAGCCGCTTGGGACGGACTCTCCATCGCCGACCTCCAGCTCGGCACCGGCGGCGGGGGATCACGCACTTCGAGCCTCGAGATGCTGCTTCAGAACATGCCCCAGGAAATGCGGGATCAACTCGCCGCGTTCAACATCGATCTCACCACCATCGACCCCGACATGTTCGAGGCCGCTATCGAAGGCATGGCCGACACGATCCCGCCCGAAGCCATGGACTACATCAGGCAGATCATCGAGGCCATGCGGGCCGACCGAGAGGCCCGCGAGTCCGCCGACGAGGATCGGCCGAACGATCGACCTCGCAACGACAGGTCGGATGATTCCGACAACAACAATGACAGCAATGAAGACGAAGGCCCCCAGCGTCGCAAGAACACCCCGGGCGGCCCGGTCGATATTCCTGCACCAGGCGGTGGCTGAGCTCCGCCCATCGTTTCTTCCATGAGCTGACCTCTGCGTCACCGGGTTGCCCCTGCGCGCACACGAACAACGTTTCTTGAACTCGAGAGGATTGATATGACCGACGCGCCAACACGCGTAGCGCTCGTCACCGGAGCCAGCCGCGGCATCGGCGAAGCCATCGCACGAAGGCTCGCAGCCGATGGCCGCCACGTCGTTCTCGCAGCGAGATCGCAGGGCCCGCTCGACACGTTGGCAGCCGAGATCGCCTCCGCCGGCGGCAACGCCTCGCCGTGTGTCGTAGATGTCGGTGACAGCAAGCAACTCGCTTCCGCCATCGACGAAGTCATCAAGGAGCACGGGCGGCTTGACATCCTCGTCAACAACGCCGGCATCACCCGAGATGGGCTGCTCCTCCGCATGAGTGACGACGACTGGGATGATGTGCTGCGTATCAACCTCACCAGCGCGTTCGTGACCACCCGTGCCGCAGCACGCGCGATGATGAAGAATCGCTTCGGTCGCATCGTCAACATCGCATCGACCAGTGGCCTCGTCGGTAACGCCGGACAGGCCAACTACGCGGCAGCCAAGTCCGCGCTCACGGGCTTCACCAAGACCATCGCACGCGAACTCGGCTCCAAGGGCATCACCGCCAACGTCATTGCCCCCGGCTTCATCCAGACAGACATGACCGCCGGCCTGCCCGAGGCTGTCACCGAGCAGGTCCTCAAGGGCATGTCCGTGCCGCGCCTCGGCACACCCGATGACATCGCCGCAGCCGTCGCGTACGCGACAAGCGATGAAGCAGGCTTCCTCACCGGCCAGACCATCGCCGTCGACGGCGGCCTGACCATGTGCTAAGCGGCATCCGCCCCTACGCGCCCGCGAGAGCGATCACCCCGGCGATCACCAGCGCGACGCCGGCGATCTTGCGCACCGTCATGGCTTCTCCGAACATGAGCCACCCCAGCAGCACGCCCACCAGTGGCGCTACCGCAAAGGCGATGGGCTTGACCTTCGAAATCTCTCCGAACTTCAACGCCCCATAGAAGCATGCCAGCGCAGCACCTCCAGCGATCACGCCCGAGCCAAGCACCAGCTTGCTCACCACCGTGCCCCCCGCCTGGTACCACCCAGTGGGCTCAGCCTTGAGCGCCCGCACCATGACCCACTGAGCAAGCCACAGCACCGGCAATGCTGCCAGTGTGCGCACAGCCGCAGCCGTCATCGGCCCCACCTTGCCGGTCTGCAGCACCGACTTGGTAAACGCCTCCCCAACGCCCCAGCAGAGCCCCGCCCCGATCGCCAGCAAGAGTGCTTTCATGGCGGTCAGGGTACGCCCGTCAGCCTCTGCTACTCCACGCCATCACGAAGGGCCCTGCCGACGAGTTCCACCGCGCGATCGATCTCCCCCGGCGTGGTGTACACGCTCGGGCTCACCCGCAACCCGGTGCAATCAGAGTGGGTAATGGCAACTGTCAGCACCCGATGCCTGCTCCAAAGCCAGCTCGAAAGCTCCACCGGGTCAAGCCCATCGATGGCCACATTGACCACAGCTCCAGCTCGCTCCCGATGGGTCTGCAGCCGCACACGATCACTCCTGGCAGTCAGTTGATCAACAAACCGGTCCCTGAGGTATCGCAGCCTAGCGAGCTTTCGGTCGCCCCCGATCGCTCGATGGAAGGACAGTGCCTCCGAGATCGCCAAGAGATTCGCCATCGGCTGCGTACCGATCTCCTCAAACTTGCGGATGTCCTTCTCCTGCCCGGGATTCTCCGCAAAGAGCGGCCAGAGCCCCTCAATCTCGGCCCGCTTAACGAACAGCAGCCCCGTCCCGTGCGGCGCGAACAGCCACTTGTGCAGGCTTGAGCCGTAGAACCTGCACCCCATCCCACGCAGGCTCACCGGCAACTGCCCCACAGCATGAGCCCCATCCACAATGACTGGAACCCCATGCCGCTCACCCAGCACGCAGAGCTCCGCCACGGGAAGCACATCTCCGGTCAAGTTGACAACATGGCTCACCAGGATGAGCCGCGTCCTTGCCGTGATGGCCTGCTCATACCGCCGCACAATCTCCGCCGGCTCCGCTGCCGGCACCGGCAAAGGCACCGTCACGAGCCGCACCCCGTGACGTCGCTCACGCTGACGAAACGCATTCAGCATCCGCGGATAGTCCTGGTCACTCGCCAGCACCTCGTCGCCCGGCGAGAGGTCGAATCCGTGCTGGCAGATGTGCAGCCCCTCGGTGGTATTGCGTGTAATTGCTATCTCTTCAGCATCCGCACCGCACAACTCCGCCAGTTGCTCGCGGACCTGCTCACGCAGCGGCCTGCCCTCTCGCCACAGCGCAATCGGTGGTGGGACGCTGTTGGCTCGCTGCAGATGCCGAGCCATGCTGTCCTGCACGACTTGAGGAGCCGGACTCACCCCCGCGTTGTTCAGGTTCACGATGCTTCCGTCAACCGTGAAGGCATCTCGAATCGTGCGCCAGAAGTCTTCGTCGTCCGGCCCGCCCTGACCCGAGGATGCTCCGCGACCAAGGCGACCGGCCAGTTCCCAGCCACTGGCATGACGCACCGGAGCCATCGAAGCCGCGAAGGCCGCCGCCACCGGCGAGAACATCGTCCCGAGGGCCTGTCGCCTGTCCATACAGCGCCAGCCTACAGCATGCCTCCCTCGCGAGAAAGCGCCCGCGGATCAATAGTCAATGAAGGACATATGGAGCGAGCAGTGGCTGCAGTGC
The DNA here is from genome assembly GCA_964605165.1 of uncultured Phycisphaeraceae bacterium. Lineage (GTDB taxonomy): Bacteria > Planctomycetota > Phycisphaerae > Phycisphaerales > UBA1924 > OFTM382. The sequence goes on from CAZSBR010000114.1 coordinate 7,344, forward strand.
AGCGTGGTCCACTCCTCGTGGCTCAACTTCCCAAGCATGGGGCTGGGTACGCGAAACCGCTCGCCCGCTTCGACCCTCGCCAGCACCTGACGAAGCCGCAAGAGCCCCTCCTCGAAGGTCGTGTCTTCTTGCGGAATCAGGAAGGCGGCACCCTTCGGCAGCTTGAACCCTGCCGGCATCGTCTCCCCGCTGAGTGCCTTCTTCTTGAAGAACAGGATGGCCATCCACCTCAGCGGAGCCGGAGCCTGCGACGGAAACCCATCGAGAGAGCACTCAAACAGAATCGACACGTGCTCGAAAATCTGCCCGGCTGACCAGTTGCCCGTTGTCTGGAGCGTCCCTGCGTGATGGGCCGCCTCCATCCTGTCGAGATCCTTGCTGATCTCATCGAGTGAGGCGTACTTCACCTGCCGACGTTCGGCGCTCTTGGTATCCACAGTCATCGGGAGTCTCCATCTTGGCCTGTCGAGCGATACTTCATTGTTGCACCGTTGGGAAACGAAGCCCGGTCATGACGCAAAAAGGCCCCGCCAATATCCCAGCGGGGCCCTGAGGTTCAAGATGTCACGACTCGGTCAAGAGCGGTCTTAAGCCCCTGCCGCGGACTTCTCCGCCTTCTTGCGGGCATCATCAAGAGTGCCGACGTACATGAACGCCGACTCGGGCAGATCGTCACCTTCGCCATCGCAGAGACGCTCGAACGAATCGATCGTGTCCTCGAGGCTCGTGTAGATGCCCGGGAAGCCCGTGAACACCTCGGCCACGTAGAACGGCTGCGACAGGAAGCGCTCCATCTTGCGGGCGCGACCCACGATGAGCTTGTCCTCTTCCGAAAGCTCATCAACACCGAGAATGGCGATGATGTCCTGCAGATCCTTGTACCGCTGAAGGATGACCTGCACCCGGCGCGAAACCCGGTAGTGCCGCTCGCCGAGAATCCCCGGATCGAGAATTCGTGAGGTCGAGGCCAGCGGATCGACAGCCGGGTAGATGCCCTTCTCTGCGATGCCACGAGCCAGAACGACGAACGCGTCGAGGTGGGCAAACGCCGTCGCGGGAGCCGGGTCAGTCAGGTCGTCGGCGGGCACGTAGATGG
>CAZSBR010000115.1:0-8256 GCA_964605165.1 uncultured Phycisphaeraceae bacterium
TGGGCACCGGTGACCCAAACAGCGTCGGACCCATGTCGAGCCAGTCGATCGTGAGTGGGCTGGCCGAGAGGGAGGGTGCAGCAACAACCATGGCAAGAAAGACGGTGGTAGAGCGATTCATTCGGGTCTCCTTCCAAACGGAATACGAATCAAGCCCCGCGCCAACGCGGATCGCGGACTTGCTTCTCCGGAGACTGCGTCGCGTGCGGTAAGATCTTGCGCCAGGAGTTCACAACATTTGTCCGGTAGCGATTCCACCCTCGTGACCACCACGCTTCTGCTCGAACGGCTGCGAGATGCCCGGGACGAACAGGCATGGAACGCCTTCGATGCCCGATTCCGCGGGCTTGTGCTCGCAGCAGCACTCGGGCTCGGGCTTACCAGGGCGGATGCCGACGACGCCGCGCAGGAGACCATGTTCCAGGCGTACCGCGATTATCAGTCGGGCAAGTATGACCGGTCGCGCGGCAGACTCTCCTCGTGGTTGATCGCGATCGCGCACCACCGCATCATCGACATCCAGCGCCGTCGTCAACGTGCCGCACGCGCGCAGCCCTTGCAGGAAGAGCTGCCTCTTTCTGAAGCTCAGGTAGTAGACGCGTTCGATCGTGCACTCGAGCGTCTTGTCTTCGAGGGAGCGTGGGCTCGCGTGAAGGACAGGACCAGGCCTCGGGATCAGGCGCTCCGTGCTTTCGAACTCACCGCCATGCGTGGCGTGCCAATACGCGAAGCTGCCGAGCAATGCTCCCTCTCGATTGACCAGGTTTACGTTGCTCGCAACAGAATCGCTGCCCGCCTCCGCGAAGAGGCTGACAAGATCGACAAGGCGTACCGAGATGGATTCTGACGGCTTCTCCGATCACAAGCCAGCCGTCCCTGCCCGTGCAGCCTGCCTTTCAGCAGCAGAAGTCGACGACATTGTCCACGGTGTGGAGCCGCACGCCGAGGTTGCAGCACATCTCTCCCGGTGCCAGGCGTGTGCCGACGCGGTCGGACTTGCCCGCTTCACCTCCAGATTTACGCGCGTGATGTCCGTTGATCACAGGACAACGGCTTCCCCCACCGTGCACCACGCTTTGCCCGATATCTTCGGGTATCGATGCTTGAACGAGATCGCCCGAGGAGGCCAGGGCATCGTCTATCGAGCAATGCAGGAGACCACGGGACGCGAGGTGGCCATCAAGGTCCTCCATGCCAATTCCTATGGACGATCGCGCCAAGCCCGCGAGCGCATGGCACGTGAGATCGAGATTGCGAGCCTGCTCGACCATCCGGGACTCGTCCAGATCTTCGACTCGGTCAAGATGACAGACGGCCGCGACGCCCTCGTGATGGAGCTTGTGCAAGGTGACTCGCTGCTGGAGTGGGTCAGGCTCCGCCCCTGGCTGACAGAGCGCGAGCGTCTCGTACTGCTCGCCAGCATTGCAGACGCAGCACACCATGCGCATCAACTCGGTGTGATCCACCGCGATCTCAAGCCATCCAACGTGCTTGTCGATCCGGAGGGTCGGCCACGACTCCTTGACTTCGGGATCGCAAGTCGCTTGCGGAACACTCCAGCCGATCGGCGTCTCACGATGACCGGCGAGTTCGCCGGCACGATTGCTTACGCCGCTCCCGAGCAGGTCTCCAGCGACAAAGAGCCGGTGGATATCCGAACCGACGTGTATGCGTTGGGTGTGATCGGCTATGAACTTCTGACCGGTCACCTGCCGTACTCGATCGATGGTGCCCTCCAGAGTGTCATCGAGAGGATCCTGACGTGCGATATTCCCCCCTGTTCCGGGTCTGGCCTCACGCGCGATGCTTGGACAGTGCTCGCCAAAGCGACAGCGAAGGACAAGTACCGACGTTACCAGTCCGCGGCTGACTTTGCCAACGATCTGCGCACCGCTGCTTCAGGCGGTGCCATCGCGGCTCGCGCTGACAGTCGGTGGTATGTCATTCGGAAGTCCGCTGCACGGCACCGCGTGCCCCTCAGCCTCGCAGCCGTGATCTGCATGGGAGCCGCAGCAACACTTGTGGCACTCGCATTCGGCAATGCACGGCTGAATGAAGCACTCAATGCAAGCAGGCTGCTGCAAATCCACGCGCACCTCGCGGCAGGCAGCCGCGAACAGGCTGAGCGGGTCCTCTGGCACGAGATAGAACACGATCTCAACCCCGCGCGGGATCCGATCGAGATGCTCTGGGCTGGTTCTCACCGCGAGAAGCAACTCATGTGGTCATTTGTCAAAATGCAATCGCTGGCGACCTGCATCCGCATCGAACCAGAGGCTGCATCCGCGCAGGTCGGCGTCTGGCCCCTGGCCGGTGGCGGATTCGTTTACGCACGATCCAGCCTCGCGCCGGCCATCCTCGATGACCGAGGCGAGACCATCAGCATCGCAAGAACGCCGATTGGGGTTCACACAGGACACCGCGTGCGCATCCCTCCGTCCGGTGATGTGCTGATCCAGTGGACTGATGCTTCTGTAGAGACAACCTCGCTGGAGACAGGACAACACCTCGCGTCCTTCCCGACGCCCTCACGGCCTTTGACGCTCGCACACGCCGAGTGGGGCCTTGCAATCGCTCAGGAGGATGGAAGAATCTCGGTCGTCTCGCTGCCGGACCTTCGGCCGATGCTCGATGTCACCGACGCTCTGCCTGGCCAAACACCCTGGCTCGGTCCGACACACCCAGCACTGGCCTACATCACACACGACGCACAACTGCAGGTGCTCGATGTGCTCGGCAACCACGACCGCCCACACAGGGCCATCGATGTCTTGCCCGCGACGGGTTCGCTCCTTCATCCTCAACTGCTTCTGAGTGCCGAACGCGATTTCACTGTTATCGCCGACGGCAGCGGCGTGCGGGTTCTCGGAAGCAGCGCGGATTCTCCCGTGCTCTTCGAGCACTTGGGCGCCCGCGTGTGGGTTGGCCACGACCCCGCGTGGAACACCATCTCGACTACCGCACATGGTGATCCCACACTTCACTTGTGGGAGACCCGCACGTGGCGTTCGCTTGGCGGCTTGCCGGGCCATAAGGGCGCGATCGTCTCACACGCATTCTCAAACACCGGCGACCGCGTCGTTACCGTCGATCATGCGGGTACCCTACGGGTCTGGCAGTCGCCCGCAGCAGGTTGGCAACACAACGTTGGCTACTCGAACACCACGAATCACCAGATTGAGTTCGACCACGCCTCGGGTTTCCTGCACACGCCGGCGGATATCCGCACGACGTTCCAACAAGTGATGAATGATGCAACGCCCGCGACAGAGCCACGCTCGCCAAGTCGCATAGCGATCAGTCCGGATGGCCGCTGGATGATCGCCGCGGACATGTTCACTGTGGCCGGCATCAGCACCACTCAACAGCATGACCATGCTTGGTCGGTCGCAGCACCGAACAGAATCGTTGGTCTCAGATTTCAACCCGGCCAACTCGAGTCACATGTCGCCGTCTGCCTCGAAAGCGCCGTCATCATCACGCTCGATCCATCCACCGGCTCTGATGTTCGGACACTCCACCTTGGCACAAACGCGATCGCTTCGGATCTTGCCTGGTCTCCCAGCGGCCATCTCGGCGCGGTGTCATTACGTGACGGAACGATCGCCGTGTTCGATCACAACGCCGACGTGCGCATCATGACTGTCACTCATGAACAACTCCGCTCACTCGCCTTTTTACCAGGCGGGAAGACGATGGCCACGGTCGGAGATTCCGGAAAACTCCATCTGGTTGATGTGGCTTCAGGACGTGTTCGCGAGTCTGCCCAGCTCAGTGAGCACAGCCTGTTCTGCGTCGTGATACATCCACAGGGCGGCATCGCCGTTATCGGTGATCGCGACGGCGTTGTTCGCGCGGTTGACCTCATAAGCCTCACCGAACTTGCAGCGTTCGATGCCGGCGGCTCGGTCATGTCGCTCGCGTTCGACCGCGATGGGAAACGCGTCGGCGTTTCAGCATTGGAGCAGCCAACGCAAGTGTGGGACTTCAACGATCTCGCTGGGACATACCGAACATTGTGGCATGCGGTGGGTGCGACGAGATGACTCGCACGCTCAGTGCATTCCTGCACCCAAGCATGCTGTTTGAGGTGGCGGGATCGCATCATCGCCTCCGTTGATCCAGTTGCAGGACGTTGCTGCGCACACCACTTTCGCGACAGCTTCATCCATCAGCGGTTCCTGATTCTTGGAGTGCTAGCTTCCTGAAGCGCCCCGGTCCAGCCAGACCCACTCTGCCAAGCCCCCGGCACGGTGGGCACGCAAGCCACCATGGGCGTGGCGGAAGGGTTACGCGGCGGATCGGGCCAACGCTGTGGCAAGCCCCAAGCATCGCGATTCCGGTCGCCACAGGCTCGGCACCGGCACCGGTCCGAGGAGCGGCAAGATTGAAAGGATGCCGCGCCCCCGCCCATCGCTTGGCGGGTCTCAGGCACCTACCTTTGGACGGCACTCGTGAAGCTCTTCGCACAGGGCTCGCGGTCGTACGTTGCCGAGTCGGGTCTCGCATGACGGCGATCAAGCTGGAGTTCACGTGCCGCCATTCCAATCCACTTCAGTACCCATTGCCGACAAACCCTCAGGCCGCGTAGAGCAAGAGATCATGCGAGGGTTGCCCGTCGGCGAGTTCGATCCCGAGCAACTTATTGCGCCCGAGCCGCCGGATCCGCCGAGCGAGAGGCTCCCGCTTCCCGACACGGTCATTCAAGGGAAGGTCCGCAAGGGCTATGCCGCGATGCTCATTGGCATGCACGTACTCGCCATGCTCGCTTTCATCCCTTGGCTGTTCACGTGGACTGGTCTCATCGTTGCCGTTGTAGGAGTCCATCTGTTCGGCCAGGCGATCAACCTCTGCTACCACCGCCTGCTCACGCACAAATCGGCGGTTGTCCCGAAGAAGCTGGAGCATTTCTTCGTCATTGTCGCGTTGTGCTGCCTCGAGGAGACGCCCGCGAAATGGGTTGCCATCCACCGCTACCACCACAAGCACTCCGACCAACACGACGACCCCCATAGCCCGCTCGTTGCGTTCCTGTGGTCGCATTTCATGTGGATGGTCATCGTAAACGAGCGACTCAATGACCTCGCGTTCTACGCGAAGTACTCGCCGGACATCCTCCGAGACCGCTTCTACATGAGACTTGAGAAGAGGCCTCGCTACAAGATATTCGTCTACATCGCACATGCCGGGATCTTCTTCGCATTCGGCGCAGTGATGGGTGCTCTTACCCAGCAGACCTGGATGGGAGCACTCCAGTTCGGCCTGAGCCTTCTCGTTTGGGGGGTCTTCGTCCGCACAGTTCTGGTCTGGCACATCACTTGGTCGGTCAACTCGCTGAGCCACCTCTTTGGCTACTCGAACTACGGCACCGACGACCACTCTCGCAACAACTGGCTCGTCGCGCTGCTGACTGTTGGCGAGGGATGGCACAACAATCATCACCACGACCCCGCAAGCGCTTCGAATCAGCATCGCTGGTGGGAGATCGACATCACCTACTACCAGATCAAGATGCTCGAGAAGCTCGGCCTGGCGCGAGATGTCAAGCCGCCGAGACACATCCGTCACGCGATGCGTGCGGGCCTTGCGCCTGAGAAAGCCTCCGACTGAAAATCGCACGTATCCGGCCAGGAGCAGCAATTGCAGTGAACACACAACCAACTCTACACGCATCTCGAATGACCTTGACCGAGTGTTCACGCTGCCGGGACCCGTTGCGCGCCGAGGTCCCGAGGAGATGGAGGAAAGGCGGCAGGTCGTGAACGCCCGCGCAGAAGCTACACATCTTCAGCAACGTTGATCACGATCACCACGTTCCCCTGCTTGCGGCCGCCGTCGACGACTTCATATGCCTCGCGGATCCGCTTCAGCGGGAAGCGCTGATCGATGACCGATCTGTACGCCCCGGCCTCGATCATCTCTCGGAAGAACGCCAAGTCCTCCGGAGCCTGGGAGTCGATGCCCATGATCACCTTCATTTTCCCCGACACCGAGTACCAAAGAGCCTGCGCGATCGTCTTGGCACTCATGACGATCGCGATGAACCGACCATTGTCCGACAGCACGCCGCGGCACATCGCCGGCGAAGTCGCGCCGACCGCGTCGAGGACGATGTCATAGGGCTCGTCGGCGCCGGCCTGACCGACCCACGTTTCCTTCGTGTAGTCGATGACCCGGTCGGCGTTGAGTGAACGCATGAGCTCGACGTGCCGTGAGCTGCAGACGGCCGTGACGTGAGCCCCGGCGTGCTTCGCGAGTTGGACCGAAGCACAGCCGACGGCGCCGGAAGCCCCGACGATCAGGACCCGCTCGCAGGGCTGAACCTTGGCAGCCTTCTGAAGGAAATGCCGCGCGGTCAGCAGGCCGAAGCAGATGCAGCCTGCCTCGTCGAAATCCATCTCGGCGGGCATGGGCTCGACCAGGCCGTCTGCTTCGATCGTGACCAGTTCGGCGTGGGTGCCCGTTGGCGTTGAGAACGAGGCCATCCCGAAGACACGATCGCCCGGCTTGAAGCGCGTGACGCCTTCGCCGACAGATTCGATCACCCCGGCGAATTCGGTCCCCATCACTCGGCGGCGAGGTCGGAGGATGCCAAGCGCGAGCCTCGCGGGGATCCAGAACACACCCGGCACGCGGAACGCGCGGATCCGTGCATCGCCCGACGACACCGTTGTCGCGCGCACGCGCACCAGCACCTCACCCGGTTCCGGGACGGGGTCGGGAATCTCACCGAGCGTGACGACCTCGGGCGGGCCGTAACGTGGAACGATCGCAGCTTTCATGGTCAGTCCTACACCAATGCCAAACGAATCATCCTTGATCGAGGATACGGAGCGCCATTGCTTTGGCTCGCCGAGCCGCAGCACCTGAATCTGCTCCGCCGCCTGCGACCTGACCGACGACTCGGGCGGTGACGATCGCTCCTTCAAGCAGGATATTCAACTGCTCGGCGACCTCGGCGGCATCGCTGATGCCCGCCGCCTCGCACTGCTCGCGGAGGTAGCGCACGATCTCCCGCTTGTGCTCGGCCGCGAGCCGGCGCGGCGCCGAGTCCGCGATCGAGAATTCCGCGGCCGCGTTGATGAACATGCACCCGCAGAACTCGCTTCCGGTGAACCAGTCCTCGTGGAAATCGAACACGGCCAGCAGGCGTTCGCGGGGCGTTTTGGCCCTGGCGTCCACGAACTGCATGAGCTTGTTGCGGAAGATCTCGTCCCGCCGACGCATCGCGGCGACGACGAGCTCGTCCTTCGACTTGAAGTGGTTGTAGAGCGTCATCCGGCTGATGCCGCCCTCCTTCTGGATGTCGTCCAGACTGGAGGCATGGAAGCCGTGGCGGTAGAACACGCGCATCGCGGCATCGATCAGATCGTCTCGGCGGCTGGGGGGCACGGGTCGGCTCCTCGGTTCTGGCAGAACGATACTGACTGGACAGTACGCACAAGAAGGCCAAAGCGATGCACGGTGATGGCGGCTCGCGGGAATCGTCGTCAGAAATCGGCTCTCATGGTTCCTGGATGGCGTTATCGTCAGAAAAATCCGCGATGTTTCGTTTGGACGTTGATTCATACTGATTGATCAGTATACTTGTGGAGTGGCGTCCGGATTTGCCCGATCGGACGGCAGGCCTTGTCGGCCCCAGAACCCGCGGCGCACGCAGCGCCACCACAACCCGCGACCGCCCTGCTCGGCGAGCGTTTCGCCGTGAGGGCTATCGCATTGCCCGTAGGAGGCTCGATATGCCCCGTTTCCCGCGTCACACCGCAGAGACCGCGCCCGACGCCAAGACACTCATCGCAAATGCCGAGAAGGCGTTTGGGTTCCTGCCGAACCTGCTCGCCACGATGGCGGAGGCCCCGGCTCTGCTGGAGGGGTACATGACCCTTGCAGGTATCTTTGACAAGAGCGACCTGTCGCCGACCGAGCGTCAGATCGTCCTGATGGTCAACAACCGGCTCAACGGCTGCACCTACTGCATGGCGGCGCACACCGCCATCGCGAAGGGTCAGGGCGTCCCAGACGACGTTATCGCGGCGCTCCGTGCCGGCACCGAGCTCTCTGATCCGAAGCTCGAGGCGCTCCGCGTCTTCGCGGTGAAGATCAACGAAAGCCGCGGCTGGCCCGAGCAACGCGACATCGATGCGTTGCTTGACGCCGGATACACCGCTCGCACCGTGCTCGAGGTCATCCTCGGCACGGCGGTGAAGGTGATGTCCAACTACACCAACCACATCGCGAGCACACCGCTGGACAGCG
>CAZSBR010000116.1:0-8202 GCA_964605165.1 uncultured Phycisphaeraceae bacterium
GGTCACCAGCTCGATGGATCGTTTGACGCCTGACTGCGCAAGCACGCTCTCGACGATCGCTTCAAGTCGCAGCACCTGCTCGCGGAGCACGCCACGACGCGGTGCGTCCTCTGGCAGGAGATCCGTTTGGAGGCGCAGCGCTGTCAACGGCGTGCGCAGTTCGTGGCTCACCGCCGCGGCGAATCGCGCGCGGCGTGCGCTCAGCACGAGCACCTGCTTGAGCACAATGCCCACCGCAAGCACAGCCGAGAGCACTGCAAGCCAGCTCGCACCGATCGTCGCGAGCGTCGAGGGCGCGAGCCCCGCGAGCCATGAGCCCTCGCCCGGCTGCAATGCCGAGCCCACGCTGAGCCTCGCCGGGATCATCGCGAGTTGATCCTGCGTCGGCTGCTCACTCTCTGAACGCGGGATTCGCAGCGGCACGAGGGACGCATCGGGCAGGAGATCGACAACCTCCGCAGCGAGCGTGGCGCGCAGGCTCTGCCAATCCACCCACACCCCCACCACGCCGAGCTCCGGTCCCCCCTCGCCCTCGAGCATGTGATCCCGCAGCAGCACGAGCGCTGTCCGCTCGCCGGGCATGTCAAGCCAGAAGGGTCGAAGCTCGCCCTCCAGCGGCAGGTCCAGCGAGAGTTCATCGAGGCGGTCCACCTCTTCACGAAGCTGCGGCAGGTTCTCGCGCTGCGAGAGCACCGCCGCCTGACGCCGCGATCGAAGCCCATCGCCCGCATCCGAGGACGCCCCGTGCTCCTCGCCCGCAGCGGGCTCTGCAGCAAGCGCTCGCTCAGCGGCTGGGGATGGAACTTCCAGCGCCGACGCCATCTGCTGGCGCGGATCCCGTGGCATGCGCGATGCAAGCTCATTCAGCCACGCCGAGGCAAGCTCGATGGACTCGGCCCGCACCCCGAGATCCAGCGCCCGCTGGCGGGCATCGCCGCTCGGTGCCTGAGGCGATGTCCATCCCTCGGCGGGCGTCCAGCGGACGTGAAGCCGCATGGGCGGTCGCGCGCCAGCAAGCAGCGGCGAAGGCTCGCCGGTGGCCCGGTCGAACGCCTCGTACAGGTTCGCTGCCCGGCCAGACTCGGCGCGCAAGAGCCACGCGAGTTCTGAATCAAGCCGCCACAACGCAAGCTGCACACGCTGCTGCTGAATGACCCGTGCCTGCGCATCGCGCTCGGCTTGCTCGGCCTGCACAGCGCGCCACGTCAGCCACGCCAGGCCATCGATCGCCAGCACCACGCAGACGAAGTAGATGAGCCATGTCAGCCATGTGCGCATGCGAGCACCCTACCACGCTTTGGCATCGGCCCGGGCCCCCCTGACGTCAGGCGTTGTCTGAACCAGTCGAGCCGGGGGTACGCACCAGCATGTAGCCCCGCCCGCGGACCGTCGCGATGACCTGTGGCCGCTGGGGATCGTCTCCCAGCAACTCCCGGAGCCGCGCCACCGCCATGTCCACACTCCGCGTCCGCAGCCCGCGCGGATCCACCCCCCACACGCGTGCGAGCAACTCATCGCGCGAAACCGTCCGGTCGCTGTGCGCCGCGAGGTAGGCCAGCAGCGCGTACTCCCGCTCGGGCATCGTGTGCGTGGTGCCATCGGCGGTGCGGATCTCCCGCCGGGCCAGATCCACCCATCGGCCGGCGAGTTCGAACGACTCCTCAGCCTGCCGGCGATCCACGCTCCGCCGGAGCACAGCCTCCACGCGGGCGAGCAACTCCTCGACGCCAAACGGCTTGACGATGTAATCATCCGCGCCGCCCCTGAGGCCCGTCACCCGGTCATCGGGCTCACCCTTGGCGGTCAGCACGATGACGGGCAGGAATGGATCCTGCCGGCGGATCGCACCGAGCACGTCCAGCCCCTCGCCATCGGGCAGCATGCGGTCCAGAAGCACCAGATCAACTGCAGCAAGTGACGCATCCAGAGCCGCTTGCGCGCTTGCCACAGCGGTGGTCGCATAGCCCGAACGCCCCAGCGCCTCAGCCAGCGACTGCTGGATGGAGGCATCGTCCTCCACGATGAGTACGTGCGGTCCGGGCATGGTCACCGGGGTATACCCGTGGACCGACGGCGGGTGCCGAAAACAATCCAAGCAGAGCAGAGCTTTTGCGCGGTCAAGCCGCGAGGTCGGTCGCCGGCCCTGTCAGCACGTCCGCTGCAGCCTCCTGCGAGCGCGTGAGCATCGGGAAGCTCCGCCGTGGCAGGCGCGCCCCGATGAACGGGCAGAGCTCGTCCCACTGCTCGCCGTCGTACAGATCCATGACCAGCAGGTCCTCCTCGCGGCCAACAAAGTGCGCCAGCACCGCTGCCTTGTGCAGCTCGTAGGCCGCCAGCATCGCTGTGCGGTCCATGCGGGCCGAGCCGTAGAGCGCCTCGGGCGCCATCTGCTCACGCACGAGCCTGGGCCGGAGCATGCACTCGACCCATTCGTGAGGCGTGCGCACCGTCAGGATGAACTTGCTGTTGGCAAACGCCAGATCAAGCTCGCGGAACATCGCGGCTGCCCACGGGCCCGCGATGCCCGAAGCCCCCTCGATCGCTCGCGGAAACTGGCCCTCGAGCATCAGCTCCGGCGAGGGATCGGTCTTCACCGGCATGCCGAGCATGCCAAGGGCCTCAGCGAGTTGGGTCCCGCCCGTGTGGCACAACCCGATGCAGAAGACGTGCCGATCTGTGACCATGCACGAGTGATCGGCGCTTGGATGCGATGTGTCCAGCCCAAGACCGTCCAGCCGATACGAAAGCACATGCCGCCGGCGACCTTCATCCTGCTGCCCCACGGCCCAGCCCTCGGCGGCGTGACGACCTGGGCAGCCGGCCTCGTGCGCACACTCCGCGAACACCACCACCCCGCGTTCATCTTGTTGCCCGGCACAGTCGAGGCGCTCAACGGATATGGCTTGCCTCTGGAGGCGTGTTGCTCGCTCGGCGAACTGCCAACGCTCGCCGCCGAGTGCGCCTCATTCAACCACTGGTCATCGGCGTGCAGCCAGGCGATCTCACGCTGCCTCGAAACCCTCGGCACGCCCGTCAGCGGCGTGCTTTTTTTGCCCCAGCAACTCGGAGAGGCCGTCAGTCTGACGCCCGCGATCGGTGAGGCGCTGCGCGGTCCATCGGCAGACCACCGGCAAGAGCTGCGCGTTGCGTGGGTCAGCCACTCGCCCATTGCCTACAACGACCGCGTTGCCAGCGTGCTCGCCCCCTGGCTGGATGAGGCTGTGGGCGTCAGCCACGAGATCACCCGCCGGCTCGGCCTTGCCGACCCCACGCTCCGAACCTCGACGCTCCTCAACGCCGTCGAGGTCCCGGCGCACGCGCCACCCTCCCCCGCGCACGACGGCGTGCTTCGGCTCGTAAGCGTCGGCCGCATCGAGCACGAGGCCAAACGCGTGCTCGCACTCGCCTGCCTCTCGGAGGACCTCACCCGCCGGGGCATCGAGCACCGTCTCACGGTCGTGGGCGACGGCCCAGCAATGAGCGACCTGCGCGCTCGCGCCACGCCGAGCATACACCTTCGTGGCAGCCTCCCGCCGCAAGAGGTGAGAGCCGAACTGCTTCGGGCGCACGCGTTCGTGCAGACCTCGCGCTACGAAGGCCTGAGCCTTGCCATGCTCGAAGCGATGGCCGTTGCCAGGCCGCCCATCGTGACGCGTACCGCCTCGGGGCTCGAAGGCATTCTCGACCACGGTCAGCAAGGTCTGATCGCCGAGGCTGGCCCGGACGATTCACCCGAGTTGGTCGGCCAAGCCCTCGCTGAGCAAATCTGCGCCGCCACCGCGACCAGCCTTGAACACATGGGCCACCGAGCATGGCAGCGCGCTCGCGACCGCTTCAGCAGGCAGGCGCAGACCCAGTCGCTCATCCGCCTGATCGACGCTCTTTTCGATCAGCCGGCAAAGCCGCACGCCTCCATGCCCATCTTCGGAACGCCGGGCTTCGGAACCGTGCCCGCGGATGCGGCCGAGCGTGCTCGGCTCGTGCTCGGCTCGCTGCAGGGCCGGCGCATAGCCCTGCTGGGATGCGGTGCGCACACGCGCATCGTGGCAGATGCCCTCGATCTGCCTGCGCTGGGCGTGGCTGCCTTGTGCGATGAGGATCCCGTGCATATGGGCACGATGGTCCACGGCCTGCCGGTGGTCAGCCCAGCGGAACTTCGTGGTCAAGGCGTGACGGATCTTGTCATCAGCTCGCACCTGCACGAAGACGCCATGTGGCGTCGGCGAGAGAGCTACCAGCGCCTGGGCCTCCGCGTGCACCGGCTCTATGCCGAGAGCGCTTCAGCACGCACGCCTAAAGCCTCGGATGCTGCCTGAACCAGCCCGCGTCGCCAGTGCCACCGCTTCACGGGCAGATGCTGGTGGTACAGCGCCTTCATCAGCATCTGCCCCTCGGCTTGGGTGCTCGCCGGCAGCATGGACGATCGCTCGCTTGCGACCTCCAGAAAGCTGGCCCACATCCGCTCGACATCACGCCGCTCGCGCTCGATGCTCTCGCGGGAATAGGCGATGTGATCACCATCGGCGATGTCCCTGCCGAAGACCTCCCGTGCGCACGCTGGCGAACGAGTCGCAAGCCGGTGCGCGTGCACGCCCAGCATCTGCTCTCGATTCAGGTAATCCCCCGGCGTGATGCGATGGTCATGCGTAACGATCGCCCGCGGCCGGTACACCACGGGCAAGCCGCACACACTGAGGCGGTACCCAAGCTCCAGATCCTCAAAGCACGGCGCATCGAGCGCTGCATCAAAGCCGCCGACGTCTCGGACATGCGATGCTTCAACCGAGAGGTTGAGCGTCCACGCGTGGCGAAAGCCCCAGTCATGATCGGGATCCGCTGCTCGATCGCCGACCATCTGGTCATAGAAGAAGACCATGGAGGTCTCGCGGATCAGCCGGTCGAAGAGCGTGTCGGGCTCATGCACACGCCACGGCGCGCTGCCGAGCACCATCGCGCTTCGACCACGAGCGGCGAGTTCATCGTGCGCACAGAGGTGAGCGTCGATGAGACCCGCAGCCGGAATGACATCGTCGTTGAGCAGGAGCAGCAGCTTGCCCCGCGCTTGCTCGATGAGGCGGTTACGCGTGGCAGCGGGCCCGAGGTGGTCGTGCGCATCGAGATGCACCGGCACGCGCCGATGGCCCGCTGAGGCCATCGCTGCAGCGACCGCATCCGCCTCGCATTGCCCGGCCCGGGCATCCTGCCCATCGACGCCCACGAGCACCTCGAACTCGGCCTCGGTCTTCTGAGAGAGCAGGCCGAGCACGCAGCGGGCGAGCTTGTCCGGCCTTGCCCGTGTTGGAATGAGGCAACTGATGTCCATCGGGCCCGGTCTCCAGAAACCACGCTGCGGGCACGCGCCGAAGCTGCGCTTTGGCTGCATCTGGAGGCTTTATCGGTTCTCGGGCGTGGTTTGCTCGATGCAACCTCGGGTTTCGTCGATAGAGGCGTCATGGCACACATCCAAGAGCCGACCGATCGTCCCGATGAACGCCGCGCGTGTGAGCGGACCATGCTGTCCGTGCCTTGCTGCATTCGGCCCAGCGGCCGGGTGCGCTCGGCGGTCGGCCAGACGCGCAACGTGTCCACCTCCGGTGCGTTGGTGCAGTTGCCTCCGGGCGGTCCTGAGCTTGCGCATGGCGATGAGGTCATGGTCGCGCTCGTGCCGCCGCAGACAGGCATCGTCGATGCGGGCGACCTCAAGCCGGCGCGCGTGGTGCGCACGAGCGCAGCCTCTCGCGGAGCGTTGTGCATCGCTGTGACATGGGGCCAGGAAGCAGTGCCCAGCCTGCTGGCGGATCCCAAGCCCCTGCCGCGAGACACCGCTCACGCCGACACGCCCGCACAGGCCGCGTGACGCGATTGCCATCGCGCGCACGTGTGCGCTCAGTGATCGAGCTTCTCGAGCAGCGCGCTCGGCAGCAACGCTGAGAGCACGCCCGCGACGAGCAGCGCTGCGCCCGCAGCGACG
Source organism: uncultured Phycisphaeraceae bacterium (assembly GCA_964605165.1). Classification (GTDB taxonomy): domain Bacteria; phylum Planctomycetota; class Phycisphaerae; order Phycisphaerales; family UBA1924; genus OFTM382. The sequence continues at coordinate 5,972 of CAZSBR010000116.1, forward strand.
AAGGCGGCGTCCAGCCCGAACGCCTCATCGATCAGCTGCGCACCGAGCGCCCCCACTCCCGCGAACATCCACGCCCCGCCGAGCATCATCGCGCTGGCCAGGCTCGTGCGGTGCGGCAAGAGCCTCTGGGCGAGCGACAGCGTCACCGGGATCATGCTGCCAAAGCCCACACCCGCGACGATCGTGATGGTGAACAGCGCCAAGCGCTCACCCGCAAGAACAGGGATCAACGAGAGCGCGATCGCGCCCAGAATCGGCGTGAGCACCAGCCCGAGCTTCTCGTGGTGGCGTGCGACGAACCAGCCGATGACGAGCCCCCCGCCGCCCATGCCGATCTGCATGGCGGCCTGCATGGTGCCGTTGACCGCACTTGCGCGCTTGGCAAGCTCTGCGGTCAGGGCCTCGGCCTGGGCTGCTGCGAGCACCTGGCGCTCGAGCAGCACGATCATCAGGAAGATCAAAGCGTTGTTGACGCCAAAGCGGATGACGTTGCTACCGTAGAGCAGCCACACGCTCGCCCACCGCGCTCGACGCTCGGCAGCGGGCAGCGCCGCGTGCGTGTCGTGCGCACCGTGGGCTCGATGCGGCACGCGCCTGATTGCTGCCCACAGCACCAGACCCACAAGGACCGCGGGCACCATGAGCCACGCCAGCCCGACCATGCCCAGCGCCTCTTGAAGCTGCGGACTCAGGACATTGCCCATCACGCCGCCGAGCATGCCCGCGACGAAGAAGAGCGACATCCATCGCCCCCGGCTCACGCCCGCGAGCGAGCCCACCGCAGCAGCCGCGGGCGGGTGGAACGCGCCGACGCCGCCGGCGGTGAGAAGGGTGAGCAGGATGAGCATCTCGAACGTCGTTGCCCACATCAGGCCGCCGACGCCCAAGCCCGCAGCGAGCACGCCGATGGCGCCAATGACCCGCTGATCGAACTTGTCGCTGATCCATGCTGCGAGCGGCTGGATCGCTCCGCTGCACGTCACATGCGTGGCAATGGCCAGGGCCACCTGCCCGTCGGTGAGTTGCGCCTGCTGCTTGATGACCGGCATCAGGGCGATGGGCACGAAGGAGAGAAAGTCGACGAAGCTGTGCGAGCCGATGGACGTCCACGCCCGCGCTCTGCGAAACGCCGGGGCGATGGGCGATGCCGCGGCTGCGACCGCCGACTCGGCCCCCGCTGCCCCCTCGCCAGCAAGACCACCGCCGATGGCACCGATGGCGTCGAGGGTTTTTGCTGGGTCTGATGGCGGGGCGTTGGTGGACATGCGTGTGGGTTCTAGGCCGCTGCGGGGCGGGTGCTGTGATTCGGGTGCTGCGTGAGCAGAGATTCACTGGAACAGGCCATGGAGAACAACGGATAGACCTGTCCTGAGCCGATGTATGGACCACCTCGGCGCCAGTTGTCCGGCGATGGACGCCCGTTCCATCGGCCCCCTGGAGAGAACCTTGCCCCGCATCACACGCTTGTCGTTGCTCGCCCTCACCGCTGCCGGCACGTTGATGGCCTCCGCTGGCCTCGTCTCGGCTCAGCAGGCCCAGCCCAAGGACTACACCGAGTACGCGGTGGTCACCGTGATCGCTGAGGACGAGTTCGAGATCGAGCGGGCGCTGGCGCTGAGCGAGTCCATCTGGTCGGAGCGCGCGGGCATCGGCGTCTTCGAGGTGGTGGCATCCGACACGCAGTTCGATGCACTCGTGCAGGCGGGGCTCGAGCCGGTCGTCAGCGTCGCCAACCTCGGTGCGCTCATCGAAGCTGAGCGTGTTCAGCTTTCAGTGCTCGAGCAGGCCAAGAACCCGTGGTTCTCGACCTACCACCGCACGCCCGAGATTCACGCGTACATCGATCAACTCGCGACTGACTTTCCTCAGCTCGCCACGACGGAGAGCATCGGCGACTCGCTGCAGGGCCGCGAGCTTCGGGCCATCCGCATCAGCGGGCCGGGCGATCGCTCCAACAGGCCGATCATCTTCTACAACGGCGGGCAGCACGCCCGGGAGTGGATCAGCCCAGCGACCGTCACCTACATCGCCGATCAGTTGCTCAGGCAGTACGGCACCGACCCGCTCGTGACCGCGCTGGTCGACAACATCGAGTGGGTCATCCTGCCCGTGGTCAATCCCGATGGCTATGAGTACACGTGGGACAGCACCAGGCTCTGGCGGAAGAACCGTCGCAACAACGGCGACGGCACCTTCGGCGTGGACCTCAACCGCAACTGGGACATCGACTT
>CAZSBR010000117.1:0-8133 GCA_964605165.1 uncultured Phycisphaeraceae bacterium
CTGAGCCGGCGGAGCACAGCGCTGGCAGGCAGTCGGCTCCACAAGCTCGGGCGGTCACGCATACCTCGAATATAGCGGCCAGGCGGTCTCCACCAACTGACGGCTTTATCGTTTATGCGTACGATCCGCCATGGCCCCACTCTCACGCGGCCCGCTCATTCCCTCCGATGCTCCGGACCTGCGCCATCAGCCGGACTGGCTTCGATTCCTCGCCATCGCCGCCGGCCCGCTCTTGGGCGTGCTCGCCTTCCTCCTCGTGGGCGATGTGCCCTCCGAGGACCTCTCGGCCGACGGCAAGATCATGCTCGCCGTGTTCGTGCTCGCGGCTGTGTACTGGATCACCAGCGCCATCCCGCCCTTTGCCACAGGCCTGCTCGTCATGGGCCTAGGCGCACTGCTCATCGGCTATCCCGCCGAGACCCTTCGCCCCTTTGACGCGCCGGCCATGGACAGCGAGGTGCGCAGCTGGACCGACTTCGTCTCCCCCGCTGCAGCGCCCGTCGTCGTCCTCATGCTCGGCGGATTTGTCCTGAGCCATGCAGCCCACGCCACGGGCATCGACCGCATCCTCGCAAGGATCGTCCTGAGACCCTTCGCCGGCTCTGCCAGCTTGCTCATGCTCGGCGTGCTCGTCGTCAGCGGCTGGCTGAGCATGTGGATGTCCAACACCGCCACCGCTGCCATGGTCACCGTCATGCTCACGCCGCTGGTTGAGCGCATGGGAGCCGGCCAGAGCGTCTCACGCTTCGGCCGCGGCCTGCTGCTGGCCGTGCCCGTGGGCGCCAATCTCGGCGGCATCGGCACACCCATCGGCACGCCGCCCAATGCCATCGTCTTCGGCGCGATGCGGGCCGCGGGCGTCGACATCTCCTTTGCCGGCTGGATGCTCTTTGCTCTGCCCGTGACCGCTGTGCTCATCCTCATCGCCTGGCGCGTGCTCCTCTTCTTCTACCCGCCCGAGGCCGACCAGCAGGTCTCGCTCGATGACATCAAGCCCGATGCACGCGACTTCACCTGGAAGACCTGGCTCACCGCGATCACCTTCACCGTCACCGTGGGCCTGTGGATCACCAGCCCCCTGACGGACCTGCCCATCGGGGCGGTGGCCCTCATCCCGCTGGTCGTGTTCCCCGCCTTCGGCCTGCTGACCGCGCCGCAGATCAACCAGCTCGAATGGAACATCCTGCTCTTGATCGCCGGCGGCCTCGCCCTCGGCAAGGGCATGGAGGAAACCGGCCTGGCAGCCTGGATCATCGAACAGCTGCCCATCGCCGGTCTGCCGGCCATCGCGGTGCTCGCTGCGCTGCTCGCCTGCGCGCTGCTGCTCTCCACCCTCATGAGCAACACCGCCACCGCCAACCTGCTCGTGCCCATCGCGCTGGGCGCAGCCGGCGGCATCGGGCTCGAACCCATGCAGGCCGGCGTTGCGGTCGCCCTCGGCGCGTCGCTCGCCATGGCATTGCCCGTGTCCACGCCGCCCAACGCCATCGCCTTCAGCTCGGGCATCCTCCGAGTCAGCGACTTCCTGCGAACGGGCATCATCATCGGCGTGCTCGGCGGCACGCTCGGCGTGGGCGTCTGTGCCTTTGCGCTCTAGCGCATCAGGGCCTGTCCGGTGTGTCGCCCGACTCGTCGTCCGAGTCCCCCACCTCCGCGTCGATGGGCTCGTCATCAAAGAACGCGTCCGCGTCCTCCAGCATCGCCGGATCGAGATCACCCAGGCTCTCGATCAACGCTGCGCGATCGTCAAAGCCCGCCTCATCGTCCGTGTACGACATCGTCTTGCCCTTGCGCTGCGAGCGTGCGCGCACGATCAGACGGATCGGCACTTCCTCGAAGGGCAGCTCCTCGCGGAAGCGGTTCATCAGGAACCGCTCGTAGTTGTCCGTAAAGAGCTTGGGCTCATTGACCACCAGCGCAATCGTCGGCGGATGCGACCGGATCTGCGTGACGTAGTACACCTTGCACGCCAAACCGAGCTTGCTCGAAGGCCCGCGCGCATCGATCAGGCCTCGCACGACGCGGTTGAGCTTGCCCGTCGAGACACGCTCGCCCGCCTGCTCGAGCAGATCAAACGCCACCTCGAGGATGCCATCGAGATTGACGCCGTGCTCTGAAGAGGCAAACACGATCGGCGCAAACGAGAGCCCGCGGAGTTCCTTGCGCAGGTACGCCTCGTAGTCCTCGACGCTCACGTCCTTGCCGCGCGCGTTCTTTCGGCCCTCGACGAGGTCCCACTTGTTGACGACGAGCACCACCGGCTTGAATGCCTTCTGGGCGATCATCGCAAGCTGCTCATCCACCTGGCTGATCTCGCTCGTGCCGTCGATCATGAAGATCACGACATCACACCGCGCCACCGCCCGCTTGGCTCGGTCGAACGCGTACCACTCCACCGGCCCCTGGAAGCTCTTCTTCTTGCGCAGCCCCGCGGTATCAATCGCCATCACGCTCTTGCCATCGACCTCGAAGCGCACATCGACCGCGTCGCGCGTCGTGCCGGGAATCTCGCTGACGATCACCCGCTTCTGACCGGCCAGCGCGTTGACGAGCGTGCTCTTGCCCGCATTCCGCTTGCCGATGATCGCCACAGCAAGATCCGCCCGCGGCGCCGGCGTGTCGTCGGGCTCGGGCAGAATCTCGTAGAGCTCATCAAAGAACGCACGCCGCATGTAGTTGTTCATCGCGCTGACCGGCAGCGGATCGCCGAAGCCAAGCCCCGCCATCTCGTACGCGTGCGCTTCCCACTTGGGGCCATCGACCTTGGTCGCAACAATCCGAACGGGCAGGTGCTCGCGGTCGCTGCGCACGCCGCCGGGCAGCTTGCGCGTCCGCAGAAATGTCGCGATCTCAAGATCGGCGGGCGTCACACCCGCCTGCGCATCGATGCAGAAGAGCACCAGGTCCGCCGTCTCGACCGCGTGGGCGATCTGAAGCTCGATATCGTCGGTCAGCGCGTGCAGGTCCGTGCCCGTCTCGTCGTACCGGCCGTCCTCAGCCGTGTACACGCCATACCCGCCCGTGTCCGTGAACTCCACGGGCTTGACCGGGCCCTTGGCATCCGGGCTCTCCAGCTCCTTGACAATCGACACGCGATCCCGCGTGACCCCGGGCGTGGGGTCGACAATCGAGACCTTGTCCCCAGCGATCATGTTGAGGAGAGAGCTCTTGCCGACGTTCGGCCTGCCGATGATGGCCACGCGAGGAATGGGCATAGCTGCAATGGTAGGTGCGCAGCCGGGCTTACCCTGACGCAATGGCTCAAGCGCCACATCGTCTCCCCGTCATCATCGGCCCCACCGCCGGCGGCAAGTCACAGCTCGCGATGGATCTCGCTGCTGCGTTGGCACAAAGCGGCCAGCCCGCTGAGCTCATCAGCGCCGATGCCTACCAGGTCTACCGCTCCATGGACATCGGCACCGCCAAGCCCTCAGCGGAAGACCGCGCCCGAGTCCCCCACCACCTCATCGACATCCGTGAGCCCGCCGAGACCTTCACCCTCCACGACTGGCTCAAAGAGGCCCAGGCGGCGATCACCGACGTCCGAAGCCGCGGCGCGCAGCCCATCGTCGTCGGCGGCACGCACCTCTACATCAAGGCGCTCATGGACGGCCTCTTTGAGGGCCCAGAGCCCGATCCCGCCCTCAGAGCACAGCTTGAAACGCTCAGCAGCATGGAACTCCGCGCCAGGCTCGAAGCCGTCGACCCCATTGCTGCTGCACGCATCCACCCCAACGACCGACGCCGAACCATCCGCGCCATCGAAGTCCACACCCAGACCGGCACGCCCATCAGCCAGCTTCAGCACCAGTGGGATGCACCTGCTGGCGCATCTGCCAGCGGCCAGCAGCCCGTCCACCTCGTCGCGCTCGACTGGCCCGCGGAGGCCATCAACCCCCGCATCAACGCCCGCGTCAGAGCCATGCTCGAGCAGGGCCTCGTGGACGAAGCCCGCACGCTGTGGGAAGCGGGCAGCCTTGGCCCGACCTCGCGTGAGGCCCTTGGCTACAAGCAACTCATCGCCCACTTCGAGGGCCGATGCTCGCTCAACGAAGCCATCGAGCAGATCAAGATCGAGACGCGTCGATTCGCCAAGAAGCAGCGAACGTGGATCAAGAGGCTCACGGGCACCACGGCTGAGCCGCACCGCATCCTCCGCCTGCATGGCGCGGAGCAGGCCGACTGGCTGGCTCACCTCGGGCCTGTGCTCCTCGGTGAGACCCGCCCGCAGCACTGAATCGGTAATCCCGCCGCGAGAAGCCCCCCGGCCACCCCCAGCGCCCTGCCGCAGCCATATTCGTTTTTTGTAAGGAAAGTGCTTGTTTCGCGCCCGTGAACGCTGCTCTGGGCACCAAAAAGCGATCTGGGCCCCCCAAGCCGCTTGACTCCAAGCCCGGCTGCTCATTGGCTCTCGGCGCTGCCGACGGGCAAACTCTGGCGAACAGCCCCGCAAGCAGACGAGTACACCCCCGGCGATCAGCGCTTCCGCACTGTCCCTCGCCCGGCACCCGAACACAGCCGACCAAAGCACCCCATGGCCAAGAAGACCACCAAGAAAGCTGCCAAGAAGACGACCAAAAAGTCGTCGGCCACGAAGAAGACCTCCGGTCGTCGTGCGCCCGCTTCTCGCAGCAAGCAGAGCTACAAGGCGGGTGAGGCCAAGGGCAAGCAGCTCGTCATCGTCGAGAGCCCCTCCAAGGCCAAGACCATCAACCGCTACCTGGGCGATGACTACGTGGTGCTCGCCTCCGTGGGCCATGTGCGGGATCTGCCCACCAAGGCCCCCAAGGGCTCCAAGGCACCCGTGCCGGGCGTGGACCTCAAGAAGCAATTTGCACCGACGTACGTCGTGCTCGATGGCAAGGAGCAGGTCGTCAAGGACCTCAAGCGTGCTGCCAAGGACGCCCAAAGCACCGGCGGCGAGATCTGGTTCGCAACCGACCTCGACCGCGAGGGCGAGGCCATCGCCTGGCACCTCGCGCAGGAACTCGGGATCGACTCGGCTGAGGCCAAGCGCGTCATCTTCACCGCCATCACCAAGGCCGAGATCGCCAAGGCCTTCGCCAACCCGCACCCCATCGATGAAGACCGCGTCAACGCCCAGCAGGCACGGCGCATCCTCGACCGCATCGTCGGCTACCAGGTCTCGCCGCTGCTGTGGAAGAAGGTCGCTCGGGGCCTCTCCGCAGGCCGGGTGCAATCCGTCGCCGTGCGGCTGGTCGCCGAGCGCGAGCGCGAGATCCGTGCCTTCGTGCCCGATGAGCACTGGGCGATCACAGCCAATTTCGCGCTCGATGAATCGACGGCCCGCGAACTGGTGCCCGAGTGGCGCACCTTCCTGAACACCACCGACGACAAGAACAACGGCCCGACCGTCAAGGCCCAGAACGCCTGGCTCAGCAAGCACGGCGGGGTGCGGGCCGAACTCGTCGAGTTCGGCGGCAAGGCCTTCGACCCACGCACGCCCGTCGATGAGCTCATCGGACCCGCCAACGACTTCACACGTGAAGGCATCAACGCAAGGCTTCAGCGAGCCGCCGAGACCTTCGCAACCGCCGATGCCAACGACCTCACGCCCCAGGTGCGCACCGTCGCCGAGGCCTGCGGCCTGATCGACATCCAAGCGACCGTTGAAGAGAACAACGACGCCCACGGCCCGGCACACTGGAAGCGCACACTCGTCGGCACCGCGGATCCCTCCGCCAAGTACGCCATAAGGTCCATCGAGACCAAACGCACCAAGAGCCGTCCCGCTCCGCCCTTCATCACCTCCACGATGCAGCAGGCTGCCAGCACCCGGCTGGGCTTTGGCGCCCAGCGGACGATGCGCGCCGCCCAGGGGCTCTACGAGGGCGTCAACATCCCCGGCGAGGGTCCCACCGGCCTCATCACCTACATGCGTACGGATTCGACGCACCTCGCGTCCGAAGCTGTCAACGCGGCGCGCAGCTACATCAACAGCACGTTCGGCAAGGACTACCTGCCCGACAAGCCCAACTTCTTCTCGAGCTCCAACAAGTCCGCGCAGGAAGCCCACGAGGCCATCCGCCCGACAGACCCGAGCCGAACACCCGACCGCGTTGCCAAGGCGCTCAAGCCCGATCAACTTCGTCTCTACACGCTCATCTGGGAGCGCTTTGTCGCATGCCAGATGACGCCCGCCGAGTGGGACTCCACCAGCGTGCGCATCGAGGGCGGCATGAGCACCGCCCCGGACCAGCAGGCCGTCTTCCGCGCGACGGGCAGAACACTTGTGTTCGATGGCCACTACCGCGTCAGCGGCGTGCCGACCAGCGGCGACGAGCTCAACCTGCCGGCGCTCAAGCAGGACCAGCCGATGCACCCCTTCGATATCGCAGCGGTGCAGAAGTTCACCTCGCCCCCGCCGCGCTACACCGAGGCGGGGCTCATCAAGGTTCTCGAGAGCGAGGGCATCGGCCGGCCCTCGACCTACGCCTCCATCATCTCGACCATCCAGGACCGCAAGTACGTCGAACTGCTCGAACGCAGGATGTACGCGACCGATCTGGGCGAGGTTGTCACCGACAAGCTTGTCGAGGCCTTCCCGCGCATCATGGATGTCGGCTACACCCGCGAGATGGAGGCCGAGCTTGATAAGGTCGAGGAAGAACACCTCGACTGGATCGACATGCTCCAGCGGTTCTACGGCCCGTTCACCGAAGCGCTCGAACGCGCCGACGAACTCCTCAAGCACGCCAAGGCCGAGACCGTGCCCGCCCCCGCGGAGTACCGCTGCAAGAAGTGCAACAGCGCTCTCGTCTACCGCTTTGGGAAGAACGGCCGCTTCCTCTCCTGCAGCACCTACCCGGACTGCGACTACGCCTGCCCCGTTGATCGCAACGGCAAGCCGCGTCCCAACGAGCTTGTGAACATCAAGTGCCCCAAGACAGGCCGGCCCATGGTCCGCCGAAACGGTCGCTTTGGCCCCTTCCTCACCACGCTCACCCACGACGGCGAGCCGCAGGACTTCGGCCTCATTCTCAACATCGACAAGAAGGGCTATGTCACCGCCCCGAGCCAGCCCCCGCTGCTCACCGATCTCGAATGCCCCAACGATGGCGGTCTGCTCAACCTCCGCAACGGCGTGCGCGGCCCGTGGCTCGGCTGCAGCAACTTCCCCAAGTGCAGAGGCCGGGGCAAGTGGGCCGAACTCGACGAGGCCAAGCGTGAAGAACTCGAACAGGCGCTCGCCGAACACGACAAGAAGCACCCCATCCCCATCATCACCACGCTCGAAGGCGTGCCCCTCACCGACGAGACCGGCAAGCCCCGCAAGGATGCGCCGACCGTCGATGTCCTCGTGATCGATGAAGAAGAAGCCAATCGCCTCACCGGCGGCGATTCTTCGTCCGCGGCGTGAGGCTTTGCGAGCGCGAACGCTCCTGGTAGTCTGGTGGGCATGTCGATCTCGGCTCGGGATCTCGCGCTGCGTATCGACATCGCCGTCATGGTTCTCCGGCTGGCGGCGCTGGCCTGCTTGCTGGTGTGGATCTTCCAGATCAGTCAGGTCGCCGAGTATTGGTTGCGCTATGTCGGCTTCTCGGGTGGGAGCGGGCTGCACTATGTGGCGCGACAGTTTGTCGCCTCGCTGTGGTGGTTCGGCTTGTTCGTCGCTCTCTGGTTTGGTGCGCTGCCTCTGGCTCGACGCATCGTCCGGGCCCGGGATGCAACGCGCTGTCCTCGCTGCAACTTTGATCTCACGGATGCAGGGGACCGCTGCCCCGAGTGCGCCCTGCGCCTTTCGATGTCTCACGGCCTAGACAGAACCTCAGACGAGCAACTGCAACGCCGACTCTTCCTCCTGGCAACCGTGCTGCTGCGCACCGCCGGCTTGCTGCTGAGCGTCACCTTGGTCCTTTGGATCCTGTTCCTTGCCTTCATTGGGTGGGAGAACCCGATCGACATCATCTTCAAGAACAGCGACGGCCGGCGGGCGATTGACACGATCGCGATCACCTTCGCCTACCTTCTCTGGCCGGGCACAGGCATACTTCTGTTTGGAAAGGCTCGCCTGCTTGCCCGCTGGATCGTCTTCGGCTGGCCCCGCAGGCGCGCCGACTGCGTGTAGCATTCTGAACAGCCGTGGCCGATCACCAAGCAGAACGCGAAGAA
>CAZSBR010000118.1:0-8114 GCA_964605165.1 uncultured Phycisphaeraceae bacterium
CCACGCTCGGGGAGCAGAAGTCCAAGCCCGCGCAGCTCGGCATCAAGCGGCTGCTCGAGGCGGGCATCCAGCCGCACGTGCTTGCCTGCCGTGCAACCAGGCCAGTCCAGCCATCGGTGCTCGAGAAGATTGCAATGTTCTCCAACGTGCCGCTGCCGAGGGTCTTCTCGCTGCACGACCGCGACAGCATCTACCGCATTCCCGAGGACCTCCGATCGGAGGGGCTCGATCGTGAGATTCTGTCCCAGCTCGATCTGCACGGCTCGGTGGATGCGGTGCACGAGGACAAGGCTCGCCAGCGGTGGGCATCGTTCACCGCTGCGCTGCGCCGGCCGGCGGACTGGCAGGTGCGGATCGGAATCGCCGGCAAGTACTCGGAACTACGCGACGCCTACGCCTCGATCGAAAAAGCTCTGGAGCACTGTGGTGCTCATTTCTCCTGTGCGATTGAGCAGGTGTGGCTCGATACCGCAGCGATCGACGCGCAGAACGTCGAGCAAACACTTGCGGGGCTCGATGGGCTCATCGTCCCGGGTGGCTTTGGCAGCCGGGGGGTCGCTGGCAAGCTCGAGTGTGCCCGGCACGCGAGGCTGTCGGGCCTGCCGTACCTCGGCATCTGTCTTGGCTTCCAAGTCGCGGTTGTGGAGTTTGCGCGCAACGTGCTGCGCCTGGCGGATGCAAGCAGTTCGGAATGGGCGCCCGACGGCAAGACCCTTGTCATCAGCGAGCTGCCCGAGCAGAAGCAGATCGAGGGGCTCGGAGGCACCATGCGTCTGGGTGGTCAGGCGGTGCAGATTCAGCCCGACTCGCTTGCCTCGTTCTTGTTCGCCGAACAGTTGAAGCGTCAGCCCGACGGCACGATGACAGCCCGCGAGCGGTTCCGCCATCGCTATGAGGTCGAGCCTGCGTTTATCGAGCGACTTGAGGCCAGCGGCATGCGCTTTAGCGGTCGCCACCCGAGTTCGCCCATCATGCAGGTGCTCGAGCTGGAGTTTGGTGAGGTCGAGCCCGAACTGGGCGAGTCTTCCGGCAGCCATGCCTCGTGCGTCAAGCACCCGTTCTTCATCGCTGCGCAGTTCCATCCCGAACTCACCAGCCGCCCGCTGCGGCCCCAGCCGATGTTCATGGGCCTGGTGGCTGCGGCGTTGGCAACCCGGTATGCCGATGACGGCGAAGCGATGAAGCGGCTGTGCTCGATGTCCAGCATGGAGCGATGGCTCAGGCCCGAACTCAAGCGAAGCGCTCAGCACGCCGAGCGAGCGGACTCTTCGCCTCTCGCTTAGAGCGTGCGGCGCTGCGCGTTCCCCGAGCATTGCTCATGAGTCGGATGTAGTTGTGGCGCTAATCGCTTGGGCAGCATCGAGCAGAATGGCAGCTGAGACCACCTCGGGCACACCTCCGCCGGTGATGAGCGCGTTGTGAAAGAGCGTCTGTAGATGCATGTCTGCGCCGGACTCGCTCTCGATGGATGCGAGCACACAGAAGACGTGGATGCCCCAGGGACGATTCGTCGAGTTGTCAGGCTGCAACTCCCGGACATGCCACCGTGCTGCGCTCAGGGCACGCTCGGCGAGGTGCCGGTCGGTCTGCGTCAGCGCGCACCACCAGAGCGCATGCAGACCTCGAAGCTCAAGGAGCGTCCACGCTTCGATGCCCTCGCTGACGCGATCCGGCCAGAGTGGCCCGGCCTCGTCCGAGAATGTACCCGTTCGCGGCGGTACGTCGGAGAGCAGGCAAGCCCACAGCGGCGCGTCCGGAGACGCCCACTCCGGCGGGCTGGACGGTCGCTCAAGCCCATAGAGCCGCATGAGCAGGGCCACATGGGAGGCATGCCGCTGGCCAAGGCCATCGCGAAAGGCCTCGATGCTGGTTGTACTGACGAGCGTTGGATCTTCAAGGGCACTGCCTCTGAGCCCCGCCTGACCGGCAGCGATGAAGCGTTCGCTCCAGGCGGCCATGCGGGAGGCCGCTTCGGGCGTGAGGTCCAGCAGACTCGATGCTTTGCGATCAGGCATCACCAAGGTACGCTCCGTCCATGGCTGGGAGAGAAATGCAGACCCTTGTGCGTCGCAGGCGTTCGACGGGCACTGACCCCTACCGCAGGCGGTGTGTGCAGTGCGGCTACGACGATGAGCCGTTCCAGACAGAGGGCCCCTTGTCGTGGTACTTCTGCGATGCCTGCGGCTGTGATCTCTACGTGCGCCCGCCTCGAAGCTACGCGGAAATGGAAGGTTTGGTGCCGGGGCCTTCGCATCGCCGGCGTGACCTGCTGCAAGGCATGACGCGGCTGGTTCGACGCGTGCTGCCGCGACGCTGGCTGCTGCGGGGAGTCCTGCCGACGCGAGGACTGTTCAGCCGACACTGTTCTCTCCGATGACTTCGATGCGGCTGGGGTCCTGTTCATCGGGGGTTGCCCACCCGAGTTCGGCTTGCGCTGGACGACGCTGGTTGAACAATGCATAGCCCGCTGCAGCGGTGGGGCGTTCGGGTGCGCGCGTCGGATGCCAGAGGTGGTACGCCACGGCCTCGAGCGTCAACACATTCCATGCGGGCAGCGGCCTGAGTCGATTGAGCCTGGCAGCGAGGTCATCGTCGTCATAGCCGTAGCCCACGAAGGCCTCGTCGTAGCCGTTGATGGCGCGGAGGAGGCCCGCAAGCACCGCATGGTGTCCTCCGAGCAGCTTGGGCTTGTGGGATTTCTGAAACGAACGCGCCAGCGGCGTTGAGCGCACAGCAAGCTGACGCTGGTGTCGCCGGGCCCTTTGGGCGAGGTGTTCGCGTTGCTCGGGGCTGGTCCATGCATCGATGTCGGCGAGCGCGCCCTGGCGGACGGCGTGCTCGGTGAGATCCGCTGTGCGTACTTCGGTGAGGTCGAAGCGGTGGGCGGTCGAGACGCCCGCAGCGTGCTTGGCATGGATCTCGACGGCGGCCGGGTGCAGGGCCGTGTCGCCATCGACCACGAGCACGAGGTCTTCGTCTCGCAGTCCGATGTGGAGGTCCAGAGCCCTCAGCGCGTTGTTGCGGACCTGGTTGAGGCTGACCACGTCGCGGTGGGGCCGCATCGTGACGATGAGCGGGCACGGCGGAGAGGCGAGGGTCCACACCCGGCGGGCGAGTTCCAGGATCTCTGGCTCGGTGTTGTCCACGGTCAGGCAGACGGCATCGGGCGGCCGTGTCTGCGTGAGCAGGGAGGCCAGGCAGCACGCCAGATGTCTCGTCGTGTGCGTCGGCACGACCGCGAATACGCGTTGGTCATCGTCGGTTCTCACCGCGACGAGCGTAGCGGCTTGACGCGCGTCGGCCAGCGCCCGACCCTCTCGCCCATGCTTATCCAAGCCATCAGCGATCTGCCAGACGCCCCAGAGGGCAGCCGCGTGCTGGTGCCGACCATGGGCGCTCTGCACGAGGGACACCTGCACCTCATCCGCCGGGCGCGGGCGCTCAGCCGCGGCGGGCAGGTGGTGGTTTCGGTCTTCGTGAACCCGACACAGTTCAACGAAGCTGCGGACTTTGAGCGCTACCCAAGGGATCTTGCTTCGGATGTAGAGGCTGCGACGGGCGCCGGCGCGACCCACGTCTATGCGCCGCCGGCGGAGGAGGTGTATCCGCCGGGTGTGGACGTGCGGGTGGGCGTGCTGCCGAGGGTCGCGACCGAGCCGGGGCTTGAGGATGCGTTCCGGCCGGGCCACTTCGATGGCGTGGTGCAGGTGGTGCGGCGGCTGTTCGAGTTGGTCCGTCCGCAAGTGGCGTGCTTTGGCGAGAAGGACTGGCAGCAGCTCGCGGTGGTTCGTGCGATGGCGGGTGACGAAGAGCTGGGCGTCCATATCGAGGCGGTCGAGACGGTCCGAGAGGAGGGCGGGCTGGCGATGAGCAGTCGCAACAGGCTGCTCTCGCCGGCGGATCGCCAGACGGCTCTTGCCATCTACGCGGGGTTGCGGGCAGCGCGCTCGGCACGCTCGCCAGCAGCGGCCGAATTGGCCATGGCCAGAGCGCTGGAGGTGCCCGGGCTGGAGGTGGAGTACGCGGTCGTGCGCGATGCCCAGACCCTGCTCAAGCCTTCAGCGGGGCGCTCGGAGGGTCTGCGTGCGCTGGTCGCGGCGCGGGTGGGTGCGAGAGTTCGGCTCATTGACAACGGCCCGGCGTGCGGCGAGCCGCTACCGTCTGGCCACTGAAATCCGAGATGTTCGACCCGGCCGGCAACCGAGCGTTGGCGGGCGGCACTTTCCCGCGACGGAGGCTCTCATGACCGGCACGCTGACCCGAAGCCCGCTTCACGACCTGCACACCCAGCACCATGGCCAGATGGTCGACTTTGCGGGCTGGGAGATGCCGCTGCGCTACGGCAGCATCATCGATGAGCACAACGCGGTGCGGACCAGCGGCGGGGTGTTCGATGTCTCGCACATGGGGCGTGTGGCCATCAAGGGTCGGCACGCCCGGCGGCTGCTCGAGATCACCTGCACACGCAAGATCTACGACATGCAGGAGGGGCAGTGCCGCTACAGCCTCATGTGCAACGAGCAGGGCGGGGTGAAGGACGACGTGCTCGTGTACCGGCACGACTCGGACGACTTCCTGCTCGTCGTCAACGCTTCGAATCGCGCGAAGATCCTGGCCCACCTCGAGCAGGTCGTCGCCGAGCGCGATCTGACCTGCTCCATCGATGATCAGACGCTCAACACGGCGATGATCGCTGTGCAGGGCCCGAAGGTCATGGACTTCATCGGCAAGTTCTCAAGCGAGATTCCCAGCCTGAAGCGCTACCGCTTCACCACCAAGAACCTCATGGTCATGAAGGTGCTTGTCTCTCGCACCGGCTACACGGGCGAGAACGGCGTTGAGGCGATTCTGCCAGCCAAGGCGGTCGGGATGGCCATGAAGCTGATCCTCAAGGACGTCGATCTCGAGTCGCCGGATGCTCCGGTCAAGCTCGCGGGACTGGGTGCGCGCGATTCGCTGAGGCTCGAGGCAGGCATGCCTCTCTATGGCCATGAACTGGGTGAAGACATCAACGCGCTGGCGAGTGGTCTTGATTTCGCCATCAGCTTCGACAAGACCGATGACGAGCGCGGCGAAGCGTTCATCGGCATGGAAGCACTGCAGCAGACCAAGGCAGCGGGTGGTCCCGAGCGGATGCTCGTAGGGCTCAAGATGGAGGGCAGGCGTGTGGCGCGCGGCGAGTGCGCCGTGATGCATGGGAGCGAGCAGGTGGGGGAGGTCACCAGCGGCTGCCTGAGCCCGACGCTGGGCTACCCGATTGCAATGGCCTACGTCGATCGCGGTTTGAGCGCGGTGGGCACGCACCTGAGCGTTTCCACCGGCCGGGCGGAGATCCCCGCCGAGGTTGTGCCGATGCCCTTCTACAAAGCTCCCTCGCCGGCGGCCAAATAGACGCCGTTCCACCGACAGCCGGGCTCAGAACCGCCGCTCGGGGTCGTTGCTCTTGGCGAAGTGCAGTTCGAGGTAGCGGGCGATGTAGTCCACGATCGAGTTCGCCTCGGGGATGTCCGGGTTGCTGGTTGAGCCCATGGGCTCAAAGCGCATGCCCTTGAAGCGGGCGACGGCCTCTTCAACCGTCAAGCCGTGCTGCATGGCCAGCGAGAAGGCGCGGCAGAATGCCTGGCAGAAACCTGACAGGGCGGAGCCTTCCTTGGCGACCTTGAGGAAGATCTCGCCGGGCTTGCCATCTGGGTAGAGGCCGATCGTCAGGTAGCCCTCGTGGCGGTCGACGGTGAACTTGTGGGTCACGGAGTCACGGGTGCTGGGGAGTGCCTTCCTGCTGGCGATCATGGACGCATCCTCGGGAGGGTCGTGTGACATGGCTGCGAGTCTACGCACCGGCAGCCTCGACTTGGCTATCGGACACTCGGGTGCCTGACGTTCACAAGGGCCCGCTCCGGGTGTCTGGCGGGACGGATCTGCCGCCCTGGGCGGGTGAATCGCAGCGGAAGCGGGACAAATCGGTTTGCTCGCGGGCGATGGCGGGCCGATACTTGTTGTCATGCGGCCCCGTCTGCCAGAGCCAATCCATCGCGTGGACACCCGCCGGCAGGCGGTGCCCTCGCACCTGAGTCTTCAGGTGAGCTGGGTTGTGCTGGTCGCGACGCTGTGCTCGGCGTCCCTGGCCGCGGCGTCTGTGCCCGCGAGCAGGCCGGCAACCGTCGTTGGCTGGGTGTCTGCATTGGTGCAGGCAGCGCAGTCCGATCGGGTGAGGTCGGCCGTCCTTCCAGCGACGTGGTCCGGTCGGTGCCCGGCGCCGAGCAGATCGACTGGACGGATGAGTTCGCCGCGGATGCCCGCCGTGCTGCTGGGTGAGTGCGTTCTGCCGCCA
Source organism: uncultured Phycisphaeraceae bacterium (assembly GCA_964605165.1). GTDB lineage: Bacteria > Planctomycetota > Phycisphaerae > Phycisphaerales > UBA1924 > OFTM382. The sequence goes on from CAZSBR010000118.1 coordinate 6,332, forward strand.
CCTCTGGCGGTGTAAACGCCCCATGGTGTGTTCCGTTCGCGGCACGCACCTCTTCCTCACCAACGCCGATTCCCCGATGCCCCGCACGCGCTGCGCGGCTGGCTGAATCGAGCCCATTGATACAGCACAAGCGATTGGCGTCATCAGACGCTCCAGCGGGCGGGCAAGCCGCCCCGAAAGAGAATCCATGAGCAAGAAGAACCAAGGCATTCCGGTTATCGGGCCGATGCTGAACTCGATCTTCGGCACGCGTAACGAGCGATTCGTGAAGCGGTACACGAGCCGCGTAGACCAGATCAACGCACTCGAGGAAGAGACGCGCAAGCTCACCGATGATCAGCTTCGCGGCAAGATCGTCGAGTTCAGAGGCCGAGTCGATCAGGGCGAGAAGGTCGAAGACCTCTTGGCCGAGGCCTTTGCAGTTGCCCGCGAGGGTATGGACCGAGCGGTCGGCATCCGCAACATCTTCAACCCGGACCGGGCGTTTGATCCCTCGGTGCTCTCTGAGCGGGGCCAGGAGCTCTATGCAGAGGTCGCGGCCAAGATCGCCGAGACGCCCGACGTGCTGCCGCGGCTGCTGCGCGTCAATGGCGAGCCGCCCGCGGGCGAACCCGATACGGACGATGCGCATCTCGGACATACGCACGTGGTTCCGAGTTGGCGTCTTGTGGACGTGCCGTTGGAGCTCTATGAAGCGGTGCGCGAGGCGTATCCCGAAAGCCGGCCACCCTTCCGAGCACGTCCATTTGATGTGCAGCTCATCGGCGGCATGGTGCTGAGCGGCGGCAAGATCGCCGAGATGAAGACGGGCGAGGGCAAGACGATCGTGGCGCCGCTCGCGTGCTACCTGGCAGCGATCGAGCACCAGCAGGTGCACGTGGTCACCGTCAACGACTACCTCGTCCAGCGTGACCGTGACTGGACCTATCCGTTCTTCCATGCGCTGGGTCTGACGGTCGGTGCGATCCATCCCCAGCATGTCCAGCCCGAGGAGTTCAAGCGGTGGATGTACCGCTGCGATGTGGTCTACGGCACGACGGCCGAGTTCGGCTTTGACTACCTCCGCGACAACATGAAGCCCAGTGCCGCGATGCAGGTTCAGCGCCAGCGCCAGTTCGCGATCGTTGACGAGGTCGATTCGACGCTCATCGACGAGGCTCGCACGCCCCTGATCATCTCGGGACAGGCCCACGACGATCAGCCGAGATACGAACTTGCCGACAAGCTCGCGCGGCACCTGGTCGAGAAGCAGAAGCCTTGGACCGAGCGCGAGGAGCAGGTCGAGCGGTGCAAGGAGATGATCAAGGGACTCGAGGGCGACATCCGCCAGGTGCGTGACAAGTCCGAGGTGCCAGAGCTTCAGAAGAGGCTGGAGGCCGCCAAGAAGGAACTGCCCGAGCTGGAGCGTGATCGCGACCAGCATGTGCAGTACTACGAGCTTGAGATGGATCGCAAGCAGTCTCACCTCACGCACGAGGGCATCGCAGAAGCCCAGCGCGTGGCGGGTGTTGGTTCGTTCTATGTCGATGAGAACATGGACCTGCCGCACCTGCTCGAGCAGTCGCTGCGGGCACACGCGGTGTACAAGCGTGACCGGGATTATGTCGTGATGGATGTGCCGGATCGGGCGACGGGCCGCACCGATCCCAGCGTGGTGATCGTCGATACGAACACTGGTCGACCCATGATTGGTCGTCAGTGGTCGGATGGTCTGCATCAGGCTGTGGAGATCAAGGAGCGCGTGCCTGTCAAGCCCGAGACGCAGACCGTCGCAGCGATCACG
>CAZSBR010000119.1:0-8085 GCA_964605165.1 uncultured Phycisphaeraceae bacterium
GCCCCCGCCGCGGCGAGACCTTCGTCACCCGCAAGATCACCCGTGCTGTGGGCCGCATCAAGCTCGGCCTGCAGAACAAGGTCTTCCTGGGCAACCTCGACTCCAAGCGCGACTGGGGCTTTGCGGGCGACTACGTCGAGATGATGTGGCGCATGCTCCAGCAGGAAGAGCCGGACGACTACGTCGTCGCGACCAACCGGACCATCTCCGTGCGCGAGTTCGCCGAGATGGCCTTCAAGCACGCGGGCCTGAACTTTGAAGACCACGTCGAGTTTGACCCCCGGTACCTGCGCCCGGCGGAGGTCGATCTGCTGCTGGGCGATCCCGCCAAGGCCAAGGCCAAACTCGGCTGGGAGCCGACGACCACGGTCGAAGAGCTCGCTGCGATGATGGTCGACCACGATCTGGAACTGGCCAGTCGCGAGAAGACCCTCAAAGACGCGGGCCACGCCATGCCCGAGTTCAGCGGCCATGACCAGTGACGCCGTTCGACCCCAAACACACACACCGCCGGTGAACGAGCCGTCGCTGCCCCCCAGCGAACGCCCGTCTCGCCGTGATGCTCACTTTCGCACCGACGACCTGATCGACGACCTGGGCAAGAGGTCCATCTCCTCGGGCCGGGTTGCTGTCATCTCCAGTGCAGCAAGCTTCATCATCCAGTTCGGCACGCTCGCGGTGCTCGGACGGCTGCTGACACAGCAGGACTTCGGCATCGTGTCCATGGTGACGGCGTTCAACGCCTTCATCACCACATTCCGGGACCTCGGGCTGGGACAGGCCTCCATCCAGAGTGATGAGACCGACCACAGCAACACCAGCACACTCTTCTGGCTCAACGGCACCACCAGCCTGCTCGCTGGCGGGCTGCTCGTCGCCATCGGTCCATTGCTGTCGAGCTTCTACGAACAGCCCGGCCTCACGCCGGTCGCTGCAGCCATCGGCCTGTCGCTCGCCCTCAGCGGCCTCTCGAGCCAGCACATCGCATTGCTCCAACGCCGCTTCCGGCATGGGACGGTTGCGATCGTGCGAATCAGCGCACAACTCGGCGCATCGCTCGTCGCCATCGCGATGGCCCTCAACGGCGCTGGCTACTGGGCGCTGGTCGCCCTGTCGCTCGGCCAGAGCGCCTTTACGCTCGTCGCTGCATGGATCGCCTGCGACTGGCGACCGGGCCGCCCCAAGTGGAGCGCTTCGACCAAGACCATGCTCGCGTTCAGCCTGCCGCTGGTGGGCTCTGAGTTGCTCGCCACAGCGATGAGGAACACCGACCTGATCCTCATCAACAAGCTCATCGGCCCCGCGCAGGCCGGCATCTACCTCATGGCGTATCGGCTGCTGCTCATGCCCATCAGGCAGATCAACTCGCCGCTGGCGAGCGTCGCGCTGCCCACCTTCTCTCGACTCAAGGATGACGCCGCCCGGTTCCGGCGGATGTACCGAAAGGCGATCAGCGGCATCTGCCTCGCGGGCATGCCCCTGATTGGCGGTGCGTTTGCCACCGCTCCAGCGCTCATCCCTCTGGTCATCGGCCCAAAGTGGGTTGATTCCATTCTGGTCTTCCTCGCCCTTGGCCCCGCGGCGCTTCTGGCCACGTTCAATGTGGCGGGCAGTTGGTCCGCCACGCCCTGCGGCTTCACCGGCCGCTTGCTCAAGTGGGGCCTCATCGGACCGCCACTCACCATCGTTGCCTACACCGTTGGCGCGTACCTTGGCGGCATCGTGGGCGTTGCCCTGGCGTTCAGCATCGCACAGATCGTGCTGAGGCCCTTTGCCCTTGGCTACATCCTCAAGCCGACACCCGTGGGGCTTGGAGATGTGCTCGCAGCGTCCGTCGCCCCGATGCTCGCGACCTGCCTGGGAGCCGCGGCGGGCCTGTTCGTCACCACCTCGATCGACCTCACCTCTCCCCTCGGCCAGGCGCTGGGCGTTCTCGCCGGCGGCGCCACGTTCACTGCGCTGTTCGCAACCGTCATCCTGCTGATGCCTTCAGCCAAGCCGCACCGCGAACTGGTCCACCAGATCGCCGCGCCCGCGCTGGCTCGAATGCTCCGAAAGTTGACTGCAAAGGACTCCGGTCAATGATCGCCACCATCAGACATCGCCTGCGGCTTATCTACAACGCCTACTTCCGTGAGCGCCTGATCCGCATCGGCGCATCTCGGCCTCTGTTTGCATCGCTCTACTACACGGTCAACCCCTCCTTCCGGCGCGAACAGCGCGCAGTGCTCGTCGGCAAGCGCAATCACATGCGCGGCATCCGCGACAAGAGCGGGCCCGGCGCTCGCTTCAAACTCCGCAGGAACATCCACCGCCTCGAAAAGGGACTCATCATGCGTCCGAGGCGGGATGTGTTTGCCAAGGCCTACCTCCCGGTCACCGTGCAGCTTTACTGTGAATCCCTCCAGGCACAGACCGACAACCCCGCCGACCGCGCCGTGAACACCTGGGCCGCCGATGTGCTTCACCAGTACTTCGAGGCAGTCGCTCCCGGCCTCTGCGAGGAAATCGACGCGGCCCGCGCTCAGTTTGACCAGGCGACCGCCACCAAGTCCGTGTGCTTCACCGATGTCGCCCCCTTCCTGCGAGACACGGAGCCTCTCAAGACCACCATTGACGACATGCTCGCCATGGCGATCCGCAGGCGGAGCGTTCGCTGGTACCTCGACAAGCCCGTTGAGCGCGAGAAGCTCGACCGCGCCTTCGAGGTCGCCGGCTACAGCCCAAGCGCATGCAACCGCCAGCCCTTCCGATTCCACGTGATCGATGACCCCGAAACCGCCCAGCGCGTCGGCTCGATCCCCATGGGGACGACCGGCTTTGCGCAGAACTTCCCGTGCCTGATCGTGGTAGTGGGCAATTTTGAGGCCTTCGAGCACGAGCGCGATCGGCATGTTCCCTACATCGATTCCTCGCTGGCCAGCATGGCCCTGCTCTTTGCGCTCGAAAGCCAGGGAATCGGCTCGTGCTGCATCAACTGGCCCGATGTGGAAGCACTCGAGCAGAAGATGGACAAGGCCATCAATCTTCGTCCGCATGAGAGGCCGGTGATGTGTATATCCGTCGGCTATCCGGATCCCGAGGGACTCGTGCCTCGTTCACAAAAAGTAACGCTCGACGAGATGAGAAGGTACCACACGCCATGATGTTTGAAGTCTTCGGAGCAGGTTTCATCAACCGTGGCGCGCAGCTCATGCTGCGAACTGTCATCGACAAGTTGGATGAACACGACAACGTCCGGGCATGCATCGAGGCAGAGCCGGACTCCAACATCGACCACATGGCGCCCCTCGGCGTGCGACTGCTCTGGCCCAGCGCCTCGCGCATGCGCCCGCGACGCATCAGGATGCACCTCGCGCTCAGCGAAGCCATCGGCAAGCTCGCGCCCGACAAGTTCTGCAAGCCCTTCGGCCTGGTTCGTCGACAGGACACGGACGGACTCATCGACATCAGCGGCTACGCCTTCGGCGATAAGTTCCCCGCCGAACTCATGCGGAACTTCGTGTACCGCGCCGAGGGCTACGCCAAGCGTGGCAAGCCCGTGGTGCTCCTGCCCCAGATGCTCGGACCTTTCCAGAGCAGCGAACACCGCGCCCTGCTCAAGAGGCTCACAGAAGCCGCCACCAGGATCTACGCCCGCGAGCAGGCCTCGTTTGATGCAGCCCAGGAAGTGCTCGGCACCACGGACAAGCTCCGCCTCGCGCCCGACATCACCATCTTCTCGCGCTCGGTCGACATCGATGCCTCGATCGCCGGATCCAACCGTTACTGCTGCATCGTGCCCAATGAGAAGGTGCTCCAGAAGGGTGACCCGGCCTGGAAAGCCCAGTACGTCGACCGCCTCGTTCAGGCGGCAACGCTCGCCCGTGAACTCAACCTTGATGTCCGGCTCGTCGTGCATGAAAGCCAGGGCGGCGACAAGAAGCTCGCCGAGCAGATTGCTCAGCAAGTGCCCGGCGCAGAACTCTTCGAGCATGAGCACGCCGGCGTGCTCAAGTCGTACATCGCCGGCTCCAGATTCCTGATCGGGTCTCGTTTCCACTCGATCGTGGCAGCGTTCAGTCGGGGCGTGCCGGCCGTCGCCATCGGCTGGGCGCACAAGTACGACCTGCTCGCGCAGGACTTCGGCATGGATGACCTCCTCCACAACGCCGATCACGACGCTGACCACTTGCTCGGCTTTGTCCGCGAACTGAGCGATGACACCCTCAACGATCGCCGGCGAGCAACGCTCGTTCAGAAGAAGGAAAGCCTCCGCAGCGCCAATGAGGCCATGTGGGAAGACGTGCTGCACGTGCTGGGCATCACCCCGAACGGATGAACCATGACCATCGCCGCCATCATCCCGGCACACAACGCTGAGCGATTCCTCGCACAGACGCTCGACAGCGTCAGCGCGCAGACGCTCCCGCCGCGGGAGGTCATCGTCATCGTCGACAACTCCGACGACGCCACGCTCGAGATCGCACGCAACCACGCGGCGCCCACGCTCGTCATCGAGACCAACCACAAGAACGCTGCCGCGGCCCGCAACACCGGCATCAACCTCGCCGAGAGCAGGTACATCGCGTTTCTCGATGCCGACGACATGTGGAAGCCCCACCACCTCGAGCGTTTCAGCCAGCTCATCGGCCCAGATGACGTCGGCTACACCTGCTGGTGCGACCTCGTCACCGAAGACGGCTCATCCATCACCGAACGCACCTGCGGCTGGCCCGTCGCTGCGCCGGTCAACGGCCTCGAAGATGAGCAGTACCTCCGCTGGTACCGCGGCAAGAACCACTTTGCCATGCTCACCACCATCGTCGATCGCGAGCGCTTCCTCGAGGTCGGCGGCTTCGATGAATCGCAGGTCCGCCGCCACGATCTCGACATGTGGCTCAGGGTCATCCACACGAAGACCTGGACCTTCAACCCCGAGAGCGTCGCGCAGTACCGCATCGTCAGCGATGGCATCAGCTACGCCAACTGGGCCTCAAGTGAGTATTACCACCTCCGCATGCTCGACAAGAACGTCAAGCAGTGGGACTCGCTGAGGACCGAGGTGCTCACCTGGTGCAGAAGAAGCCTCGCTGCGGCGCTGACCGACGGCACGCGCGAAGACTACAAGCGAGCCTATGAGATCGCCTCCAGGCACATGTCCCCTAAGGGCCGAGCGTTCTTCACCGCAGCAAGCCTGTGCCCGCCCGCCTTCCGACTCGCCAACAAGATCCGCCGCCGCCAACTCATGAAATCCTGACCCGCACTCGCAGCCGGACCAACCACCACCATGCGCATCCTCCTCTACGAACCGGATCCCAACGGCCATCACTTCCCCTACCTCGGCCGCGTCATCGATGCGCTCAAGGACCTGCCCGTGCGGTGCGTCGTCGCCACCACCAAAGCGGCGCTCGAAACGCGTGAGTTCAGCAAGAACCTCGCACCCTTCGGCGATCAGATCGATGTCGAGCCCGCGTGCGCTCCGCCGCCGGAGGGCGCGTCGAAGATCGGCCGGCAGCGCGCCACCGAGTTCCGAGGACTCATCAGCAAGCTCAACGCCGACCACGCGATCGTGATGTACGCCGATGGCCTGTGGCAATGGACGCAGTTCGACGCGGTCATCAAGCGCAAGCGCTTCCCCATCCCCGTCGAAGCGGGCGTGTTCCGCGGCGGGTTCACCTACGAGGACGCCACGAGCAAGGGCCAGCTTGCACGCCGCGTGGTCATGCGCTCCCTGCTCCGCACGGGCACGTATCAACGGCTGTGGATCCACGATGAGCTCTACCACCGCTGGGCGACCGACAGCAGCCCCGCCAGCCGCAAGGTCGAACTCACGCTCATGCCCGATCCCGTTGAGATCCGCCCGCGCCAGTCGATCGAGAGCGCGCGGCGGGCACTCGATATCGACCCCGGCACGCGCTGGCTCGTCTGCGCAGGCATGATCGATGCGCGCAAGGGCTGCGATCTGGCGATCGACGCCTTCGTGCGCATGCACGAGGAGCCTTGGGCACAGGACGTTGGCCTGCTGCTGGCTGGCCCGCATCGCGATGAGATCAAGGAGCGGCTTGCAAAGCCAGATGCGGCAGCGCTCGTCGAATCAGGACGTATCAAGAGCCTTGATCGCTTCCTCGATGCGGACGAGATGTTCGCAGCCGCCGGCGCCGCCGAGATCGTCCTCGCGCCCTACCCGAGCCACTCGGGGCGGTCGAGCATCATCATCTGGGCCGCTGCAGCAGGCAGGCCTTGCGTGGGCGCAGCCCGCGGCGCCATCGGCGAGATGATCCGCGCTGAACAACTGGGCGAGGTCGTCAAGCCGACAGACATCGACGCCTTCGTCGAGACGGTGCACGCTGTGCTCGAACAGGACTGGCCCGAAAGCCAGGCCGAGCGCGTCGCACAGTTCGCCACCAAGCACAGCGTCGAGGCCTACAAGCAGCTCGCGCGCAGCTACGTCGAACAACGGCTTGCCAAGAGCAGCTAGGCGCTGCCCCGCCCACCGCCGCTGCGCTCAGAACCCTTGACCCAGCGCACAGCCGCCAGCCCGATGCGCTCGCCAAAGGCCTGCGCCGTCTGGTGGTCCTGGGCCGGGGGCGTCTGCTCCGCGGGCGCGTTGTCCGCGACCGCAGCCATGCCGGTCCACGTGCTCAGGCGGTTGATGCCCGATTCATCGCTGAAGATGCCCTGGCTCACCCACACCATGCTGTGCTGGCACGCAAACGTCACGAGTGCGTGGAGGCACATCGCCTTGTCGCCATCGAGCCCCTGCGAGACCGTAAAGCCCGCAGCGAGCTTGTCCTTCCAGAGCTGGCTGAACCACACCGAGCCCGTCTGATCCATGAAGGACTTGAACGCTGCGCTGACGCTGCCCATGTGCGTGGGCGTGCCGAAGATGATTGCATCGGCGTTGTCGAGCTTCGCCCAGCCGCTCTCGGCAGGCGGCGCGGACCGGCCCCGCTCGGGAAGCTCCGCGACGTTGACCATCTCGGCGCGCACGCCCGAGACCGATGCCAGACCGCGGACGATTGAGCGCGCAATCGCCTCGGTATGACCCGCCGCGGAATGGAACGCAAGAGCTACCTTCGCCACCCACAACCTTAGCTCAGCGTCTCCGCCTCAGCATCAACGCCCCCGCTGCACCCATCACAAGCGCTGATGCGGGCGTGGGGATGACGCTTACCTGTTCGATCGTGCCCACGAGGCGATTGGCCCGGCCCGTGCCCATCACCATGAGAGCAGACTGCCATCGCGCCGGCTGCAATTCCTCCTGCGTTGGCGGCTCCGTGCCGCTGAGCGAACCGATCGCCAAGCCCGAGGGCCCGAACGTCTCGAATCGCGCGTTGATGACACCAACCACCGGCACGCTGACATAGAGACTGAAGAAGTCGTGGTCGTCGCCCTCCACCGGGCTGTCGTCCTCGACCTCCGCGCCGCGGAAGCTGGGCGACCCGTTCAGCGTCATCAGGTCCAGCACCTGCCCATCGATCTCGAGCGTGTACGACACGATCGAATCATCGCCCCAACTCCGCGAACCGGGCTCGTCGAAGACCGGATTGGAGGGATCAAACTCGACCGTGGCCCTGAACATATCCCCCACGTCAAAGCCCGCAAACGGCCCCTGCGTTGGCGTGCCATCCGAGATCTGTCCCTCAAAGACGTACTCGATGCCCTGACCGAAACTCGAGCAGGTCGCGATGGCCACCACCGCTGCCAGTATCCGTGCGCGCATGATCACTTCTCCCTCTGGCGGCGCGGTGGGCCTCCAAAGGCAAGTGTGCCGCGAGTTCAGCGTCTGCCCAGCGGCTGCGTGTGAAGAAATCGGCGCTCTCGCCGGAGAGGGCGCAAATCGACCTTCTCAGGCGCCCACGCCGGACTCGACCAGCCCCATGGCGCGGGCCATTGCCTCGCCCATGTCCGCGGGGCTCTTGGCGACGTGCACGCCCGCAGCCTCGAGGGCTGCGATCTTGGAATCCGCCCCGCCCTGGCCGCCCGCGATGATCGCGCCCGCGTGGCCCATCCGCTTGCCGGGAGGGGCCGTCTGCCCCGCGATGAACGCCGCCACCGGCTTCTTCACGTGCTCCTTGATGTACGCCGCCGCAGCCTCTTCGT
>CAZSBR010000120.1:0-7993 GCA_964605165.1 uncultured Phycisphaeraceae bacterium
CCTTGACGCCCGCCTGGCCTCCCATGATGACGCCGTCACCGAGAGTGACCGACCCGCCGAGACCCGCCTGGCCGCAGATGATGCAGGCTCGTCCGACGACGCAGTTGTGCCCGATCTGGACGAGGTTGTCGATCTTGGTGCCGTCGCCGATGGTGGTGTCGCCGAACTTGCCGCGATCGATGCAGGTGTTGGCTCCGATCTCAACGCCGCGGCCGATGCGCACGCCGCCGATGTGAGGCACCTTGATGAGGCCCTGGCCATCGGGCGCGGGGTGGAAGCCAAAGCCATCGGCGCCGACGACCACGCCCGGATGGAGCAGGCAGCCATCGCCCAGATGGCTTCGGGGCTCGAGCACAACGCCGGGCCTGAGCGTGCAGGCACGCCCGATGGAGCAGTCCGCCCCGATGGTGACGCGCGCAGCGAGCACGGAGCCATCGCCGATGGTCGACCGCGGGCCGACGATGCACAGCGGGCCGATGGAGACGCCGGCGCCGATCTCGGCGGTGGGATCGACGCTTGCCGAGGGATGCACACCGGGCGAGACATCCTCGGCCGGCTGGGTCTGGGCGAGATGGCCGAGCACCTTGATGAGCGCCACATCGGGATCGCTGACGACCAGCAGCGGCATGTGCGGCGGGGCTTCGTGGGCACCCATCGCGGTGACCATCGCAGCACCCGCGCTGGACTCTGCGAGCTTGCGCGCGTGGCTGGCATCGCGGGCAAAGACGAGGTCATCCGCCTGGGCGTCCTCGATCGCGGAGAGGCCTCGGAGAGGCACATCGGGCGAGCCGCGAAGCTCGGCATCGAGCAGATCGCGGAGTTGGCCGGTGGTGAGGGTGTCGAGGGCGTTGGTCATGCGAGCACCAGCGTCGGCGCTGCCTTGGAGGGCGGCGCTGCAAGGGAAGGCGGCGTGATCAACGGCCGGCGGCGAAGTTGTTGTTCAGCAGGTTGAGGACGCGCTCGGTGATGTCTCCCTGCGCGGAGGTGTAGAGCACGCGGCGAGCCTGGATGCGCTGGTTGACCTGGGCCTCGACGAGCCCTTCTGGAATGACGATGGCGCGATCGTCGAACAGCACGACATCGATGCCGTCACGCTCGGAGATGGTCTGGATGGCCTGGAGCATCTTGTCGTAGACGAGCTTGACAGCCTCACCCTTGCGCACGTCGATGTCGTTCTGGAGGATGCGCTTGCGGACCTCGGCGCGGGAGCTGACTTCAAACATCTTCTTACGGATGCTGCGGCGACCTTCGCGATCGGTTGCGGGGAGTTCATCGAAGTCGGCCTGGAGCTGTTCGAGCTGGCTTGCGAGGTCATCGAGTTCGACCTGCATGCCGCGGACTTCGACCTCGAGGCGGGTGTTGAAGGCCTGGAGTTCCTGGCTGCCATTGACGACGGCTTCGACATTCACGACGGCGGCGCTGGCGGCCAGCGGCGGAACGGTCGTCTCGCTGGCTGCGCGGGCGGCGGGGGTTCGGTCCGCCAGTGCGTTGACGGCCAGCGAGCAGACGAGCACGGCCGAGAGGGCTGTTGCGAGGACGGGCAGGCTCAGGGCGAGCCTGAGAACGGGCGGGGCCTTGGCATCGGCGGAGCGTGTCGAGGGCGATGAGGCGGGGTGTGGATTGGTCATGGCAAGGTGGCTCCTGCAGAAAGACGAGCATGTGGTCACGGCCTGCGAGGGGTTCTCGCGGGCGGTTCTTGGTGAGTGTACGCGCTGGCGGGGACTTGCTCGTCCACGCCATGAGGGCGTCAGAAGGGCAGGTCGATGGAGAAGGTGAAGAGGCGTTCTTCGTCGTCGTCCTGCTTGACGAGGGGGAAGCCGAAGTCGAAGGCGATGGGCGCCGGGCTGAGGGCGGGGATGTAGATTCTGAGGCCGACACCCGCGGAGACGCGGTAGTCCTCAAAGCCGATCTCTTCTTCGACGGTGCCCGAGTCAATGAAGGCCGCGACGGCGAGGATCTCCTCGAAGACGGGGCGTGTGAGTTCTGCGCCGGCGAAGAAGAGCCACGTGCCGCCGACGGGGTCATCGCCGAGTTCACCCGTGTCGTTGCGGATGCCCTTGGGGGAGATGGTGCGGAACTGGAAGCCGCGGAAGGACCTGCCGCCGAGGTAGAGGCGTTCGTAGACGGGCACTTCATCCTGACCCTGGGGCATGTAGTCGGCGTTGACCCTCAGTTCGAGGACGGTGCGGCGGCCGAGGAAGTCTTCATCGACGGGCACGAAGACTGCGTGGCCGGCGCTGAGCTGGGTGAAGTCGAAGTCGCCTCCGAGCAGGCCGGCCTGCTGGATGGCCAGATCGGTGCGCGCGCCGCGGGTCGGGCGGAAGCGGTTGTCGACGGTGGTGCGTGTGAGCGCAGCGCCGACGGAGGTGATGATGTTCTGGTCCTCGACCTCGAAGTAGTCGACGGGCTCGTCCTCATCGATGTCGCTGAGTTCGATGGACTCGACGCGGAGGGAGAGGTTGCCCTGCCAACGCGTGCCGAAGTTGCGGCCAAGGCCGAACCGCCCGCCGAAGCGCTGCTCGTCGTACTCGCGGAACTCGCGGTCGCGGAAGAAGAACGAGGCGCTGCCGCTGATGTCCTTCTCAAAGAGGCTCGGTTCGGAGAGGCTGACGCGGTAGGTCTGGACCTCGTTGCCGGGCAGGGCCTCGATGCGGAAGGTCTGCCCCGCGCCGCGGAACGCCCGGCCGCTGAAGAGATCGCCCACGGTATCGGGAGTGTCGAAGACGTCGAAGTTTCGCTGGACGAGGGCGATCTGGCCGATGACGCCCGCATCGGAGTTGACGAGGGCGCCGACGTTGAACTCGCCCGTGTTGGTCTCCTCGACCTCGACGACGACATCGCGGTAGCCGGGATCGACGCTGTCCTCGCCCGCGACGGTGATGTTGACGCGGGCGGGGTTGAAGAGCCTGGTGGAGCGGATGCGCTCCTGGGCACGGTCGAGGTTGGTTTTGTCCAGCGGGCGCTCGGGGCGGATGTGCTCCTGGCTGAGCACGCGGCGCACGACCTTGTCCTGGGTGATGTCGTTGCCGATGACGCGCACCTCGCCGATGCGGCGGGGCTCGCCCTCGTTGATGGCCAGCAGCAGATCGACCACGGGCAGCTCGGGATCGCGCAGCTCGCGGCGCTGGATCCGCACGTCGTAGTAGCCAAGCTCCTGGTACGCAGCGATCGCCTGCTCGACCGATGAGCCCAGGCGATTGATCGAATACACATCGCCCGGCTTGATCTGCATGCGGGCAGCAAGCTGCTCTGCGGTGAAGATCGGGGGCGTGGTCTCGACCGTGTCGGGCGGCTCGCGGCGGACCTCGGCGCGGATGCTCCTGAGGGTGTAGACCGGGCCCTCGCTGATCAGGAACTCGACGATCGCTTCGCGGTTGTTGGGCGCGGGCTGGATGCGGCGATCGACGCGGACATCGAGGTGGCCGCGGTCACGGTAGAACTGGTAGATGGCGGCGACGTCTGACTCGAGGACCTCGTCATCGAGCTGGCCCCGGGAGACGATGAAGCGGGCGACGCGGGTGTCGATCTCCCGCCGGAGCTCCTTTGGCTCGTAGGACTCGTTGCCGATGAAGCGGATGCCGGTGACCTTGAGGCGCTCGCCCTCGCGGATGACGAAGACGACCGAGCCGTTCTCATCGAGCTCGTCTTCATCCCACGTGACACGGGCGGAGTAATACCCCTTCTCGCGGTAGAGCTCCTCGATCCGGCGGGCAGCACGGTCGATCTGGAAGGGGTCCACCGGCGTGCCGATGAGCACGTCGATCTGGGCTGCGATCTCCTGATCGCTGATCTGGTTGTTGCCGGCGGACTGCACCGCCTGGATCGTCGGCTGCTCGACGAGCACGAAGGTGACGATCACCGAGCCATCGCCCAGCACCTCGAGTTCAGACTCGACCGAGCGGAAACGGCCCGTGCGGTTGAGCCTGCCGAGGTCCGCCGAGACGGCGCCGCCGCTGAAGCGGCCGCCCGGGGCGGTGCGGATCTGGTTGGCGGCGAACTGGGCGAGCGGGCCATCAGCGGGCGAGCGGTTGCCTTCGAGATCGACCTCGACGAGCGGGACCTGCTGAATGATCGCGCCCTCGACGCTGCTCTGGGCCATCGCTGGGGAGGCCAGGAGGCACACGAGCCACGCTGCGAGCATGGCCAGCACGCTGTGCGCACGGGCGAGGCCGGTGGTGATCGTGGGCGGGCAGCCGGCGGGTTGGATGATGCGGTCGGACACGAGCAGGGACGATACCCCCATGGCAGGGGCTTCACAACACAGCCCCGCCAGAGAGGCACCCGCAGCGGGCTCGACGCGGCCGGGAACCTCGGCGGAGGCATGGGCCGGAGTTGTCCACACGCGAGAGGCCCGGGCTGTTGGCGAGCCGCGCCTCGCGATCGGCATTGCTACCATGCCCGGCCCGCTCGGGAGGTCATGACGACTGCTGCGAGCGGACCTTTCATCTCGGGACCGGCAGGGAACCGAGTATGGAGGGACAATCAGAGAATCCCGACTCGTTCGTGAGGCGCATGCGCGGCGTGGAGAGACGTGCTGGCGGTGTCTTCCTCACTGTGTTGAGAGGCTGGCGTAATGGATGTGTTTGTTCATCGAACCCGCAGCATGATGCTGTGGATGCTGGCGTTGACCTCGGTGATCGGAGCGGTGGCTGCGGCGTCGCTCTTGTTCAGCGCGGGGCGGATGGTGACCGCGAGCGATGCGGAGATGACGCTCCTGCTCGCGCTGATGGTCCTGCCCGTGGCGACGATGCTCGCTGTGCGCGCAGACCGCCGGCGGCTGACTGGCTGAGGTGCCGGTTGGGGGCCGGCCGAGGCGAGCGGATCAGAGATTGAACGCAGAGAGCGGCTGGCGAGGGGCTTCTTGCCCCCATTGCCTCGTGTCCATTGCCTTTCTTACGGGCACGGCCCGAGGATGGTCAACGCAAAGAGGAAGTCGCCGAAGCTGACCTGGCCGTCAGCGCCCTCGAAGCCGAAGTCGTCAGCGATATCGAAGTCGCAGCCGGGCGGAGGGGGGGGTCCTCCGGGGCAGGGTCCGAGGACGGTGAGGGCAAAGAGGAAGTCGCCGAAGCCGACCTGGCCGTCGGGTCCGGCAAAGCCGAAATCGTCGGCGATGTCGGCGGGGCAGGGATCGGTCGCTGGAACCAAACTCGCGACACGGAATCCGACATCTTCCGTCTCCCGGTCGATGACCAGGCCCTCTCGCGTCGTCGAACGCTGGTTGACCGAACCAAGCCTCCACGAGCCGCCTCGCGTTCCCTTCAAGAACCGAGCGGTGTCGATCGTTGTCTCGACCCACTCGCTGACATTGCCGTTCATGTCGAAGGCCCCGGATGGACTGGTGTTGCCCGCCGAAGCGACCGTTGTAACGTGACCGAACTGGTCGTCCCATGATGCGAAGCGGCTTCTGTTGGTCACACCGGCGCCCGGGTTTGCCACGTCGCCGATCGCCGTTGCGGTCGCTGGGGTGGTTTCAGCATTGCTCTGGGTCGCGTACAGCCAGTAGTTGTCCGCATCACCCCCCATCGAGCTGGGCTGGTAGTAAGCCGCCTTGTACCACTCTTCTTCGTTGGGGAGGAACACGGCGCCCGCCGCGGAGGGAGCGCGGAACGGGTTGGACCCCAGCGTGTACGCACCCGACTCGGTGTCACCAGAGCCTTGCCCGTTGGTGAGCCAGTTGCAGAATCGAATCGCATCAAACCAGCCCGCAAAGTTGACGGGCTTGTCGCCCATGTTGGGGCGCACCGCGTAGGTGTAGGAACCGTCGGCGCCGGAGCGTGCGATGCCACCTCGTGGATCGCTGCCCATCGATGGGTTGTAGAGCTGATTTGGATCGCTCGCCGCAACGGCATTCAGGAACTCCGCGTATTGCTCGTTCGTGACCTCGGTCGCGCCGATGCGGTACTCGTAATCGACGTCGCCGAGCGTGGTCAGCGGATCGGCAGGGTTCCCTGGGTTGCCCACGGTGACCCACTCGATCTCCACCTGGGCGGCGGCGGGAAGCACGGCGGTCGCGGCACACACCAACGCGAGAACACTCAGCTTCTCCATATCAGGCTCCTCTCTGGGTCTGGAGCCGGAGGGTAACGGAAGCCAAAGACCGGCTCAAGGCTCTTTCGGCAGTCTTTGCGCTGTGTTCGGGCTTGCCATGGGGGTGTCACGAGCTCCGATGGTCGTCGTAGCAGGTCCGACAGCGCTTGGAGCAAAGCCGACAGCTCTTGTCGGAGGTCCGACGATCGCTGGAACAGGTCTGGCGGCCTTTGGAGCAAGGCCAACACCCCGCGCCCGCGGCTCGGAGAGCAGGTCAAAGGACTGCTGGCCTGCTTACTGCAGGTTCACGGGCATGACGACGTAGACGAAGTCGCTGCCGGACTTGATGAGGCCGGGCTTGCCGGGGGCCTTGAGTTCGAGCATGACCTCGGGCTGAGGGATGACACGCAGCGCCTCGGTGATGAAGCCGGGGTTGAAGCCGATCTCGATGTCGTCGCCCTTGTACTCGGCGATGTCGATCTCGATGTTGGCCTCGCCCATCTCGGGCGCACGGCTCGAGAGCTTGAGGCGGCGCTCGCCACCATCAAAGCTCAGCCGAACGCCGCGGGATTCCTCGTTGGTCAGCAGCGCTGCACGACGGACGGCGGACGAGACAAGGTCGCGGTCGAGCGTGACCATGATGTCGCAGTCCTTGGGGATGACATCTTCGTAGGGCGGGAAGCTGCCCTCGACGAGCACGCTGCGGAGCGTGGCGCGCGGCGGCGCGCCGCCATCTCCCCCACCAACGCGGAAGAGCACGGCGCTGTCGGCCACAGCGATCTCGATCTGTTCATCGGGATCGGCGCTGATGAGCTTCTGGAGGAGTTGCAGCGCCTTGGTGGGCACGATGCAGCGGAGGCTGTCGCCGCGGAAATCGCTCTTGGGAATGCTCGTGCGGGCCAGGGCGAGGCGCCGGCCATCGGTGGCGACCATCTCGAGGCGGTTGTCGGTGCGGATGAGCAGCACGCCGTTGATCGCGTAACGGCTGTTCTCGCGGGCGGTGGCGAAGAGCGTGCGGCTGATGAGCTCGCTCATGGTCCCCGCCGAGAGGGTGACGCCCGCGGGGTAGCCATCGGGCAGGTGCTGGCTGGTGAGTTCGGGCAGGGCCGGGAAGTCCTGCGGCGCAAAGCCCATGACCTTGAAGCGGGCGTCCGAGCCGGTGATGAGCACGCTCTCGTCGGCCTGCTCGAGGGTCAGGGTGGGCTCGTGGTCCTCGGCGGAGACGATCTGGCGGAGCTTGTCTGCGGGAATGAGCACCTCGCCCGCCTGCTCGACGCTGACGCGGAGCGAGGTGATGCCAAGGGAGATCTCGCCATCGGTTCCCGTGAGGCGGAGCGAACCGGTCTCGCCATCGGACTGGGCGGTGAGCTTGACGCAGGTGAGCTGCTGGCGGGGGGTGCGAGCGGCCACCACGCCCGAAACGAGCCCGACAGCCTCGAGCAGTGCCGATCGATCTGCAACGACCTTCATGGATGGCCTCTCCTGTACTTCAATGACGCCAAGTCTAGCGTGCTCTTGGCCCCGGGCAGCAAGATCGTGGGACCGCGGGTGCCGCTGGTTCCCGGTGGCGATTGCTGGCGAGTCGGCGGCTGGTGCGGAAGTTTGCGGCCGCTTGGGCCGATAGCGCTTGTCGGGACGAGCCCCGCGGCAGATACTGATTGGTTGCGAAGAGTCCGATTTGGCTGCCTTTCTTGGAAAGGCGTTTGATCGGGTATGTTGAGCGACCAAAGCCTCGGGCGTCTGGTCCGGGGTTTTTTCATAGTGACGCCGCGCAGCCCCGATGGAGACGGCGCGCGTCGAGAAGGAGGCCGAGCCATGTCCTTTGAAGCAGCCGTCCACGCACAGGCCATCGAACTCAACCGTCTGGCGATTGACATGACCGCCGATGCTGGCAGCGGGCACCCGACCACGGCGCTGAGCCTGGGCCACCTGATCACATCGCTCATGTTCCGCACGATGCGATGGA
>CAZSBR010000121.1:0-7990 GCA_964605165.1 uncultured Phycisphaeraceae bacterium
GCTTGGCTTCCGCCTCTGCCTGCTTCTTGTCGGCCTCGGCTCGCTTCTTCTCCTCTTCGGCCTTCTTCTTCTCGGCTTCCTTCTTCTTGATCTCTTCCAGCATCTTCAGTTCGGGCGTGTCCTTGCCAAGAGCCTTGTTGCCCGCCACCACACGTTCGACCGTGACCGGGTCCAGCAGGCCGTCGGGCGTGGGCCGGTGCTGATGCACCTCGCCCTTCTCCATCTGGATCGTGCGAGAGCAGATCCGGTTGATATCACTCTTGATGTGGCTCACCAGCAGCACGGTGCGGCCATCGCGGATCATCTCTTGCATCCGCGTCCGGCTCTTGTCGCGAAACTCATCATCCCCGACGCCGAGCACCTCATCGATCAGCAGGATCTCAGGCTCCACCGTCGTCATCACGCTGAAGCCCAGCCGCACGCGCATGCCCGTGGAGTACCGCTTCACAGGCACATCGATGTACTCACGCACCCCCGAGAAGTCGATCATCTCGTCAAGCCGTCGCTTGGCCTCTCGAAGCGAGGCGCCGAGTGTCACCGCGGACATGATCGCATTCTCGCGCCCAGTCAGTTCTGAGTTGAACCCAACGCCAAGCGCGAGCAACGAACCCACGCGCCCGTGGATGACCACACGCCCCTTGGTGGGCAGCGTCAGGTTCGAGATGATTCGCAGCAACGTGCTCTTGCCCGCACCGTTCGCACCGATCAGCCCCACGCACTCGCCGTGCTGGACCGTGAAGCTCACGTTCTTCACCGCCCAGTGGATCTGGTCCTCGCTCGGGCGAAAGACGTTGCGGGCTCTGCTCAGCGGCGCGCGCATCGCACCAAGCGTCGCTGCGGCCAGCGTCTGGTCGTGCGGCTTTCGGCGGTCCAGCCGGAACCGCTTGCTCACGCCCTCGACCGAAATAGCAGGCAGGTCTCTACTCACGCGTGGGGTCTCACGAGGCAAGGTTTCCCCGAGCCGATGCCCGGGCTAGATCACATCCGCGACGCTCTTCTCGAGCCAGTTGAAGACGAACAAACCGCTGAACAACGCAAGGAACGTCACCGTCAGCGACACCGCCCACATCTCGGGCGACGGCGCGACAATCGTTTCATAGCTGCCGCACAATGCGTGCCGCGTCGCTGCGATCACGGTCACCATCGGGTTCACCGCATACAGCAGGTGATACTTCTCCGGAACCAGATTCAGCGAGTAGATCACAGGCGATGCGTAGAACCCAAGCCGCAGCACCACCTGCAGAATCAGGCTCACGTCCCGGTAGTGTGCGTTCAGCCCCGCCAGCCATAGACCAAAGCCCAAGGCCATCATCAGCGTCAGCACCGTGTACACCGGCAGCAGCCACACCTCCTGCGTGGGCATCACCCGGTAATACACCATCACGCACAGCAAGACGCCCAGCGAGATCGCGTAGTCCACGAGCGGACTCAGCACACTCGCCATCGGCAGCACAAACCGTGGAAAGGCGACCTTGTCGATCAGCCCCACGTTGGCAATCAGCGATTCATTCGCCCGCCCAAGGGCGGACTCGAACAAACGCCACATCACCATCGCGCTCAGGAGAAACGCCGGGTACGGCACGCCCTCGGGACCGATCCGCCCCAGAATGCCAAAGAAAACCGTCAGCACCAGCATCATCAGCAGCGGGTTGAGCACCGCCCAGCCAATGCCCACGATCGTCTGCCGATAGCGAACAGTCAGGTCACGCACCGCAAGCAGATACAGCAGGTCCCAGGCACCGAAGGCCGCCTTCAGCGCAACCCACATGCTGCCCGACCGCTGGTCGATCACCGTCACCGGCATCGAATCCCCCGGCATGTGCATACTGGACGTCTGAGAACCCAATCGAAATCCCATAGTGTGCTGTCTCGGCTCCGGTTGGCCCGGTCTCTCCGGTGCCGCTCGCCCGCGGCCCAGCCCGCATGATAGACGCTACCATCGCCCAGCAAGGAGGCCTGCAGTGGGTCCATCCATCACCGCGCTCGTCCCCATGAGGCACGACTCAGAGCGGGTCCCGGGCAAGAACTTCAGGCCGCTCGCCGGCAAGCCGCTCTTCGAGCACATCGTCGATGCGCTGCTCGACTCCGCAGCGGTCGACGAGGTCGTCATCGACACCGACAGCCCCGTCATCACCGACCACGTCCGCAACCGGGGTGACAGCCGCGTCAGGACGATCCCCCGCCCTCAGCACCTCCGCGATGGGGCCATCCCCATGAACCAGGTCCTGCTCCACGACATCGAGCAGGCCCCCGCCGATTACTACCTCCAGACACACTCCACCAACCCTCTGCTCAAGCCCCACACCATCGCCCGCGCCGTCCAGGCGTTCCTCCGAGGCGTCGATGCCGGCTCCCACGACTCGCTCTTCGGCGTCACCCGCTGGCAGACCCGCCTCTACGACCACGCCCACAAGCCCATCAACCACGATCCCGCCCGGCTCGAGCGCACACAGGACCTGCCCCCCGTGTTCGAGGAGAACTCCAACCTCTATCTGTTCGGGGCCGACACGCTCCGCAGCCTCGGCACACGCATTGGCTCGTCGCCCATCCTCTTTGAGATCGACCGCCTCGAAGCCACCGACATCGATGACGAGGAAGGCTGGATGCTCGCCGAGGCACTCATCGCTCTCCCACGCTTCAGGCCCGCCGCGGCAGTCCGCATCGCTGACAAGGAGACCGCTCAGTGAGCGCCCCGCAACGAAAGATCCTCGTCACCGGCCCGCGCCTGCTCCGCGATCGCGAGAGCTCGCCGGAACTCGCCGCCAAGCTTGACAAGCTCGCAGCAGACCTCGATGCCGAACTCCTCCTCCGCCCGCCCGCCCAGCAATGGAACGAGGACGAACTCATCGACATGGTCGGGGACATCGATCTCGCTCTCTGCGGCGGCGATCAGTGGACCGCACGCGTCATGGACGCAGCGCCCAACCTGCTCGCAATCTGCAAGTGGGGCACCGGCATCAACGCCATCGATCTCAACGCCGCTGCCGAGCGCGGCATCGAGGTCCGCAACGTCCCCGATGCCTTCAGCGCCCCCGTCTCCGATACCGTCCTCAGCTTCATGCTCTGCTTTGCCCGCAAAACCCCTTGGCTCGACCGCGCCATCAAGGCCCCGAGCGTCGGCGGCCAAGGCGGGTGGGAGCCCATCGAGGGCGTGAGCCTCGGCGAATGCACGCTCGGCGTCGTCGGTGTCGGCGCGATCGGCTCCACCGTCCTGCACAAGGCCCGCGCCTTCGGCATGCGCACCTTCGGGGTCGATCCCGTCACGCCACCCGAGCGCGTCATCGACCAGACCGGCGTCACCATGACGGACCTCGACACGCTGCTGGCAGAGTCCGACTTCATCTCCATCAACTGCGACCTCAACCCGTCGAGCCACCATCTCATCGATGCCAAGGCGCTGGCCAGGTGCAAGCCCTCAGTCGTGCTCATCAACACAGCACGCGGGCCCATCGTCGACCAGAAGGCCCTCACCCACGCGCTCACTGCCGGTGCCATCGCCGGCGCGGGCCTTGATGTCTTCGAGACCGAGCCGCTCGCAGCAGACGACCCGCTGCGCACGATGGACAACGTGCTCCTCAGCCCGCACCTCTCGCAGTCATCCCCGCGCGCCTGCTGGCGCACGCATGAGCGCGTAATGGACAACATCCGCGAGGCCTTCGCCACAGCGATGCGCAAGCGAACGATGCAGGGAGCCTCGGCATGAGCGCTGAGGGTGCGCACAACCGCGTCGTGCTGATCACCGGCGCCGCTGGCGGCATCGGTTCCGCTGCAGCCCGATGCTTCCACGCAAGGGGCTGGCGCGTCGTCGGCGTGGATCGATCAGCCGACTCCGTCGCCGGCGTTGATCACATGATCCGGGCGGACATCTCCGACCCGCTCGCGCCCGAGTACATCTTCGCGCAGCTCACCGAGCGCTTCGACCGTCTTGATGCGCTCGTCAACAACGCGGCCATGCAGATCTGTAAGCCCGTCATCGAGACCACCGTCGAGGAGTTCGATGCCATCATGGCGTCCAACATCCGCTCGGTGTTTCTCTCGATGCGTCATGCCCACCCGATGCTCAAGGCCACCGGCGGCGCGATCGTGAATGTCTCGAGTGTGCACGCGGTCGCCACCAGCGCCAACATCGCCGCCTATGCCGCGAGCAAGGGCGCGCTGCTCGCCTTCACCCGGGCGACAGCCATCGAGTTCGGACCCGACAACATCCGGGTCAATGCGATTCTGCCCGGAGCGGTCGATACCCCCATGCTCCACGAAGGCCTCGCCCGGGGCCACATCGCCGGTGCCTCGCTCGATGAGCTCATGCGAGGCCTCGGCGGTCGGCACGTCATGGGCCGCGTCGGCTCGCCCGATGAGATCGGCTCGGCCATTGTCTTCCTCGCTGACAACGAACAATCCGGCTTCATTACCGGACAGGACCTCATCGTCGATGGCGGCGCGCTCTGCCGCCTCAGCACGGAGTGATGCTGACACAGTTTCCATGACCAGCAAGCCCGCCCAGCCCAGGGTCTCCGTGCTTCTCCCGGTCTACAACGCGGGCAGCTATCTACACGCCGCGGTGCGCTCGATCCTCGACCAGACCTTCGATGACCTCGAACTCGTCGTCATCGATGATGGCTCCACCGATGGTTCGGATCGAGTGCTGAATGACTTCGCAGCCCGTGACCCTCGGGTCCGTCTCGTCAGCCGCGAGAACCGGGGCCTCGTCACCACCCTCGGTGAACTCATCGACCACGCCACCGGCGAACTGCTCGCCCGAATGGACGCGGATGATGTGGCGCTGCCCGACCGCTTGAAGGTACAGGTCCGCTTCCTTGATGAGAACCCCCAGACCGTGTGCATCGGCGGCGGCGTCATCCTCATCGATGAGCACGACAAGGAACTGCACCACCCGCCCCCGGTCGTCGGCAACGCCCACGTCCAGCGCAGTGCGCTCGAAGGACGCATGCCCATCTGTCATCCCGCAGCGATGTTCCGGGCAAGCGCCATCGCCAAGGTCGGCGGTTATCGGCCCGAGGCCTACCCCTCGGAAGACCTCGACCTCTGGCTCAGGCTCGGCGAGGTGGGCCACCTCGACAATGTCCCGCAGGCGGTGCTCCGCTACCGCGTCCACTCCACGAGCATCAGCGTTCAGCAGAGCGATCGGCAGATCGCCAAGATGCGCGAGGCGTGCGAGGCCGCGTGGAAACGCCGCAACATCAAGGGCGGCATCTTCCGCGGCGCGGGCCAACAGCAGTCGCACGCGGCTTCCGCCGTCGAGCCCAAGCCTGGCAACGACCGGGCCGGACAGCACAACCCGACGGCTCAATCGCTCATCCTCGCTTCCAATGGCGCGCCGCCCCGCGATTGACAGCCTCATCCGCCGCCGGCTTCGATACGATCCCGGCGATGCGAAGTGTGACCATCCATTCTGTTCTCGCCGCTGCGGATGTCGAAGCCGTGGCCCGCCACGCTGCCCCGGTCGATATCGCACCCGAAGTCGATGAGCGCATGGCCGCCTCCCGTGCGCACGTGGATGCGGTGCTGGACCGTGGCGTTCCCGTCTACGGCATCAACACCGGCTTCGGCTCGCTGAGCCGCCAGCGCATCGACCGCGACAAACTCGCTGAACTGCAGACCAACCTCGTGCGCTCGCACGCTTCGGGCATGGCTGAGCCACTGCCCGAGATGGTTGTCCGCGGCATGATGCTCGTGCTCGCCGCCTCCCTCGCGCGAGGCCAGTCTGGAGCACGGCCGGAGATCGTCCACCTGATCAAGGACATGCTCAATGCCGGCGTGACGCCGGTCGTGCCATCCATCGGGTCGGTGGGGGCGTCGGGAGACCTCGCGCCGCTAGCGCACGTTGCGCAGGTATTGATCGGTGAAGGTCGAGCAACGATCCAGGGCACGGAACTTCCCGGCGGCGAAGCACTCGCTCGCGTCTCGCTCGTGCCGCTGACACTCCTCCCCAAGGAGGGGCTCGCGCTGCTCAACGGCACACACCTGATGGCCGCGGAGCTTGCGCTGCTGATGCAGCGCTCCGATCGTCTCTTCGCCGCTGCGGTTGCGGCCACCGCGATGAGCATCGACGGGTGCCGAGCGTCGACGAGCTTTCTTGATGAACGCCTCTACATCGCGCGCGCTCAGCCCGGACCACGGAGAGCCGCCGCACTGCTGCGGTCCATGCTCGAGGCCAGCCAGATCGTCGATTCACACCGGGAGAATGACCCACGCGTGCAGGATCCCTATTCGCTGAGATGCGCCGCCATGGTCATCGGCGCGGTGGTGGATCTCTTCGATGAGGTCCGGCGCCGTGCGCACAGCGAGTTGCAGGCCGTCACCGACAACCCGCTTGTCTTCGATAACGGCGACATCGTCAGCGGCGGCAACTTCCACGGCATGCCGGTCGCTCTGCCGCTCGACACGCTCGCCCTCGGTGTTGCCCACCTCGCGGGCATCGCCGAACGCCGCACCTACCACATGGTGTCCTCGTTCGATGAGGAATCACACCTCAGCCCGTTCCTCAGCCCGCTGCCGGGCCTCCACTCGGGCTACATGATCGCCCAATACGCCGCCGCCGCCGCGTGCAACGAGATCGCCCAACTCGCTGCGCCCGCAAGCGTCTACAACCTCAGCACGTGCGCGGGCATGGAGGATTACAACTCCTTCGGACCGCGCTCGGCGGCCAAGGCAAGGCGTGCATTCGACTTATGTGAGCGCGTCATCGCCATCGAGTTGATGTGCGCTGCCCAGGCGATGGATGCCCACCGCCCACTCAGGTCGGGCGAGGGCGTCGAGGAGGCGCACGCGGTCGTGCGGGAGGTCGTCGCTCCGCTGGTGATGGATCGATCACCAGCACCCGACATCGAGGCCATTGCAACCAGGATCAATGACGGAGCATTCGTTGGCATCATCGAGCGTGCCGAGGCCAAGACACTCGAGGGAGGAAGTCAGCCGTGACACAGATGGAAGAGAAGGCAGCCCAAGTTGGTCAGGCCCGGCGGGTCACCGCGCCCCGTGGCACCCACAGAACCTGCAGGACGTGGCAGGCCGAGGGCGCCCTGCGCATGCTCATGAACAACCTCGATGCCGAGGTCGCCGAGGCACCGGACAAGCTCGTGGTCTACGGCGGGCGCGGACAGGCAGCCCGCGACTGGAAGAGCTTTGACGCGATCGTCTCGTGCCTCGAGCGTCTTGAGGCGGACGAGACACTCCTCGTGCAATCAGGTAAGCCCGTCGGCATCGTGCGCACGCACGAGGATGCGCCCCGCGTGCTGATCGCCAACTCGAACCTCGTGCCGCACTGGGCCACCCAGCAGCACTTCGATGATCTCGCGGCCAAGGGACTCATGATGTACGGCCAGATGACCGCCGGGTCTTGGATCTACATCGGCACGCAGGGCATTTTGCAGGGCACCTTCGAGACGTTTGCCGAGTGCGGCAGGCTCGAGTTCGGGGGTGATCTCGCCGGCCGGCTCTGCGTGACCGGCGGTTGCGGCGGCATGGGTGGTGCGCAGCCTCTGGCTGTCACCCTGGCAAAGGGCACATGCCTGATCGCGGATGTCGATCGCGCTCGACTCGATCGGCGCTTGCACGATCGCTACCTCGATGAAGTGGTGGAGGATCTCGATGCTGCCATTGATCGAGCCTGCACGCTGCGTGATGACCGCAAAGCTCTCAGCGTCGGCTGGCCCGGCAACGCGGTCACGCTCCTGCAGCGGCTGATCGAACGGAACATCACCCCCGATGTGCTCACCGACCAGACCAGCGCGCACGATCCGCTGGAGGGGTATGTTCCGATCGAGTACACCCACGAGCAGGCGATCGAAGCGCGGCGGGCCGACCCCAACGCCTATCAGAAGCTTGCCCTTGCTTCGATGCGCAAGCACGTCGAAGCCATGGCCGAGCTTCAGAAGCGGGGAGCGACGACGTTCGACTACGGCAACAACATCCGCCAGCGCGCGCTCGACGAGGGCTTTGCCGATGCCTTCAGCTTTCCGGGCTTCGTGCC
>CAZSBR010000122.1:0-7792 GCA_964605165.1 uncultured Phycisphaeraceae bacterium
TCGCCAAGTGGAAGGCGGCTTCTCGCCGGCTTGAGGCGGAGCTCGGGCATGCTCCGGATGTGGAGGACCTCGCACGGGCGATGGACCTCCCGGCCAAGAAGATCCGCATCATCCGTCGGGCCATCAAGGCCATGCAGTCGCCGATCGGTCAGCCGACGGATGCCAGCGGCGATCTCATGAGCATGGGTGACATGCTGGCGGATACGCGGCATGACATGCCGGAGGCGCCCGTGTTCCAGCGGGAGGAAGTTGCGACGCTTCGCAAGCTGCTCGAGTCCATCGACGAGCGTGAGGCCACGATCCTGCGTCTTCGCTTCGGCTTGGACGGGCAGGAGCCCATGACGCTCAAGCAGATCGCCGACGAGATCGGCATCAGCCGCGAGCGGGTGCGTCAGGTCGCTGAGGAGGCGCTGGAGCGGCTGAACAGTCAGCTCAACGATGAGCGTCCCTCGCGCTTCTTCAACGAGAACCGGCGGCCGGGTGGGGATGCCTCACTCGATGCGGATGTGAGCGATCGTTCCGCGCCGCGGTCATCGCTGCGTTTCCGTCGATCGACCGCGGGCTGAGCGTTTCTGGCTCTTTCACCCGGTTGCTCTTGGCTTCGCCTCGCGATCCTCTGGTATGGGCTCACCCCGGGTGTGCCATGGTGCTCTCGCAGCGTTGTTGAGCGGTGATTGGGGGCGGCAGACCTGCAGCGGGTCTCAGGTCATCGCTACGCGTATCATGGCGTATGCCATCACGCCGTTCGTCCGTTGTCGCTCGTTCATCGTCCTGGCCCACGCTGCTCGTAGCCGTTCTGGCTGCGGCTGTGCAGGTCGCTGTGGTTTCGACGAGCAGCGCTCAGGGTCCTATCAACGAGGTGAACAGTGGGTTTGAGCGTGTGCGAAACTCGCTGCGGTCTGACCTGATCGTGGTTCCCTTGCTCGCGGACTTCGCGCCGCCACCGGCGAGCGTTTCCGATCGCCGGCTTGCGGCCCTGACGACCACCAGCATGGCTGGCTGGCGTGCGGCCGAGGCGTGGGCGACGGGTGCTCCCCAGCAGGCGTTGCTTGATGGGGTGAGGCAGGTCACGCAGGAGCAGGATGTTCGCAGGTCCTTTGTCTTTGCGCAGCCCTATGGGCAGGAAGCGCTTGTGCAGCAGGATGGCGGCATCGAGCTGCTGGCTGCGGAGCTCTACTCGGAGATTCCCGGCGATCCACCCTTGCTCGCAGCCACGCGCTTTCATCTGCTTGAGAAGTTCGATCAGATGGTGTGCCTGATGCATGTGGAGGCGACGCGTCTGGCGAGCGAAGGCGATCCCGATGCTGCGGCCGATGTGCTGGCCGACGGCATTCTGTTCGCGAGGCAGATCGTGGATCGGGCCTTTGCAGCCGAGGCGGGCTGGGGCTACGACGCCATCAGCGAGTTGCAGCATCGCATCCGAGACATCTACTACCAGGACTTCCGCAGCGGCGACCCTCGCGCCAACTCGGCGCGGGTCATTGACCTGATCGAACGGCTCGACGAGCGCGAGGGCTACCTCGAGATGGGTCGCGCGCGGTTCCCCGAGGGCGATCTCATCGCGGCTGAGCAGTTGATCGCACTGGTCATGGAGGAGCGCGGCGGGCCACGCGAGGGCGTGTTCGGCACCGTGCTGGCGTCGCTTGGCGCTGTGGACCGTCCCCTGCGGCTGTTCAGTGAAACCGCCCGCTGGCGCGATGCGGCCGAGCGTCATGCGAACTGGTTCACAACGACGGACACGCTCAAGGCCATCGGCGACGACTACCGCTTCCGCTGGAGCCGCGAGTGGTCCGACCCGGTTCAGCGGCCGCCCACGACGTACGCGACGCTGCAGAGTGAGGCGGATCGATTCGCGGCCCTGTTCATCGCGGTGCCCGAGATCGAGGGCCTGTATCTCGCGCGGCTGCGAGCAATCACCGAGAGCGCGGGCACCCGGCACTCGCTGGCTGCGATGGCGTTCACCAACGACACGGGTTCACTGCCGATCTCGCTGGCTGCGACGCGCCCTCGCTACATTCCCCGCGTCGATCCCGATCCGCTCAACAGCGTTCCTCTCGCCGGTCGCCCGCCCTCGATCGAGTTCTTCGTGCCGATCCGCGACACGGCGCGTGGTCGTGGCGAGCGGGACAATCCAGAGCCGCACGAGGTCGTGATCATCAACCCGGAGGGCGGTGATGTGGCGTTCCGCATGCGGGACGATGAGTTCATCGTGTATTCGGTTGGCGTTGACAGCCAGAAGAACTGGGCGGAGGAAGTGCAGAACACGACCAACGCTCAGCCGGGGCGAGACTACCTGTTCTGGCCTCCGGTGCTGACGGTGCTCCGGCGGGACATGATGGACAGCGGGCGGCTGCGGTAGGCAATGCGAGCAGGGCGTCGCACGTGCGCGTGACGATGGGAACAAGCAGGCGTCTGGACGTGTTCGCTGTCAGCCTCAGTGAACGTGCAGAGGCGGCGGCATCACAGCAGGAGACAGCATGAGCGACAACGGCGCGGGACACGGCTCGGCATCTGGCGGCGCAGCGGACAAGCAGCCCAAGGTCGAGAACGTCGTCATCATCGGGTCGGGCCCGGCGGGCTGGACCGCTGCGGTGTACGCGGCCCGGGCAAGTCTCGATCCCGTCGTCTACGTCGGCGTGGCCAAGCAGGATCCCGGACCCATTCTGCCCGGTGGGCAGCTCATGCTGACGACCGAGGTCGAGAACTACCCGGGCTTCCCCGACGGCGTCGAGGGACCGGAGATGATGGCCAAGTTCCGCGAGCAGGCCGAGCGGTTCGGCACACGCACGATTGAGCAGGACATCGTCGAGGTCGACTTCGCAGCAAGGCCCATGACCCTCAAGACATCCTCGGGCGACACGGTTCAGACCCATGCGGTCATCATCGCGACGGGCGCGACCGCCAACTGGCTGAACCTTGAGAGCGAGCAGCGGCTTGCACGCAACGGCGGGGGCGTCTCGGCGTGTGCCGTCTGTGACGGAGCCCTCCCCGCGTATCGCAACCAGCACGTGGCGGTCGTGGGCGGCGGCGACACCGCCATGGAAGAGGCGACGTACCTCACGAAGTTCGCAAGCAAGGTGAGCGTGATCCACAGGCGAGATGAGCTTCGCGCCAGCAAGATCATGCAGGAGCGTTTCCTCTCAAAGCCCAACGCCGAGGTGCTTTGGAACAAAGTCGTCGTTGACGTGCTCGCCGATGAGAAGGACCGCATCCGCGGCATCAAACTCGAGGACACGCAGACCGGCGAGCACAGCGAGATCGAGGTCAAGGGCATGTTTGTGGCGATCGGGCACACGCCGACGACCAAGTTCATCCGTGACAGCGGTCTGAAGTTTGATGACAAGGGCTATCTCGTGCTCGATGGCCGGAGCAGCCACACGAATCTGGAAGGCGTCTTCGCAGCCGGGGATGTGGCCGACGCGGACTACCGCCAGGCGGTGACCGCTGCGGGCATGGGCTGTCAGGCGGCGATTGATGCCGAGCGCTGGCTTGGAGACAAGGGCCTGATCTGAACTCGGTGGTCGATCGCTGGCCGCTGCAGCTTCAGTGGACGTCGAGGATGTCGTTCTCGCCGAAGAGGCGGAACTGCTTGCGACGCAGGATTTGACCCGCGAGCACATGGTCGTCGACAGCGATGGCGATCGTGGGCGTGCCGTTGGGCCTGAGCATCAGTGGATAGGCGAACTGGATGTTCAGTTCGGCCCCAAGCAGGCTCAGGCACAGGCTGGCAAGCGAATGGCCCTGGGACAACTCGACAACGAGCACGTCGTTCTCGCACGAGGCGAGTTGCTCGCGTTTGAGAAGCGATCGTGTGACCGCTGCGTTGTTGGTGATGAGACGCACGACCGCGTGGTCACTGGACTCGTGGACGCTCAGAGCGCAGACCTGGGCGGGCGAAGCCTCGAGTGCTTCAACGAGATCGTGGAGCTTGCCGACGCGGTTGGAAAGAAAGACGCTGAACTGCGTGACCGTCGGCGGCGAGTAGCACTGGGAGGTCTCGAGTGGAAGCGCTGATTGGGTCATAGGCGGGCGATCCGGCGAAGGAGAGCATCGCTCGCAGAGCGGTGGCAGGAGGCGTTTCATCCGCCCGAACGATCTCCGTAAGGTAGGGAAAACCTCAGCGAAAAGCGAGAGAAATCCGGCGGCAAGCCGGCCTCCTCACGCGCCCGGGCACCGTGCACACGAGAGCCACCCAACGCGCAGGGAGGGTGTGCGGTGTGCGCCGCTGAGAAGTATCGGGCGTGGTGGTTGAGCGATCAGGCGCTGAAGCTGGAGCCGCAGCCGCAGGAGCTCGTCGCGTTGGGGTTCCCGAAGACGAAGCCCCGGCCCATGATCTCATCGCGGAAGTCCACGGTCGTGCCGTTGAGGTACAGCAGGCTCTTGGGATCGCAGATCACGCGGATGCCGTGCTGCTCGAAGACTTCGTCGGTGTCCTTCTTCTGTTCGGTCAGGTCGAGGACGTAGCTGAAGCCGGAGCACCCGCCGCCCTTGACGCCCACACGCAGGCAGACGTTGTCGGCGGAGAGTTCCTGCTGTTCGATGATGGTGCGGATCTCACGGGCTGCAGCCTCGGTGATGATCACGCCGGTGGTCTCGGTTTCGGTCGTCGTCATGGCGCTTTCCTTGCCAAAGTCTCTTGCGGGGCCCTTCGCCTGCAAGCGTACGGATGAGTCGCTGAAGCTATTCTACGGGCCTCACCCGCTCGCGTTCTACGTTTTGCGGTCCGCTGGGGTTCGGATGCCGTGAGGGCCTTATGGGGCGTTGTTGACCGCCTCATGCCGGGTCTCGGGCGGTCCTCAGTGTCGGTGGCCCGGGCGAGGCGTTCAGTCCTCGGACTCTGGGCGGGCCAGTTCCATCTCGACGCGGTTGCCCCGCTCGTTGTGTTCGATGCGTGTCATGTAGGCGCGCATGAGCACCAAGCCCCGTCCGCTGGGACGTTCGAGGTTCTCATCGAGGGTGGGGTCAGGCACCGCCATGGGTGTGAAGCCGGGGCCCTGGTCCTCGACGCTCACGAAGATCCGCTCGGGCGTGACGCTGAACTCGAACACGATCGGGGTGTTGGGGGGCAAGCCGCGGTGGCCGTGCTTGAAGGCGTTGACGATGGCTTCTTCCATGGCCAGTCGCAGGGCGAACTGGGCGCTGGTGCTGTAGCCAAGATGTTCGGCGGCATCGATGACGCGATCCTGAACGGAGTCGATGATGGCCCGATCATTCTGGATCTTGAGCGTGTCGGCATCGCCTCCGTCTTGGGGCGCACCGCCGGTGCCTTCCGATGATGGATGCAACAACAGCGCCACGAGATGGGGCGTGAGACGGGCCATGGACACCTGGTTACTCGAAGCTGTCCCGCGCCTCGTCGGTTGTTTCACAGATCGTGAACAGTTGGTTGAGGCGCGTGATGACGAAGACTTCGTAGATCTGGCGGTCGATGTTGGCAAGGCGGAGCTGGCCACTCTTGTGCTTGATCTTGGTGTTGATGGTGATGAGGGTGCCCAGCGCCGACGAGGACAGGTGGTCCACGTTGGCAAAGCTCAGCAGCAGCTTGGGGTTCTCCTCGCTGTCAACGATTGAAGAGAGCTGCTGACCGATTGACTGGATGTTGGCCTCGTCGAGGATGTTGCGGTCGATGAACTCGACCTGCACGATGCCGTCCTGACGCTGGACTTTCAGCCTGGAATCTTGCTGGCTCATGGACTCTCCGCAAGAAAGCGGGCCCGGAATCGGGCCCGTGGGTATCAGTCTAGCCGTGTCGCAACGCGGGCGGCGTGTCCGGGCGACCGTGGTGTTCGGTCGGCGGCTTCCGCACCGAGGCGTGAGGGTCCACTTACCCGCCGAAGCGGCCGAGTTCGGCGCCGATGCCCGGGTGCTGACGCTCCTCTTCCTCACCCTGGATGAGGATGGTGGGCTTGAGCAGAATCATCAGCGTGGACTCGTCGCGCGATTCGATCCGGTTGGAGAAGAAGCGGTTGAGGATCGGGATCTTGCTCAGGATCGGAACGCCCGTTTCGACCTCGGACTCGCTGACGATCCGCTGACCGCCGAGCAGAGCTGTGCCTTGGTCGGGCACGTTGACGGTCGTCTGCACGCGGGTGACGGTGGTCGTCGGCAGACCGATGAACGACGAGGCCTGCGCCGAGCTGACGAGCTGGCCACCGGCGACGGCAACGACCTCTTCGTTGGCGATCTCGATCACTTCGGCGACCGCGGCGTCGACGTTCATCTGCACGTAGCGGCGATCCGCGGAGACGGTGCCTTCGAGCAGCAGGGTCACGCCCTCGACGACCGTGTCGAGGTCGGGGTCGAAACCGACCGCCGAGTCACTGACCACCGGCTGGAGGTCAGAGATAAAGGCGATCTGCGTGCCGACGACGATGTTGGCGATCTGGCCGTTCATGAACGTCAGGCGCGGGGCGGTGAGCGTCACGGTGCGACGGTCTGCCTGCGTGGCCTGAATCAGGAAGTCGACCTGGATGTCATCGAGGAACTGGCCTGCGATGCCCAGGGCCGGAGCGGCACTGAGCACCTGGCTTGCGATGCCGTCGGCCGGGAAGAGTGCTTCGGTCAGCCCGATGGAGTTGCTCGGGAACCCGATGGGCGACCAGGGAGCCGGAGCCACCACGCCCTGCGTCAGCGCCGTGTTCTGGCCGCCGCCAGCGACCGGGCCGTTGGGAGCCTGAGCGCCCGTGACGGTCCGCTGCAGACCCGCTGCACCGCCGCCGGTGGGGCTGAAGCTGAAGAAGTCGCTCGTGATGACCGTGGGGTCGCCCGCTCGCGCTGTGCGCACCTGGTTGTTGTTGGCGTTGAGATAGACGTCAAAGTCGAAGCCGATCTGCTCGAAGAAGTCCTGGCTGACGAGCAGGAAGCGGACCTCGGCATTGATCTGGATCGCCCGCTGCTCGCGCAGCTTGCTCAGCAGGCCCCGCACCTCACGGTGGTTCTTGGGGCTTGTGCGGATGATCAGGCTCTTGCCGTATTCCTGGATGAAGCCGTCGACGTCCCAGTGCTCGGCATCGACGTTCTGCTCGATGATGTCCCGAACCAGGCGGATGCGGTCCTCGAGCGGGATGCGCTCGGCTTCCTGATCCTCGTCCTGGAAGGGGCTCTGGCCGCCACCCTCGTTGGACTGCAGCGCCTGCTGGAGGTCAATCTCCGGCACGCCCTCGTAGTCCGGCACCTCGACGACGAGGTCGCCGATGTCATAGATCTGCAGCACGGTGCGCTTGCGGAGGCGGTCCTTGGAAGCAAAGACCAGCACGCCATCCTGCACCGCCCAGTCGGCCTCGGAGCCGATGTCGCTGACACGCTCCGCGACCGCATCCAGAATCCGGCGCGGCGTCACGGGAGGCAGATTCAGCGTCACCTCGGTCTCGGGATCGATGCCGATCTCTTCGAGTGAACGCCAGTCCACATCGATCGGAACATCCGACACAAGCGCGATGAAGTCGAGCACATCGCTCAGGCGGTTGTCGGTGAAGCGAGCCTCAACGGGCCTGAGGCTGAGCTTGCCCAGTGTGTCGCGGTCCTCGGGTGTCTCGAAGTCGCCGAGTGAGCCCAGGCGCGTCGTGCTCAGCGCGGGCCAGTTGTCCGGGTAGTCGAGCACTTCCTCGGGCACCAGCACGGACTCCATGTTCTCGATGGAGTTCTTGGCGATGCGGTAGTCGCTCTCCGTCTTGAGCTGGTTGAACTTCAGGTAGAGCATGTTGTCCCGGAGGATGTCCTGCAGCAGCAGGCCCGCCGGGTTGAGCGGATCGATGAACAGGATGTCCTGCTCCACGACCGCGATGGCCTCCTC
>CAZSBR010000123.1:0-2635 GCA_964605165.1 uncultured Phycisphaeraceae bacterium
GGCTGCCCTACATGGTCTTCATCATCGACGAGCTCGCGGACCTCATGATGACCAACAAGGAGGTCGAGGGCTCGATCATCCGCATCTCGCAGAAGGCCAGAGCCGTCGGCATCCACCTCATCCTCGCCACGCAGCGCCCTCAGGCCAACGTCGTGACGGGCCTCATCAAGTCCAACATGCCCTGCCGCGTGACCTTCAAGGTCGCCAGCGGCATGGACAGCCGCATCGTTCTCGATCAGAAGGGCGGCGAACTTCTACTGGGCCAGGGCGACATGCTCTTCCTCAGCCCGCGCAACCACAAGCTCGCGCGCGCCCAGGGCACGCTCGTCGATGACATCGAGACCCGTAAGGTCGTCCGCTTCCTCCGCGATGTTGCGGCGCCGAGCTTTGAGCGCAGCCTCATGCAGGTCCCGAGCAGCGCAGGCAGCGACGAAGAGCGCATCCTCGCCAGCCAGAACAACTCCTCCGCCAGCCTCAAGGCCGCGCAGGAAGACCCCATGTTCGACCGCGCTGTCGAGATCGTCCTCGAAACCAAGCGCGGCAGCGTGAGCCTCGTGCAGCGACGCCTCGCCATCGGCTACACCAGGGCCAGCCGGCTCATCGACCTCATGGGCATCGCCGGCATCATCGGCGAGCACAAGGGCTCGGTCGCCCGCGAGGTGCTCATCAGCCCCGAAGACTGGCAGAACATGAAGGCCCTCGCCGACGAGGAGGCTCGCGCCGCCGGACAGGCGCCCGTCTTCGCAGGCGGGTCAGCCGCGGACGATCTGCCGTGGGACGATGAGCCCGTCAGCGATGACGACGCGCCCCACGCCGACGAGCAGGCTGCCGCCGACGAAGACGCCGACGACGACGAAGAAGAGTGGGAGTACGAGGAAGACGAAGAAGAGACGGACGAAGAAGACACGGACGAGGACGAAGACCCCGAACTCGAAGACGACGAGGAATGGGAGTACGTCGAAGAAGAGGTCGAAGTCGAACTCCACGACGAGGACGCCACCGACGATCAGGCGGACGAAGAAGAGCCCGACGACTCACCTCACGCAGGCGATGAACCCGGTGACGACGAGCCTCTTCCCACGCCGCACGTCCGCACCCCGGCCGCCAAGAAGAAGACCGGCTCCACCCGCTGACCCTCAACCGGCTTCCGCCAGCGGCCGCACCCGCTTCCGACGCCGCCAGGCCGCATCCCGGTCGCTTCTGGCCGGTTCAACGCTCGGAACTGAAACGAAGCGGGAGTTCAATCCCAACATCTTCATGCCCGCCCTGGTGAAGCCCTCGGCTT
The DNA here is from genome assembly GCA_964605165.1 of uncultured Phycisphaeraceae bacterium. Lineage (GTDB taxonomy): Bacteria > Planctomycetota > Phycisphaerae > Phycisphaerales > UBA1924 > OFTM382. Next base: position 1,286 of record CAZSBR010000123.1, read on the forward strand.
GCCTCTCACCTATTGCGGACAAGCAGGTCGCAAACGGCCATCAGCCGTTGAAGAACGTCCGCCCGGCTTATAGTCGCTCGGCGTGAGCCCACGCTCGAAGTGCCGGTGGAGGAACACGCGCGATGGACCGACGTGAGCAGCTTGATCCATGCGCACACAACGACGCTTGAGAGCACGCCGTAGCCCATGCACCGTGCAGCCGGCCGCGGACTGAACCATGACCCCCAACCTGCGGATCAGCCTCTGCAGGGCATTCAAGACCGAATCCGGATCCGAACGCCTCGAAAGGAACTTGCAAGATGATCGATCGACTGCGCAACCGCACCCTCACCGGCCTTCTCTGTTGCGCCGGTCTCACCGCTGGCCTGACGACCGGCTTTGCATCCGCTCAGGACCTGAGCGACGCGCTCGATTTCGTGCCCGGCGATGCCGCGGTCGTCATCTCGACGCACAACCTCAAGAAGACCCACGGCCGCATGTCCTTCTGGGCACAAACCATGAAGATGACCGACGCCCAGGAAGCGCTCGGCATGGCCCAGCTCCTGCTCGCCAACGAGGGGCTCAACGCCGAGGGACCCGCCGTGGTCGTGCTCCCCGAGATCGATCCCGATGCCGCGGGCCCCGAGCCCATCATCATCGCGCCCGTCGCGGACTTTGAAGCGTTCGTCTTCGGCCTGGGCGGCGAAGCGCAAGAGGGTGTCACCACCATCAACGCACCGTTCGGGACCGTCCATGCCATGAACCTCGGCGGCGGCTTCGCAGCCCTCGCACAGGACGCGGATCTGCTGGACTTCCTTGATGCCGATGGCGGCAACAGCGAAAGCCACGAGATGCTCATGGGCGCCACCGGCAGGCAGATCTCAAACGATTCCGACCTGCTGCTCGCTGCCAACATCGAGGCCCTCACGCCGCTCATCGAGCAGAGCGTCGAGGCCATGTCCAACCAGGTCAACATGATGGGCGCTATGGGCGGCATGGGCGGCGAGCAAGTCGAAGCCATCACCGGCCTGCTCTCCAACCTCTCCGACCGCCTCATCAACGATGGCCACGCCGGCATGCTCGGCTTCAACCTCCCCGAGAACGGCCTCTCCTTGGATCTGGGCGCCAACTTCAAGGAAGACTCCGAGACCGCCGGCTACTTCCGCAACGAGGGCAACGCAGGCAAGCATCTCGCCGAACTGCCCTCCATGCCCTTCATGTTCGCCATGGCCATGGATTACTCGAGCGACGGCATCCGCTCCATGCTTGAGGGCATGGCCCAAGCGGCCGACGGCATGGGCGGTGGTGGCGGCGGCATGATGGGTGGCGCCAGCTTCCTGCAGCTCATGAGCGAAAGCACCGGCCAGGCCC
>CAZSBR010000123.1:2645-7653 GCA_964605165.1 uncultured Phycisphaeraceae bacterium
GCCCAGCTCATGGGCACCACCCCCGGCCTCTTCGCAGGCGGGCTCTTCGCCAACACGCTCAGCTTCACCGCTTCTGAAACCCCCGAGGACCTCAGCGACCTCGTGCGTGGCATCTATGCCGACATGGACGGCGAGGTCGTCGGCGGCATGGAGTTCGAGACCTCCTACGAGCGCGGCGCAACGACCATCGAGGGCGTCGAGGTCGATGCATGGGCCATGAACATGAGCGTCGACCCCAACGACCCCAACGCCATGCAGGCCCAGATGGCCATGCAGCAGCAAATGATGCTCATGGGCGGCACAGGTCCCCAGGGCTTCATCGCCGTCAGCGATGCAGGCCTCATCCAGACCATGAGCCGCAACTCTGAACTCGTCAGCAAGGCCCTCAAGACAACCGCCGAGACCTCCTTCGCAAGCGATGCACGCATCACCGAGGCGGCCTCCAACCTGCCCGGCAACCGCATCGCTGAGGGCTATCTCGATGTCGGTGAGGTCATCAAGCTCGTCGGCTCGGCCGCAGCCATGTTCGGCGCAGAGGTCCCCGCTGTCGATGGCGAGATGGCGCCCGTCGCCATGGGCCTGGTCGGTGATGGTGGCGGCCTCAGAATGCGCACCCACGTGCCCCAGTCCGTCATCACCACGGTCATCAAGACCGCCCGCGAAATGGGCGCCGGCATGGAGATCGAAGAAGGCGACGGCGGCGGTGCGCCCCGCTTCTAAAGCCGATCGACCTCATACACTCTGCACCACGCAACGCCTCGGGAAACCGGGGCGTTGTGCTTTCATGACCGGTTCAACACCCGCACACGCAGGACCCGCGCAGGCGACGCCCCCACACCAGTGGTGCCTCGCTCATGACCGCACGCTGAGCCTCGCCGCTCCGCGCCTCATGGCGGTCATCAACTGCACGCCCGACAGCTTCCACGCAGACAGCCGCGCAGCCTCGGCCGATCAGGCCCTCGAGCACGCGCTGCGATCCCTCCACGAAGGTGCGCACGTGCTCGACATCGGCGGCGAATCCACACGCCCCGGCGCCGAGCGCGTGGACGCAGACGAACAGATCCGCCGCGTCGTGCCCGTCATCGAGCAACTCCGCAGGCAGGCGGGCCCTGCCGCGCGTGCGCTCATCAGTGTGGACACCACCAGCAGCAAGGTCGCACGCGCCGCGCTCGATGCCGGCGCTGACGCGATCAACGACGTCTCGGGCGGGCTTGATGATCCCGACCTCTTCAGCGTCGCTGCGAAGTACCGGGCGGGGCTCATCGTCATGCACCGCCTGATCGCACCCCCAGCCGACAGCTATTCAGACGCCTACCAGGCGCCGCCTCAGTACGACAACGTCGTCGAAGCGGTGATCGATCGGCTGCATGCTTCGACGCGCGCCGCATGCGAGGCGGGGCTGGATGCAAGCCGGATCCTGTGGGATCCCGGGCTGGGCTTTGGCAAGGGTCTGGCCGACACGCTGGAACTTCTGGCCGCGACACCCCGCCTTGCAGGCCAGGGCTTTGGGCTCGTCAGCGCCCTGAGCCGAAAGAGCTTCGTCGGGCGCCTGAGTCTGGGCCGCGATTCAGAGCCCTCTGAACGCCTGGCGGGCACGCTCGCGATGAGCACGCTGCACCTCTCCATGGGCGCACGGATCTTTCGGGTGCACGATGTTGCACCGCACCGTGAGGCCCTTAACGCGGCGTGGGCGGTCCTCACAGGCCGCAGCCACCCAGCCACTTGAAGCCAATCGCGGCCCGGTCCGCGGCGGGCGGGCTACCCTCAGCCCTGAGCGAGACAGCCGCGCCGGCGTGAGCGTTCACCCACGCCACGGACGCAGAGAGGATGACGCATGACCGAGAGCAGCGTGCTGCAGGTCAACCAGGACAGCTTCGACCAACAGGTGCTCAAGGCCCCCGGCCTCGTGCTCGCCGAGTTCGGCGCCGAGTGGTGCGCACCCTGCCGAAGACTCAAGCCCCTGCTCGGCCAACTCGCCGACGAACGCTCAGAGGTCGCCCGCGTCGTGACCATCGACACCGACCACTGCGGCGAACTCCGCGATCGCTACAAGATCTCCGCCATCCCCACCGTGATCGTCTTCCGCGATGGTGAAGTTGTCCGCAAGCTCATCGGCGTCGTCAGCCGCGATGAACTCGAGCAGGCCCTCGAACAGGCGGTGACAGCGTGAACGACCAGGCCAACAAGCCCCTCAGGTGCGCCGCGGTGGGCGTCGGTCGCATGGGTCGCCATCACGCCCGCGTCTATGCACAAGAGCCCGATGTCGAGTTCCTCGGCGTTGTGGAAGCAGACGAGGACCGCGCCGCAGCCATCGTCGATCAGCATGGCGGCCGGGTCTTTCCCGATGTGCACGCCCTGATTGAAGCGGGTGTCGATGCTGTCAGCATCGCAACGCCAACCGTCTACCACGAGGCGGTCGCCCGCCCATTGCTCGAAGCGGGCGTTGCGTGCCTCATCGAGAAGCCGCTGGCAGCCACCGCCGAGGAAGCCGATCTGCTCCGCCGCGCCTCGGCCGAGTCCGGCGCCGTGCTCATGGTCGGTCACATCGAGCGCTTCAACCCCGCGATGCGCGCGGTTCGGCTGGCCACCGATGAAGGCCGATCCATCGTGCCCCGCTTCATCGAGGTCCACCGCGTCAGCCCCATGACGTTCCGCTCGGTCGATATCGGTGTCGTCATGGACATGATGATCCACGATCTTGATGTCGTGCTCATGCTGATGGGCGGCCACGAGCCCGATGAGATCCAAGCCGCGGCGGTGAGCGTCGTCACCGAGCACGAAGATGTCTGCAACGCCCGCCTCACCTGGCGCCGGCCCGAGGGCGTCTGCGTGGCCAACATCACCGCAAGCCGGCTGGCCCTGAAGACGGAGCGCGTGACCCGCATCACGGGCGAAGCCGCGTACATCAAGATCGACTACGGCAAGAAGTCCGGCACCATCATCAGCCGCCTTGCCAATGAATCCCAGATGCAGGAAGTCCGCGAGCAACTCCGCAACGGCGTGGACCTGACCGCGATGGACTGGCACGAACTCGTCAACTTCGAGCCCCTGGTCATCGATGATGCCGAGCCCCTGCTCATGGAGATCCGCTCGTTCCTCGATGCGGTCCGCACGGGCACCCAGCCCGCCATCGATGCCGACGCAGGATGGGTCAATGTCCGCACAGCCGAGCGCATCGTCGAAGCCGCCCGGGAAACGATGGGGTCCATCGCGGGCGCCGAGGGCCTGGGGCCCACAGCCACGACCATCCAACGATCCTGACCATCGCATGCTCTCCTCAGGTCGGCCAAGCGGCCCTCAAGCCGATGAGAAGCCCCCAAACCCGCTCGAATCACCAAACTCTCTGCTGGTGAAGCAGATCCCTGGCGATACACTCACAAGCCTCTTGGCTTGAAATCCGTCAGCCGAGTGTCTCTCGGCCCTTTGTCCATCGTTCCTCGCTCCATGCCGCCCGAGTCCCGTTCATGACCGATCAGCCCACACCGGACCAGACCGCTCCCGCCTCGCAGCAAGCCCACGAAGGCGCTTCGCCCGACTCCACGTCTCAGCCAGCAGCCGAGGCCATGGACGGTGCGCTCGAGGCCGCCGAGGCCCATCAGCCCGGCAAGCCAGCCACCAAGGCCTCCAGCGAGCCGGTCATCGATGCGGACACGCAGGCCGAGATCGACGCCGCGATGAGCGACATCGCCAACATGCCCGATCAGCCCGCAGCAGACGCTGGCAAAAAGGGCGCAGCCCTCGGCGGTGCCAAGCCGGCCAAGCTCCGCGGCCCGCGCGTCGTGCAGGCAGGCCGCGAACACCGCACCGGCAAGATCGTCAGCGTCGGCCCGACGGACATCTTCGTTGAGTTCGGCCCCAAAGAGCTCGGCGTCATGGACCGCCAGCAGTTCAAGGACGACGAACTCCCCAACCCGGGTGACGAGATGGAAGTCGTCATCACCCGCTACGAAGCCCAGGAATCCCTCTACATCTGCATCAGGCCCGGCGCGGTCGAGAAGGCAGATTGGGAGATGCTCGAGCCGGGACAGGTCGTTGAAGCAGAGGTCACGGGCGTCAACAAGGGCGGTCTCGAACTCGAAGTCGCCAAACGCCGCGCTTTCATGCCCGCAAGCCAGGTTTCTTACGAGCGCATCGCCGACCTCTCGCAGTTCGTCGGCCAGCGGCTCGAATGCAAGGTCAGCCGCATCGATCGCAGCGGCAAGGGCAACATCGTCCTCAGCCGGCGCGACCTCCTCGGCGAGGAACGCAAGGCCAAGGCAGCCGAGCTCCGCAAGACCCTCAAGGAGGGCGACACCGTCGACGGCACGGTCCGCAAGATCATGCCCTTCGGTGCGTTCGTCGATCTCGGCGGCATCGATGGCCTCGTCCACGTCTCGGATCTCAGCCACGACCGCGTGGGCATGGGCGAGAAGGCTGTCGGCCGATTCGTCAAGGAGGGCGAGCACATCCGCGTGCAGATCCTCAAGCTCGACTGGGATGAGAACCGCATCAGCCTCGGCCTCAAGCAGCTACAGGACGATCCATTCCAGGCCGCGGGCGACAGCCTCACCGAAGGCGAGATCGTCACCGGCCGCGTCACCAAGCTGCTGGACTTTGGCTGCTTCGTCGAAGTCGCCACAGGCGTGGAGGGCCTCGTCCACATCTCCGAACTGGACTGGCGACGCGTCGAAACCGTCGGCGAGGTCGTCAAGCCCGACGAAGTCGTCACCGTCAAGATCCTCAAGATCGATCCGAACGACCGCAAGATCTCGCTGAGCATCAAGCAGGCCAAGGAACGACCCGAGCGAGCCGGCCCCGGCGGTAAGGACGCAGCGCCCACCGGCAAGACGCCCAAGGGCATCCGCCCACGCGAAGGCCGAAACGATGGCCGAAACATCCGCGACGATCGCAACCCCGACGAGATCCTCAAGGAGACCCCGGCCCTGCGCCGCCTCCGCGAACAGGGCAAGATGAAGGAAAAGAAGACCACCGGCAGCGGCCTCGGCAACGCCGGCGGGCTCGGCATCGG
>CAZSBR010000124.1:0-7554 GCA_964605165.1 uncultured Phycisphaeraceae bacterium
GGGCATCGCGTGCAAGGGTAGGGGGCGTTAGCATGCCCGCCATGAGCGAAAGCAGTGATGCCGAATCGTGTGTGCTGGTGATCTTCGGGGCTTCGGGTGACCTCACCGCCCGCAAGCTCGTGCCCGCACTGTATGAGATGCATCGGCAGGGTCTTCTGCCCAGAGGACTCAAGGTGCTGGGTGTCTCACGCACTGCGTTTACCGACGATGAGTTCCGCGAGCGGACGCGCGCAGGAGCCAAAGACCACGCGCACGGCTTTCGCCCTGAGACCTGGGAGGCGTTTGCCAAGGGGATTCACTACCACGCGGCGGACGCTTCTCAACAGGAGTCCATGGCGGGCATCCACGCCCGTGTGCGGGAGCTTGCTGCAGAGGCGGGGATCGCGCGTCAGGGCAGTGAGCCCAACACGCTCTTTTACCTTTCGGTGTCCCCGACGCTGTACGAGCCGATCATCAACGCAATCGGCGCGCACGGCTGGGTCGCTGAGGGCAAGCGATGGTGCTCGTTGCATCCTGAGAGGACGGCGTGGCAACGGATCATCATCGAGAAGCCCTTTGGGCACGATATCTCATCGGCGGTCTCTCTCAACCGCACGCTCGGCAGGGTCTTCGAAGAGGGCTCGATCTTTCGGATTGACCACTACCTCGGCAAGGAGCTGGTGCAGAACATCCTGGTGCTCCGCTTTGCCAACGCGATCTTCGAACCGCTCTGGACCAACCAGAGCATCGAGCATGTGCAGGTGACAGCGGCGGAATCGATCGGCGTGGGCAGCCGGGCCGCGAATTTCTACGACGATGCCGGCGCTGTGCGGGACATGATTCAGAGCCACCTCTTGCAGGTGGCGGCGCTGGTCGCCATCGAACCGCCGCCGGAGTACGAGGCCAACGCGATCATGCGAGAGAAGCTTCGGCTGTTCCAGACGGCTCGCCTTGCAACACACCGTGACGGTCGGCCCAAGGCGGTGTTCGGTCGCTATGGCGCGGGTGGAGGCGAGGCGGCTTACGTCGATGAGCCCGGAGTTGATGCGCAGCGGGGGACCGAGACGTACGCCGCGATCGAGATCGGATTCGACACGTGGCGCTGGGCAGGCGTGCCGTTCTTTCTCCGCAGCGGCAAGCGCCTTGCACAGAAGCGGACGGAGGTCGTGGTGCAGTTCAAGCACCCGCCGGTGAACCTGTTCGGCGCGAGCAACAACGCGATGGGCGATGCGAACCGCATGGTGCTGGCGATTGCGCCCAACGAGGGCCTGAGCCTCGAGGTGCGTGGCAAGGTCCCGGGATCGGGCTTTCAGATCGACTCGGCTTCGCTCGACCTCGACTACGTCGAGCGCTTTGGCGGCGAGCCTCTCGAGGCCTACGGGCCGCTGCTCGTGGATGCGATGGCCGGCGACCGGACGCTCTTCAAGCACCGCGCCGAGGTCGAAGCAGGCTGGAGCCTCGTGCAGCCGGTGCTGGACTGTGAGGTCACGCGCAGCAAGATGCAGACGTACGCCCCGGGTTCGTGGGGACCGGACCACGCGGATGAGTTGATCGCAAGCGCGATAGCGGGCCGAGGCTGGCACAACCCCGCGTGAGCGGTGGGCGTACGGTCTGCCCGGGCAGTGCTTGCTTTGGGATGTCCACACGCGGGTGCGTCTGGTTGTACGGTTGGTTGTTCAGAGGAGGCTGCGGTGCTGGAGGATGGACCCATAGAGCTTGTGCCAGATCCGCCGACGCCCGATCTGCCCGGAACGGTGGTGCTTCGGCGGGATGCCGATAGCGCGATGACCGCGCTGGCGACGGACCTGCTGATGCAGGCCAAGGCATGTGCTCGACAGTTCGGCAGCTTCCATCTTGCGTTGTCGGGCGGGTCCACGCCCATGCCGATGTATCGCCGGCTGATGTACGACCCGCTGTTTCGTGACTTGCCCTGGCGTCAGACCCATGTGTGGATGGTGGATGAGCGCCGCGTGCCTCATACGGATAAGCGCAGCAACTTCGGTGAGATCGGAGAACTGCTCCGCCACCACTCGGGCATCCCGGCTGAGCAGCTTCACGCGATGCCCATCGAGGACGATGGGGATGTGCGGTACGAGCAGGAGATCCGGTCGGTGCTGCAGTGGCGAGAGCGCGGTCACGACCGTCTGGACTTCGTCGTGCTGGGCATGGGGGACGATCTGCACACGGCGAGCCTGTTTCCTGACTCGCCGGCGCTGGAGGCCCCGGAAGACCGTCTCATTGCGCTCAACGACGGCCCCGCGGTCACGCCTCCTCCTCGGATCACGATGACCTACCGCCTGCTCAACGCGTCGCGGTCGCTGGCGGTGCTGGTGACAGGAGCGAAGAAGCGAGCGGCCCTCGAGCGACTGGTCGCCGGCGGGCTCTCTCGCCGTGAGGCACCGATCCTGGGCATCGAGCCCGTCGGCGGTGAACTGCGTTGGTACATCGATCACGACGCATGCCCGGGCGGCGAACACGCCCACGCTGAGAGCAACGCATGAGCGGGGGCGTGCCAGCCGCCAATTCGCGGATCAGTTGCCGGCTGCTCTACGAAGATGAGCATCTGGTCGTCGTCGACAAGCCATCACGGCTCGTGACGCTTCCGGGCAAGGGCCATGAGAGCGACACGCTTCTCAATGGGCTCATGGCCTTGTTTGGAGATCGGCTGCGGAATCTGGGGGCAGAGCGTGCCTTCGGGCTGTTGCACAGGCTCGACAAGGGCACGAGCGGCGCGCTCATCGTCGCGCTGTCCACTGAAGCCTACGACGGCCTGCGTTCGCAGTTCGAGCATCGGCGCATCGAGAAGTATTACTGGGCGGTGTGCCACAAGGCGCCGGCCTCGTCCAAAGGCGTGATCACCAAGCCGATCGCCGAGCGCGAGATTCGGACGAGTGCCTACGCGACGCGCAAGGAGGCCCGCCTGGCATCGGGTGGGCAGCAGGCGGTCACGGCGTATCGCGTGCTCGAAGCAAGCGGGCTTGCAGCGCTGATCGAGGCTCGGGCGGTGACAGGCCGGCTGCACCAGGTGCGTTTGCATCTGGACTTCATCGGCAGCGCGATTCTGGGTGATCCGCTGTACGGGCCCAAGAATGTGCGCGCGGCTTCAAACAGGCTTGCGCTGCATGCGCACAGGCTGGTCTTCACCCATCCAGTGACGGGCGCGGAGATCGACGCCCGCTCGCCCTGGCCTCGTGATCTTCGGCCGCTGCTGCTGCGGATGAAGCTCTCCATGCCGCGGCACGGCCCGCGCGGGGCGGCTTTGCGGGCGTCAGCCGATGGCGGCCATCAGGTCGCTGGCGATGGCGTCGGCCCGGAGGAGTCCTGAATCGGTGAGCTTCCAGTCGTCGCCAGCGTGCGCAAGATCGCCGCGGTCTTCGTGGGGTCGTGCAGCGGCGAGAATCGCTGCTTCACAGCCCAAAGCGGCGGCCCGCTCGAGGATGTGATCGCGGCGGATGCCCTCTCTGAGGCGGAGGCCGGTCATGATGACTTCGGCGAGCAGACGCGGGGCGTCGGGCGGTTCATGGTCGATGACCGGGCCGAAGCCGCCCACCGAGTGCTGGAGGTAGGTGTCGAGGCGGGGGGTGTTCTTCCAGCGGTGGCTTGCGGGGCCCGCTTCGGTTCTCTCGAGGACATGGCCCGACGCCGATGGGCCGCAAGCGAGCCACGGTTGCTGACGCCAGTAGGCGAGGTTGTGTCGGCATTCGTCGCCTGGGCGAGCGAAGTTGCTGACCTCGTAGCGTTGGAGGCCGTGCGCCGCGAGTTGGTGGCCCGCGTGCACGAACATCTCGGTTTCGAGGTCGTCGGGAGCGGGCTCGAAGTCGCCGCGCTGAAGCCGAACGGTCAGCGGGGTGTTGGGCTCGTAGGTGAGGGCGTAGGCCGAGATGTGCGTGGTGCCCAGCTCGATCGCGGTGGCGAGGTCGGTGTGCCACTCTTCGAGGCTTTGGCCCGGGATGGCGAAGATGAGGTCGACGGAGACGCGGTCGATGCCCGCCTGACGGGCAAGATCGATGGCTCGGTAGACGTTTGCGGGGTCGTGTCGGCGGTCGAGGGCTTCGAGCAGGTGGGGCAGGAATGACTGCGCGCCCATGCTCAGTCGGTTGACGCCGCCGGCCCGAAGGCAGGCGAAGAGTTCAGGTGTGGCGGTCTCTGGGTTGCACTCGACCGTCCACTCGCCGCGACCCGAGCGGATGGCCGAGAGGTCGAAGTGCTGCTCGAGGGCTTGGATGAGGCGGTCCCAGAGGGGCACGGGCAGGAGAGTCGGAGTGCCGCCGCCGATGAAGATGGTGTCGAGTGGGCGTCCTCTGGCGGCGGGTGCCTGGGCGATGAGGTCCTCGATGAGTCGATCGACGAAGGCAGCCGCGCGATCGCGGGTATCGACGATGGAGTAGAAATCGCAGTAGTGGCATCGATGTGCGCAGAATGGCACATGGATGTAGAGGGAGCGGACGGGTTCATCGGGTGAAGCGATGGCGGCTCGGAGCTTTTCGGGCATGGGGCCCGAACGGCCCTCGATGATCTCCAGGGGGAGTGCCGAGCGTTGCTGGGCGGCGAGGTCTGGGGTATCGTGGTCGCTTGTCACGGTGGCGGAGCTCGGGCCGTATGATGCGTGGACGGGTGGTTGGCCTCGTGGCCTCCCCGCCGATGCGGGATGGACGGGCAGAGCCCAAGGGCGGAATCAGGCCGACACGGCCTGTGGAAGGGTAGATCAAGCGTGGATGTGGTGCTTGTCAACGTGCGGTCCGATGGCCGGGAGGTCGATGTCCCGGTGAAGTGGAAGCACGCCGTGCTCGGTCGCCGGGAGGACTGCCAGATCCGGATACCGCTCGCCAACGTGTCTCGCCAGCATTGCGAGATCGCGAAGGACCCCGAGGGCGTGGTGATTCGCGACCTTGGCTCGGCGAACGGAACGTACATCAACGGCCAGCGCGTGCAGGAGCATCGCGTCAAGCCGGGCGATGTCCTGAGCCTTGGTTCGGTGGTCTTCGTGTTCCGGATCGATGGGGAGCCCGAGACGATCGATGCTTCGGCGATTGTCCGCAACGGAGCCCAGAAACCCGCGTCCGACCCGACGCCCTCGGCGGTGGCGTCCCGTGAGGACGAGTTGCGGCCGTTCACGTCTGACAGCGACGACAGCAGCGTTGACTTTGATTTTGATGATCTGACGCTGGACGACGATGACGATCAGCCAGCGCTGTAGCGGCGTGTTGTTCGCGTTGGGGAGCGCGGCGGATCGTCCGCCTCACGCAGCGGGGCTCTCGCTCGTGCTGCTGCCCGGAATTCGGATGTGTGTGGAGCACACCCGGCATCGAACCGTCTTGCCCCTGGCGATGGTCGGTACAGCGAGCACCTTTCGGCACCGCAGGTTGGGGCACATGATCTTGATGGATGCGGGCTTGCTTTCGGCCATCGTTGGGTACCTCGGACGTCACATCGGCGCGTCGAGGCGACCGGTTGACGCCCGCTCACGACTGAGTTCGACAGCGGTTCGGAAGGTGCAACCATGACGGCTCAACGGGCGGGTGGCGAGGGTTATCGGGCAGGGCAGTGCACTGCGGTTGTCGGCATGCAGTGGGGCGACGAGGGCAAGGGCAAGGTTGTGGACGTGCTCGCAGCGGAGCATGACGCAACGGTGCGGTACAACGGCGGAGCCAATGCGGGCCACAGCGTGGTGGTCGATGGCCAGCGCTTTGCGCTGCATCTCGTGCCCAGCGGCATCCTGCACAGCGGCTGCCGAGCGGTGATCGCCAACGGTGTGGCCGTCGACCCATTCAAGCTCGACGAGGAACTCGCTGCCCTTCGTGATCGTGGAATCGATACTTCCCGGCTCGTGCTCTCGACGCGCGCGCATGTCGTGACGCCCTACCACAAGCTGATCGATGCCTGGCGCGAGGAACGGCTGATGGGCGAGGGTGGGGGGGCGATCGGCACCACCAAGCGCGGCATCGGTCCCTGTTATGCTGAGAAGGCGCAGCGTTCGGCAGCGGTGCGGGTGGGTGATCTTCTGAGTCTGGATCGCTTGGAATCCAAACTGGAGCGTGCGCGATCGTTTGATGCGGGCCTGGTCGATGCTCCTGCGCCTGGTGAGGTTGCTGCCTCGCTGCACGAGGTGGGCCAGCGGCTTGCTTCGCACATGGAGGACACGACCTACCTGCTTCACGACATGCTCGAGGGTGGGCAGAGCGTGCTGTTCGAGGGCGGTAACGCGACGCTGTTGGATGTTGACCACGGGACGTATCCGTTTGTGACCTCGTCCGTGTGCTCGGTGCTTGGCATTCCGTCGGGAACTGGCGTGCCCGGATCGCGTCTTGACCGCGTCGTGGGTGTTGTCAAGGCGTACAGCACGCGTGTGGGTGCGGGCCCGATGCCCACCGAGCTTCTGGGCGAGACGGGCGATTTGATCCGTACGCGGGGCCGGGAGTTTGGAACGACAACGGGTCGTCCTCGTCGCTGCGGCTGGCTGGACCTGGTAGGTCTTCGATATGCGGCGATGGTAAACGGCGTGACGGAGCTTGCCGTGATGTTGCTCGACGTGTTGGCAACGGTCGAGCCACTCAAGGTGTGCGTTGCGTACGAGATCGACGGCGAGCGGACGGAACGGTTCATGCCCGATGCCGAGGCGTTGGGTCGCGCCACGCCGGTGCTGGAAGAACTCGAGCCGTTTGACGAAACGGTGTGTGGCGCGAGGTCGATCGAGGATCTTCCGTCGGCGGCCCGGGCGTACCTGGACCGGATCGTGGAGGCAACGGGAACGCCGCTGGGCCTTGTGAGCGTGGGCCCTGATCGCAGTCAGACGCTGTACCACGAGGCAGCGGTTGGCCGTTGATGGCATGGGACGCTCATAGACGGATGGGCTGGCCGGTTGGTTGGAATCGGATGGAGCACGGATGAGCGCACACGAACCCATGGATGCCTCGATGCTGGATGAGAGCGTGCGGGAGGCGGTGGATCGGCTGCGGGCGGTGCATCCCAAGGCGGATCCGCTTGGTCGTTTGCCCGACGTTCACCCCGCTCGTATCCCTCGGCACATTGCGGTGATCATGGACGGCAATGGTCGCTGGGCTGAGCAGCGGGGGTTTCCGCGAATCTTCGGGCATCGCAACGGGGCAGCGGCGGTTCGCACGACGATCGAGGAGTGCGGGCGGCTGGGGGTCGAAGTCCTGACGCTGTACTCTTTCAGCACGGAGAATTGGCGGCGACCGACGGAGGAAGTGGACGCCCTGATGGCGATGGCTGTGCTGTACATGGAAGGTGAGCGGGACGCGATGGTCGCGGAGAACATGCGCTTCCGGCTCATTGGGCGGCGTCGCGAGCTTCCCGAAGAGGTGCGAGAGGCTGTGGAATCGCTCGAGGCGGCCACGAGTGCGTGCACCGGGCCGATGCTGTGCATCGCGATGAACTACGGGTCGCGGCAGGAGATCGCCGATGCATGCCGAGACATTGCTGAGCGTGTGGCCCGAGGGGACCTTTCGCCCGACGAGATTGAGCCGGAGACGATTGATGGCTCGCTCTACACGGCGGGGATCCCCGATCCGGACCTGTTGATTCGGACGGCGGGCGAGCGGCGGCTGAGCAACT
>CAZSBR010000125.1:0-1149 GCA_964605165.1 uncultured Phycisphaeraceae bacterium
CTCAGCCTCGTCCGAGTAGTCACCGGGCAGGAGCACGGGGATGGTGTCGCCGCCGAAGCCTGTGCCACGGACGCTTGTGCCATCGGGCATGAGGACGATGATCTCGGCAGCCCGGATGTCGCGGGCGCGGTTGCCTTCGGCGCTTTCGATGCCCACCACCACGCGTTTGCCCTCGCGGCGGGCGCTGTAGGTGGTGTAGAGGTAGTCGCCCTGCTGATAGCCAAAGCCGTCGCCCTGGTCTTCATAGAGCGTGCCGGAGGCTTTGCCTTCTTCATCGAGGCAGACGACGAGGGTCAGCGGGTCGAGTCGGCGCTGCTCGGTGGTCTGGATGATGGGGCCGAGCGGAAGGATGGAGCCGCCACGGATCAGCAGATCGGGGAGCTGGGGGTGTGTGCTTTCGTCGGCGGAATGTCCGGGGAGTGGAGCGGGCTCGAACCGCTGCCAGATGCCCTTGGGCATGGGCGCGCGTTTGACGTTGTCCTCGGTGATGGAGGCGCGGACGAGCAGGTGCTCACCGAGGAGGAAGGCGTCATCGCAGTCGTGGAGGGAGTCGTCTGTGAAGTCGGCGAAGAAGAGCGGCCGCATGACGGGCAGGCCGGTGAGGGTGTGCTCGTGGAAGAGGGTGTAGAGGTAGTGGATGAGGCGGTAGCGGCGCTGGAGCGCCTGGCGTGAGGCAGCGAGTGTGTCTTCGCCGAAGGCCCAAGGCTCGTGGGGCTCGGTGCCCTTGTCGGAGTGCGCGCGCGAGAAGGGCAGCAGGCAGCCGATGCCCATCCAGCGTGCGAAGAGCTCGGGCGTGGCGTTGTGGCTGAAGCCGCCGATGTCGCAGCCGGCAAAGGGCTGGCCGCTGAGCCCGAGGTTGACCATCATGGGCACGGTCCACGAGAGGTGGTCCCATGTGGAGGCGGAGTCGCCCGTCCAGCAGGCTGCGTGACGCTGACCGCCGAGGTAGTTGGAACGGCTGAGGACGAAGGGCCTGAGGTCCTGCCGCCGGGCAGCGAGTCCCTCTTGCGTGGCGCGGGCCATCTGCATGCCGTAGATGTTGTGATAGCGTGCGTGGTCGCCCTGGCCGCCGAGTTCGGGGTCGGCGTTGTGGCGGGCTTCGAGGGGGATGGTGTGCTCGGGCCCGTCGAAGACGGCGGGCTCGTTCAT
>CAZSBR010000125.1:1159-4587 GCA_964605165.1 uncultured Phycisphaeraceae bacterium
TGTCCGGCCACAGGCCGGCGGCGCCGGTGTGCTCAGCGAAGTCGGCGCAGAGCTTGCCCCACCAGGCGCGGACGTCGTTGTTGGTGAAGTCGGGAAAGCCGCAGGTGCCGGGCCAGACCTCGCCCGTGAAGATGGAGCCATCGGGCATCTTGACGAAGTGGTCGTGCTCGACGCCCTCGCCGTAGGGCGGGTAGTTCTCACAGACCTTGAGGCCCGGATCGAGGATGTAGACCGTGCGCAGGCCGATGGAGGCAAGCTCGCGGGTCATGCTCCAGACGTTCGCAAAGTTCTCCGGGTGGGTGGTGAAGACCTTGTATTGATCCATGTAGTCGATGTCGCACCAGATGACATCGCAGGGCAGTTGGTGCTCGCGGAAGGTCTTGCCGATCTCGAGGACGATTTCCTGTGTGTCGTAGGAGTATCGGCACTGGTGGAAGCCCAGGGCCCACATCGGGGGCAGGGGCATGGCGCCAATCCACTGCCCGAGGGTCTGGAGGACGGTGTCCGGCGAGTCGCCGTGGATGACGTAGACCGCCGGGGCGGGTCCATGGACACGGATTCGGATGCCGGTGGTGAGGTCCACCTCGGTTCGGTAGGTGGTGTCGACGAGGACGCCGAAGGCCGAGCCATCGGGTCTCAGGGCGAGGACCCAGGGGTGGGCCTGGTACAGCGCCGGCGTGGAGCGGTCATAGCCGAAGGAGTCGGTGTTCCAGAGCAGGGCGTTGGTGCCGTTGCGGCGCATGGGGCCAGCGACCTCGCCCGTGCCATAAAGACTGACGGAGGGCTCTGCCCCGATGCGGATGAGGTGGCAGCCCTGTGCGTCCTTGGCGAAGCGGGGCACGGGCCGAAACTCGATGCCGACGTCACCCTGGGGTTCGAGCTTGGTCTGGATGGCGACCGAGGGGGGGATGTGGTCGTCGTCAGCAAAGGGCGAGCGGAAGCGGGCAGCGTTGGGTGCCACGAGCACCGGGGCGTCGTCGGGCTCCCAACTGCTTCCGGTTCGGTTGCGGGGCGCGGGGGCATCACCCGGTTTGCCAGCGGAGTGGGAGGGTGGGGTCTTGGTCACGAACGTGGTTTCCTTGCATCTCTGCGAGACCGCGGAGCAAGCCGGGCGATCTCAGAAGAGAAGGTATCGGATTGCGGCGTGCCACGGATGAGCCGGGACGTGTTCGCAAGGGGGATCGGGCGAGTTGTCAGGCTGGTGGGCCCACGGTCGAGCCCACAACCTCGGTGAAGGGCAGGACCACCGACGGGCGGGATTGCTTGGCCTTGATGCGTTCGAGCAGCAGTTCAACGCCCGCTCGGCCCAGTTCACGCGAAGGCATGCACCAGGTGGTGATGTTGAGCCCGGGCAGCGAGAGCGGCCCCGGGTGGAAGGTGGCGATGGAGAGGTCGCCCGGGACTTTGAGACCGAGTTGGAGTGCTGCGGTGAAGAGGGGCATGGCATCCCCCTGGCCGTAGGTGAGTACGGCAGTGGGGCGCGGATTCTGCGCTTCAAGCCAGGCGCGTGCCTCGGCGGCGCGGTGGGAGGCGTGGACGGAGGCCTGCCACTGGTGAACGTCCGGCGTCAGGCCCGCCGCCTGCATGGCCTGTGTGTAGCCGGCCTGGCGATCGGCCTTGGAGTAGTGGCCGCTGACACCCATGGCCATGTACGCGATGCGGGTGTGCCCTTGCTCGATGAGGTGCTCAGTGGCGCTGACGGCTGCTGCGTGGTCGTCGCAGTAGACAGCGTCCGTCTCGCGTTTGATGTTGAGCCAGACGGTCGGGATGCGGTGCTCGTCCAGCAGGGTGCGCATTTTCTCCGGCACGGCTTCGAGGTAGTTGATGAGCAGCCCGTCGGTGGCCCACTCCCTGAGGATGCGGGGCATGGCGGTGTCATCGGTGAGCTTCTCGTCGGGTAGTTCGCTGATGACGAGCAGTTGGTCCTTCTCGCTGAGCGTGGAGCGGATGGACTCGAGCATGCCCGGTAGCAGCAGCGCTCGGGTGGGGATGGTCGAGAGCAGCAGGCCGAGCTGGCCGAAGGAGCCCTTGCGGATAGCGCGTGCAGCAGCGTTTGGCACGAAGTTGAGGCGCTCGGCGGCCTCGGTGATTTCCTTGATCCGCCGCTCACTGATGCGGGCCTTGCGGGCCTTGCCATTGAGCACGAGCGAGACGGTGGACTTGGAAACGCCGACCGCGGTGGCGATGTCTTCGAGGGACGCCATCTGGGATGCACGCTCCTTGGGAGAGAGGCTGAAGGCACGGAGACACGCGGCGCATGTCGCCGGGGAGTATATACGGCGCGGGCGATGGCCCCGCTCGGTTCTGGGGGGTTGGGAGCCGGGACGGTGTGGTCCGGGAGCAAGCGAGCCGCTAACCTCGCGGCAAGTTCTTTCTGGTTGAGCCTGGAGCGTGATTAGCAGCAGGGGAAGTTGCGATGCAGAGGTCAGCAAGCAGTGGGTGGTGGCTGGTCGCGTGTGTGGGTCTGAGCATCGGGCTCGCTGCGGGTGTTGCGTCTGAGGCCCGGGCGCAGGCCCAGATGCAGCCGGCGGCTGGGGCTGCGCCTGCGCCGGATACTGCCATGACGGCTGCGGAGTTGCTGGCGGCTCTTCAGGCCATGGGCGTGGAGCTGCCCGAGGGCGTGGCGGTGGCAGAGGATGGCAGCGTGCGTTTGCCCGCTGCGAGCGCCGAGGCTGCAGCGATGGCGCCGGCTGTGAATGAGGCAGCAGCCCAGGCTGCGGCGGCTGCGACCGAGCCGGCGGCTGAGGAAGACCTGCCCGAGCTCGATCCCGAGTGGAAGCAGCGGATTGAGATCGCCTTCAGCCTCGACGATGGCAACACGGAGTCGACCAACCTGCGCGCGGCGTATCGAGCCGACCGCGAGCGCGACTTTGACAAGCTCAGCTTCCGTGCTGCGTATCGCAACGAGACGGACGACGGCTCGACGACCAAGAACGAGTTCCAAGCCACCGGCACCTATGACCGCGACATCGCCGACACGCCCTGGTTGTGGTTCGTCAACGGCCGATACGAGTGGGACCAGTTCGAGAGCTGGGACCATCGCGTGGGTCTGACGGCCGGCCTTGGCTACCGGCTGATTGACCGAGAGGACATGGAACTCATCCTCCGTGCTGGTGGTGGTTTCACTCGGGAGTTCGGCTCTGGGCGCAACGAGTTGATCCCCGAGGGCTTGCTCGGCTACGACTTCCAGTGGGATCTTGACGATCGGCAGGGCATTGAATCGACCTTCCGCTACTACCCGGATCTGTCCGAGCTGGGTGAGTTCCGCACGGTCACGACGCTCGGCTGGCGCTACGCGCTGGACGTCAAGGACGGGCTGAACCTCACAGCGGGTCTCGAGCACGAGTACCAGAGCGATGTTGATCCGGGCGTGGAAGAGAGCGACCTCTCGCTGTTCGCGGGCCTCGGGCTTGATTTCTGAGTTCGTG
>CAZSBR010000125.1:4687-7511 GCA_964605165.1 uncultured Phycisphaeraceae bacterium
TCGACGGCTTCATGGCCTTGCGCGGGATGGTCGGCGGCGAGGTGATCGGGCGCGGGGTCGAGCTTGAGGTACTCGGCCACGAGCTTTTGCATGGCAGTGGCGGTGGCGACCTCATCCACGACGATCTCGTCGGCGCCCATGGACTTGGCGAGCAGTCCCTTGCCCAGGAATGGAAAGCGGGCGATGACCCGGATATCGGGGTTGATGGACTTGGCGAGTTGGCATGCGTTCATGACGGCCCGCTCATCGGGAATGGTCAGGATGATGGCGGAGGCCTCTGTGATGCCCGCAGCGTCGAGGACTTCCGGGCGTGACACATCGCCGAAGACCACGTGCCGACCCAGTGCGTTGTGCGTGTGCACGGTGGCTGGGTTGAGTTCGATGACGGTGATGCTCACATCCATCCACTCGAGCGCCTCGGCTGCGACCTGACCGACAGGGCCGAAGCCGGCGATGATGACCTTTCGCCGCTGGGCTTGTGGTTCATCGTCGTCTGCTGTAGTGGTCGAAGGCGGCCTGTTGTTGAGGTTGGGTTTGGCCAGCCATGGCGGGCGGGGCAGGCGCGAAGCGAAGGATTCAAGGCGTGAGGTGGCGAGGATTGGCAGCGGCGCGACGATCAGAGAGATGACGACCACAGCGACAGCAGCGGAGGTCTGGTCCTTGGAGATCAGCGCGGCCGTCGCAGCAGCCTGAAGAATCACAAGGCTGAACTCGCCGGCCTGGGCCACGGTCAGGCCGCTGGTGACAGCAACGGGCCCCGTCGCGCCCGCAGCCCAGCACGATGCTGCGATGAAGACGGCCTTGACGGCCATCAGCGCCGCGGTGGCCAGCAGCACCGCGGGCCAGACACTCGTCAGGGCGTGCGGATCGATGGCCATGCCCAAGGTCGTGAAGAACACGGCGAGGAAGAAGTCGCGGGCGGGGGTGAGCAGCGCGCCGAGCTGCATGTGAAAGGGCGTCGACCCGAGCAGCAGGCCCGCGAGGAAGGCACCCAGCTCATAGCTGAAGCCCAGGAGCTGCGTCATGATCGCAAAGCCGATGGCCGAGGCGAGCCCCAGCGTGAGCAGAACCTCATCGCTGCCGAGCATGGCAGCCCGCTTGAGAACGCGGGGCAGCAGCCAGCGGCCCACCACGGTCAGGAGCGTCAGGCCGGTCAGGCTCATCGCGGCGTAGGCGAGCATGCTGCCCAGGCTCAGGGGCTCGCTCGCATCGGCGGCAGCTTTGGACTGATCCATTAGGGAGATCACGACCAGCAGCAGCGGGACGGCCAGGTCCTGTGCGATGAGCACGATGACGCTCAGTCGCCCGGTCGGTGTTCGCAGCGCGCGCTGCTTCATGAGCCTGCGCGTGACCAGCGCGGTGCTTGAAAGGCTCATCGCTGCTGCGACCGCAAAGGCTCCCTTGGCGCTCAGCCCCCAGAGCATCGCGATGGGCCAGAGGATGAGAATGCAGACAACCGCCGAGATCAGCCCCGCGACGAACATCCAGGATGAGCCCCGGCGTATCTCCTTGATGTCGAGGTGCAGCCCGATGCCAAAGAGCAGCAGGATGATCGCAAGCTCGCTGATCGTCGTGAGCGACTCGGGCGTGTCAATCAGGCCGATGGCGTAGGGCCCCGAGATGGCGCCGGCGATGAGAAATGCGGGAATGGAAGCGACGCCCAGCCGGCCCATCGTGAGCACAGCAAGCCCGGCCACAGCAAGCACGATGGCAAGATCGTGCAAGGGATGGCCCGAGGTGGCGTCGGCGAGTGTCAGAAGCATGCATCCCCAGCGTAGCGGGATGCGCAGGGCCATTGCGAAGAAGATGGAGATAGGCTCACCGACATGAGGCCCGACTTGCCGACATCACAGACGCCCGACGACCTGCCGACAGCGTCGATGGGGATGGACGCTGCGGTCGAGCGTGCCTTTGAAGGCGCTGCCAGCGCACCGACGCGGGGCGATGCGATCGGGCGGTACAAGCTCGTTCGAGTTCTGGGCGAGGGCGGCTTTGGTGTGGTCTTCGAGGCCGAGCAGTCCGAGCCGGTTCAGCGTCGGGTAGCGCTGAAGGTCATCAAGCCGGGCATGGACTCGGCAGCGGTGGTCGCACGGTTTGAAGCAGAGCGGCAGGCGCTTGCGGTGATGGACCATCCGTGCATCGCCAAGGTCTTTGATGGCGGCGTGACACCCGCGGACCAGGGCAGCCGGCCGTACTTCGTGATGGAACTCGTCAAGGGCGTGCCGATCACCGAGCATTGCGATCGGCATCGTCTTGGCATCGAGGATCGGCTTCGGCTTTTCATGCGTGTGTGCGATGCGGTCCAGCATGCGCACAGCAAGGGCGTGATCCACCGCGATCTCAAGCCCACGAACGTGCTCATCGCCTACATCGATGACGATGAGCCGATGCCCAAGGTCATCGACTTCGGCATCGCCAAGGCGCTCAATCAACGGCTGACCCAGGCGACGATCTTCACCGAGCACGGCCAGCTCATCGGCACGCCCGAATACATGAGCCCAGAGCAGGCCGAGATGAGCGGGCAGGATGTCGACACGCGCTCTGACCTCTACTCGCTGGGCGTCATGCTCTATGAACTGCTGACGGGCGTGCTGCCCTTCGAGTCCAGGAGCCTGCGCTCGGCAGGCTACGGCGAGATCCAGCGGATCATCCGCGAGGTCGAACCGGCGCGACCGAGCACGAGGCTGAGCGATCAGACGGTCGAGATCGCCGAGGTGACACGCAAACGCGACACCGAACCCAGGCGGCTCGCGGGGGTTCTCAAGCGTGACCTCGACTGGGTTGTGATGAAGTGTCTCGAGAAGGACCGCTCGCGTCGCTACAC
>CAZSBR010000126.1:0-7492 GCA_964605165.1 uncultured Phycisphaeraceae bacterium
ACGGCGGCGAAGTCGGCGGGCTCGCAGAGCACGGTCCACATGCCGTCATCGCCTTCGGGTGCTTCGATTTCTTCAGCGCCGGCGTCGAGGGCGACTTCCATCAGTTGCTCCTCGGTGGTCTTGGGACCCTCGATGGCGAACTGGCCCTTGGTCTGGAAGCTGAAGGCGACCGAGCCGGGCTGACCGAGTGTGCCGCCGCCCTTCTTGAAGAGGCTTCGGACATCGGCGACGGTGCGCGTTTTGTTGTCGGTGAGCGCTGTGACGAGCATGGCTGCGCCGCCCGGGCCGTAGCCCTCGTAGACGGCTTCCTCGTAGCTGTCGCCATCGGCTGCGCCGGCGCCCTTTTCAACTGCCCGCTGGATCGTGTCCTTGGGCATGTTGGCGTACTTGGCTTCATCGATGGCGTAGCGGAGGGTGAGGTTGGTATCGGGGTCACCGCCTCCGTTGCGTGCTGCTGCGATGATCGCGCGCGAGCACTTGGACCAGAGGGCACCCTTCTTCTTGTCCTGGCGCTCTTTGCGGTGCTTGATGTTGGCCCATTTACTGTGTCCGGCCATGGCTGGTATCTCCTCGAGAGGCGATGGTAGGGGGCGTGGGGGCTTGCCCGGGTTGGGGGGTGTGCGTTGGGCCTTCAGTCCACATCGGCGAGGGGGTCGAGGTCGTCGCTGGCGCGGTCAAGCCTGCGGCGGACCTGGGCGAGGTCCTCCGACCAGCGGTCGTGGAGTCGTGTGCCGGGGTCAACTTCAGCGAGTTGGTCTTCGAGAAGGCGGGCGGCCTCGGTCCATGCCTGAAGGGCTCGCTCGCGGTCGCCCGCGGTCCAGAAGACGTCGCCAGCCTGTTGCTGGACGGTGTCGTTGGTCTTGCCGTCGTCTCGGCGGAGGGCTTCTTCGAAGAGGCTGATGGCGCCGCGGCCGGTGGCGTCGTCCTCAAGCCGGCCCTGTTTGAAGCGGAGCCAGGCGATGGAGTCGAGGATGTTGATCTCCTCGGGTGCGAGTTGGAAGGCGCGTTCGACGAGGGGCTCGGCTTCGTCGAGCCTGCCATCGAGGGTGAGGAAGTAGCCGAGGTCGTTGTTGGCCCAGATGTTGAAGGGATCGAGTTCGAGGGCGAGGCGGTAGACGCGTCGGGCGGCTCGTGTTCGTCCTTCGAAGTGCAGAGCGCCGGCGAGGCTGTAGGCGACTTCGGCGCGTGCTTGATTGATGGTCTGCCCGATGTTGGCTCGTTCGCCGCGGTATCGACGTGCGAGGGCCTGAGCTGTTTCGCGGTTGTCGATAGCCTCGACGAGGGCGCGCACAGCAGAAGCGATGCGCTCGGAGGCCTGCTCTGGCTCGTCCGAGGGAGCCTGGTCCAGCGCGATGAGTGTGCAACTGAAGCCGACGAGCCGGACCTGCCAAGCGGGGTCGAAGCCCATGGCTTCAGCCTCGGCGATCATCGAGAGCGTTGTCTGTGCGCGCTCGGCTGAGGCCTGTTGCTCGGCGAGTTGGCCTGCGCTGAGCAGCGTCTGGTTGAGGGCAGCCTCGTTCTGGCCGGTGAGGGTCAGCCCCGGCCGGAGCACGCGGCGGAGAAGGGCCCGGGCCTCGTCGGGCTCATCGACGAGAAGGGTCTCTGCGAGGCGAAGTGTCCGGTAGATGGTTTGCGGGCCGTTGCGCAGACGCTCGGCAGTCTTTCGGCGTGCGGATTGTGGAACACGCCGCGCTTCGATGACCGATGCGAGGTCATCGATGCGGAGGCTCGGGCCGGTGTAGGCGTTGACGAGTGACTCGGCGCGGTCGAGGTCTCCGAGTTGCAACGAGAGTGCGATGAGCGGCACGAGGATCGAGGTGTCGTGAGGTCTTTCGTCGTGCGCGCGCTCGAGCGCCTCGATGATGCGCTCGCGGCTCTGCTCATCAACCGCGGGCGCCAGCTCCACGAGGACCGAGGCCACGGCAGGACCGGCACTGAGAAGGCCAATGGATTGTTCTACAGCGGCGGGAGCGCCCTGCTGCTCGGCGGTGCGCTGGACCTTGAGTTGCAGAACGAGTGGGTCGCGGGGCTCGGTTGCTGCCAGTGCGGCAAAGGCGGGCTCGAAGCGTGCGGGGTCCGGGGCGGGACCGGCTCTGCCCACGAGCGAGACGATGGCACGCAGCGCATGGGTATCGAAGGTGTCGGTCTCGAGCATGCGCTCATAGGCGGTCAAGGCCTCGGCGGTCTGGCCTTGCAGCGCGCGGACGCGGGCGCCCAGGCGTTCGCGGCGAGGTGATGGGGGCGCTTGTTCGATGTAGACGCTGGCGCGGTCGAGCAGGGAGGCATCGATGCAGGCCTCGGCTTGATCGAGGGGGCTTGTGAGCGCAGCGATGGTGCGTTCGAACTCATCCCACTGGGTGTTGAGGCCAAGGGTCTGTGCCTTGAGAAGCGACGGCGGCTGATCCTCAAGGTGCTGTGCTGCACGCTCTGGCCGACCGACTTCCAGCCAGATCGCGGCCATGGCGTGTGGGTCGATGACGCCGATGGGCTGATCCGCGAGTGCCCGGAGGTCGCTCGGCTGTGCTGCGAGCCAGGCTCGTGCGAGGCCGCGGGCTGCGAGGGGATGCTCGCGCATGATCGCGGCCATCGAGCGGTTGAATTCCGGCGAGCGCACCACGGCACGGTGCATTTCGGGCAGGTGGGGTGAACGCTCGAGAGCGGGCCTCAGATGGTTGGTGAAGGCCTCGGCTGGCGGGCGAGCGATGGCACGAGCGAGGTCGAGCCTCGATTGCAGCGATGGCGGAGGATCGGTGAAGGTCTGGGCGGCGGTTTCGATTCGGCGGGCGACGGCTGAGCGGTCGATGCCATGATCGATGAGCCAGATGAGCAGGTCGGTGGTGTGGGCTGATGCGATGCGCTGCGGCTCGTCTTCCGGCAGGGCCGCATCGAGGGCCGCTTGCTGCTGGCCCGTCTCGGAGAGCAGCCAGGCGAGGCGAGGGGCGATGTCCTGCCAGGGGAGTTGTGCATCACGGGCGCGTTGGTAGTGCTCGAGGGCTCGCGCGGGCTCGTTGAGGTGCACGGCTGCGTCGCCGAGGAGGCGGTGGAATTCGCCGAGCGATGCACGAAGGCGGCGCTCGGCGACGTTGGGAGCGTCCGGGCTCAGCCGTTGGATGCGTTCGATGGCCTGGTCGCCTGCTTCGAGCGCGGCGTTGAGGAAGCCGATGTTCAGAAGCTGCTCAGAGAGCTGGGCGGTGACAATCGTGCGCACAAGCGGGTTTGCTGCGGGTCGGGCGGTGAGGCTGTCGAACGCGCGCACGAGGAGGATCGCGGCGGCTTGGTTTTGGCCGGCGCGGGATTCGCTCTGGGCGACATCGAGCAGGACGGTTGGTGTGGTGCTGCCCGCATCGACGGCCTGCCGATACGCGGCCATGCCTTGGGCGATGAGCCCGCGCTGGAGGAGCATCTCACCCAGCGCTTCTGCGGGTGCTGGTGCGCCGGGATCGATGTTGGAGGCGGTGAGGAACGCGCGTGCGGCCTCGTTGGCGTCGCCATTGAGAAGGTGCTGACGGCCTTCGACGTAGAGGCGGACAGCCTGGGGCGGGGGCGGTGCCTCTTCGGAGGCGCGGGACGTGTCGAGGCCGCGCAGGTGTTCGAGCGCTTGATCGAGGCTTTGTCTGGCGTGGCCCTCGTCGGGCGCGGTGGAGGGTGGGAGTTGAACACCCGGCGGGGGCTGGGTGAGCACCTGTGCGTGGGTTGGAGCGGCGGCGAGCAGCAGTGCGCACGTTGCGGCCACGACCGGCGCGCGGTGGAGGTATCTGAGAGCGTTCATCGGTCGGTCTTGGCCTTGTGGCTCGCGGCGGACTTCTTGGCAGAACGGGTCTTGGCGCCGGCTTTCTTTGGTGCTTTACGCGCGGGTTTCTTTGCCGGGGACCTTGATGCCTCGGCTGCGGCTTCGAGGCGGAGATATGCGTCCTGGGCTTCGCCTGCGCGGAACTGACGTTCGAGCCACTGCGCGGCCTGATCGACATCGTGCTCGGGGTCGAGGGCCTTCTGGGCGATGAGCACGCGGTGGAGGCGTTCATCGAGGGGGAAGGTGTGCGCACCGAGTGCGAGCAGGGAGACACGGCTTGTAACGAAGGAGGGGATGCCGGGAAGCTCGGCGAGGTACTGCCTTGCATCGCGCTTGGAGAGTTCGTTCAGGCGGGCGAGCGACATGCTGTGCTCGAGCAGGAAGATCTGGTTGAGGGCCATGCGCAGGCGGAGGGTTCGCTCGGCTGCCTTGGAGGTGCGTCCGATGACGGCTTCGAGTTCATCGGGCAGGCTGATGCGCAGTTCGTTGAGGTCGATGAAGGCGTCGAGCAGTTTGCGGAGGCTGAGCGAGGCCTGGCGGTGGGTGCTCTCCCAGAGCATGAAGCTGTAGAGGAGTTCGGCGAGCACGGGCTCGATATCGCCCGTGTCGGGTCTGGCTGGCATCTCGGGCGCGGGCTGGGCGGTGATGAAACTGGTGAGCGACTGCTCGAAGGACTTGCCCATCTCAGGCCTCCGCTCCGTGATCGTGTCTTGAAGGGGCATCGCCGGGCGGGTTCTGCTCGTCGAGGTGTTCGTGTTGAGGCGAAGTGGTCGCCTGTTCTGCTGGTTGAGGTTCACCTGCCTGGGGATCGGCGACCTCGGATTCTTCGAGTTCGGTGCGCACCTTGGCGAGTGCGCTGAAGATATCGGCCTGCTTGGCTGCGCCGGTATCGAGCTTGAAGTGGAGGTGGGGGGTTTGCGGGAGCACGAGGTCGTCGGCGATGGTGTGGCGGATGTGGCGGGCGGCGGCCTTGAGGCCGTGGAGCGTGAGTTCGCCGTGCTCGTGGGGCATGACGGAGACGCGGATGTTGGCGTTGCGGAGGTCGTCGTCGACGTTGACGTGGGTGACGGTGATGAGGCCGCGGATGCGTGGGTCGTTGAGTCCCTTGCCGATGGCCTGCTGGACGAGTCGCTGGATGGAGGAGGCGACGCGCTGGCTGCGGATGCTCATGGGCGATCCTCCCCGTCGCGATGGCTTTGGGAGTCGGCATCGAGCTCGCCTTCGGCGAGGTCCGAGTCGCTCACGTAGGTGAGCATTTCCGAGGCGAGGGCACCGGCATCGAGTTCATTGATGCTCGCGGCGTTTGGAGCAAGGTCCTGCACGCGGGTGATCCAGCGGCGTGTGGCGACGACTTCGGCGCGGGTTTCGCGACGGAGCATTTCGCTGGCGTGGTCGAGGACCGTGCCTGCGCCGCGGCCGTCGCTGGTCACGATGGCCATGCCGAGCACGCCGATGGCGGGGTTGTCCTGCTGGGCGACCTCTGAGGCGGAGAGCTTGAGATCACGGCGCAGGTGGTCCTTGAGCGAGCGGATGACGCTTCGCTTGTCTTTGAGGGATCCCGATTCGGGGATCGCCAGTTCGACTTGGAGGATGCCGACGATCATGGGGATTCCAATTCAGCCGAGGCTCACGAATTTTCTGCCCGCTGATTCAGCCGTCGGTTTGGTGACGGGAGAGCGGGACCGATCAGGAGCGGATCAAAGCTTGCGCTTGACCTCGATCTGCTTGTAGCATTCGAGGATGTCGCCGACCTTGATGTCGTCGTAGCCGTTGATCTTCATGCCGCACTCGAGTCCTGCACGGACTTCCTTGGCATCGTCCTTGATGCGCTTGAGTTGGCTGAGCTTGCGATCGTTTTCGACAACGACGTCGTTGCGAGTCACGCGGATGAGCGCATCGCGTTCGATGACACCATCGGTGACATAGCAGCCCGCGATCATGCCGACCTTGGAGACCTTGAAGACCTGGCGGACTTCGGCATGGCCCAGAACTTCCTGGCGGAGTTCGGGCTCGAGCAGACCCTCGGCGGCCTTGACGATGTCTTCGGTGATGTGATAGATGACGTCGTAGGTGCGGATCTCGACGCGCTTGGCCTCGGCGATCGATCGTGCCTTGCCTGACGGGATGACGTTGAAGCCGATGATGATGGCCTTGGAAGCCTCGGCGAGGATGACATCTGATTCGGTGATGCCGCCCACGGCTGCGTGGAGCACGCGGATCTTGACCTCGTCGGTGGTGACCTTCTCGATCTCGTTTCTGAGGACATCGACCGAGCCCTGGACGTCCGCCTTGAGGACGATCAGGATCTCCTTGAGTTCGACGTTCTGCATCTGGCTCAGGAGCGAATCGAGCGTGACCTTGGGCTGGGCGAGTTGTGTTTCGCGGTCGCGGTTGCGGCGTTGCTCGGCGGCTTCCTGTGCCTTCTTGAGGCTGTCAACGACGAAGAAGGGATCGCCCGCATCGGGGAGTTCATCGAGTCCCGAGATCTGAACGGGGCTTGGGGGCGTGGAGCCTTTGAGCTTCTTGCCTCGATCATCGGTGATGTCGCGGACACGGCCAAAGCCCCGGCCGGCGACGATGAAATCACCGACCTTGAGTTCGCCATCGGAGATGAGCACGTTGGCGACGGCGCCTCGTCCGACTTCAGTCTTGGACTCGATGACGGTGCCTCGGGCGGGGCCGCCGAAGTCGGCCTGCAGTTCGAGGAGTTCGGCCTGGTAGTCGAGGACCTCGAGGAGTTCCTGGATGCCGGTTCCCTTGGTGGCGCTGGTCTTGATGATCTCGGTATCGCCGCCCCATTCGACGGGGTTGAGGCCTTGCTCGGCAAGTTCGCCGAGGATGCGCTGGATGTTGGCATCGGTGGCTTCGGGCTTGTCGATCTTGTTGAGGGCGACGATGACGGGCGTGCCCGCAGCCTTGGCATGGCTGATGGACTCGATGGTCTGGGGCATGACGCCGTCATCGGCGGCAACGACGATGACGCAGAGATCGGTGACGTTGGCGCCGCGGGAGCGCATCTCGGTGAATGCAGCGTGACCGGGCGTATCGATGAAGACGACGACCTTGTCCTCGTCGCCGACGTTGACGGGAACGCGGAAGGCGCTGGTGGCCTGGGTGATGCCGCCGGCTTCACCATCGGCGACGTTGGCGTTGCGGATGCGGTCGAGCAGCGAGGTCTTGCCGTGATCGACGTGACCGAGAATGGTGACGACGGGTCCTCGGCGGCGTTGATCGACGATATCGCGCTGTCCGAACTCTTCGGAGACGACGTCTTCTGCGCTCTTTGCTTCCTGGACATCGAGTTCGATCTCGTACTCGAACATGATCTCCTGGGCCTTCTCGACATCGATGCCCGAGTTGGCGGTCGCCATGACGCCCTGCATGAAGAGCTTCTTGACGATCTCGGCGGCTTTGACGCCGGTGGCTGCGGAGAGGTCCTTAATGGTGAAGGGCGCGTTGATGGTGACCTTGCCGCCGGTCTGTGCGAGTGTCTGCGGTTTGTCGCCCTGTGATGAGCTTCGGGCGAGTTGTCGGCGCTGCTTGAGGTAGCCGCCGGAGCGCTGGAGGCGGGCTTCTCGCTCGGCGAGGTCGGCTTCGGAGAAGCCGCCGCCGGACCAGCCTTCACGTCCGCCATCGCGGCCGCCTTCGTCGCGGCCACCGGGGCCACGGCGCTTGCCGCCTCGGCGGGGGCTGCGCCCGTCG
>CAZSBR010000127.1:0-7474 GCA_964605165.1 uncultured Phycisphaeraceae bacterium
TGGATGCAGCGCTGTTCTCGGCGAGGGTGACCACGCGCCCGTCGGCCAGACACACCTCGACACCGAGGACATTCTCGCTTGTCCTGCCGTACTTGATGGATCGAGAGCCCGCAGCGTTGTTGCCGATGCAGCCACCGATCGTGGCCTGACGAGACGTGCTGGGATCGGGCGCAAAGAAGAGTCCGGCATCGGCGATCTGGTCGTTGATGTCGTCGATGGTGGTGCCGACCTGCACGCGGCAGGTGCGGGCTTCGGCGTCGAGGCTCTCGATGCCGCGGCAGTGGGCGGAGAGATCGAGCACGATGGCCCGGTTGACGCACTGGCCAGCGAGGCTCGTCCCGCCGCCGCGGGGCAGGATGGGCAGGCCGAACTGATCACAGATGCGGGTGGCGGCGATGACGTCGTCGGCTGATCGGGGGATGACGACCGCCAGCGGCTCCTGCTGATAGATCGACGCATCGGTGGCGTAGAGCAGGCGGTCCTGCGGCGAGAGGCGGACCTCGCCCTCGATGGCGTTGGCGAGTTCTCGCGCGGCCTCCTCCAGCGCCAGGAGGTCCTCAGCAGGTTCTGCTGGCGGCCGAGGCGTGGGCTGGGTGGGAAGGGTGGTCACGGAGGGGATGCTAGCCGCGCGTCACAGGGGCGCAACAGCCGGGCCCAGCATCTGCCCGGTGATGAACCCCGGGGGGATGTGCCGAGGTACACCAGAGCGAGCACGCACGTGTTTCCAGCCCTGCCATGAGGCCCGGGCGTGGAAAGCGTCGAAAGGAATGATCTGATGCGCACGGGCACCCAACGTCTGCTGATCGCTGCCGCCCTTTTCTCGATGCCCCTTCCTCCGGTGCTGGCGATGCAGGCACAGGCGGAGCAGGATGTGCCGATCAGCGCCATCACGCTGTATCGCTCGGGTGTGGGCTCGTTCCTCCGGCAGGGCGATGTCAATGGCAATGCAACGATCGATCTGCGGTTCCGCACCGATCAGATCAATGACATCCTCAAGTCCATGATGGTCGTGGATGCCGGGGGCGGGCAGGTCGAGAGCGTGACGTATGGCTCGCGCGAGCCGTTGAGCCGGAGGCTGGCCTCGTTTGCGCTGGATCTCTCGGACAATCCCGACCGAGCTGCGCTGCTCGCCCAGCTCCGCGGCGCCCGCGTCACCGTTACCACAAGCGACGGCAAGACGACGGGCACGGTGCTTGGCGTTGAGCAGCGGGTCGTGCGCGGCGAGGATGTCAGCGAGACGATCCAGAGCCTGATGCTCGTCACCGATGCGGGCGTGCGGTCGTTTGATCTTGCCGATGTGCGGAGCTTTGAGATCGCGGATCCCGAGCTTGCTGCCGAGCTCAACAAGGCGCTGCTCGCGGTGGCCGAGCATCGGGCAGACACAACCAAGGTGGTCGAGGTGAGCTTCAGCGGCCAGGGCCGAAGGCCGGTGGTGGTCTCGTACGTGCATGAAACGCCCGTTTGGAAGACAAGCTACCGGCTTGCTCTGCCCGAGGGCAGCGAGGGCCAGGGCAGGGTGCAGGGCTGGGCGATCGTGGAGAACACGACCGACGAGGACTGGACGGATGTTCGCCTGTCGCTGGTGGCAGGCCAGCCGGTGAGCTTCGTGATGGATCTGTACGAGCCGCTGTTCAGCCCCCGGCCTGAGGTGCCGGTGCCAACGGGCGTGGTGGCAAGGCCCCGCACATTCGACGGCTCGATGGACAAAGCGCGGGAGGCTCAGCTTGAGGAACTCGGGCGCGCCGCCCGCGGGGCGGGCGAGGAATCGCTCCGCCAGCGCCGGTTCCAGGCCCCCGCAGCAGCACCAGAGCCGGCGATGGACATGGCGGCCGGGCTTGAGATGGCAGAATCGGCCATTGCGAACTTCGCGGGCGGCGGGGCCATGGCCAGCACGAGCGAGGCGGGCGAGGTCTTCCAGTACACGCTCGATCTGCCGGTGAGCGTCGAACGCCAGCAGAGCGCGATGCTGCCGATCATCAATGCACAACTCGATGCAGAGCGGGTCAGCATCTTCAGCCGGGGCAGCGGGTCAAACCACCCGATGCGGGGCGTGAAGATCACCAACGACACCGAACTTCAGCTCATGCCCGGTCCGATCGCGGTGTACGACGGCTCGGCGTATGCGGGCGATGCGCAGATCGGGCACATCGCTGCGGGCGATGACCGGTTGCTGGCCTATGCCGTGGACCTGGAGGTGGATGCGTCCGTCGACAGTTCCAATCGGCAGACGATTCAGCGCATCCGCATCGTGAGCGGCCTGCTGGAGCAGACGATCGAGCAGGTGCAGCAGACGACCTACACGTTCGACAATGACGATGCGGACGATGGCCGACGCGTGATCGTCGAGCATCCGCAGATGAACGGCTGGGAGTACGTGGGTGCCCAGCCCGCAGAGAGCACCGCCGGCGGCATCGATCGCTTCGTGCTCGAGGTGCCAGCGGCGGGGGCTCAGGCGCTGAACATCGAGCAGCGACGGACGACCGCCCAGCGGCTTCAGCTCACGCAGATCAACGAGGCCAACATGGCCCAGTGGGTCCGGGGCGGCCAGGCCTCCAATGCTGTGCGCGAGGCGTTCCGTGAGGCGGCGAGCAAGCAGGGGGCCATCAACGAGGCCCGCCAGAGGCTGCAGACGCTCGAGCGCGAGCGGGGGGAGATCTTTGATGATCAGAACCGCCTCCGCCAGAATCTGCAGGCGGTCAACCGCAGCAGCGATCTTGCCAATCGCTACCTGCAACGCCTCGCAGAGCAGGAGTCCCGCCTCGAAGCGATCGGTGAAGAGACGGGTTCCACGCAGCGTCTGATCGAACGACTCGAAGCAGAGTTGCGGGCCTATCTGCAAGGCCTGAACGTCAACTAAGAACGCACCGCGATCTGAGGTTCGCTAGCGCAAGAAAGAAGGCCCGCCGGGAAGATCCCAGCGGGCCTTTGCTTTGTCTGCACTCAGCACAGGGGCTGAGCGTCAGTAATCAGATTGATCAGACGCGATCAGTCAACCCAGAGGGAGACCTGCGGGGCGACCGACGAACCGCTGTTGGCCGCGTTCAGGCGGAGGTAGATGTTGTTGAACTCGTCGTAGGTGCTGTCGTTGATGATGCCGTCACCGTTGGGCGAACCCGAGCCCGAGGCAATGTTGCGCATGTTGTCTTCGTTGACGAAGATGTTGTCGTTCTGCGTGCGGTTCTGCGGATCGCTGATGCCCGTGAAGGAGTAGGGCACCTTGTCCGGATCGGGCTCGTTCTCGAAGGAGACGTGGTTGTCGTTGAAGCCGATGTTGCCCGACCAGGTGTTGCGACCGCCGTGGATGAGCAGCGTGTTGGAACCAGTTCCATACTCGTCCTCGGGCAAGGTCCAGGCCGTGGTCGCGCCGCCGCCCTCGTAGACGGGGCCACGGTTGGCAACGGAGGCCTCGGTGGACTTGAAGGAGTTGGTCCACTGCGCCTTGCGTGCGCCGACGGGCACGACGTGGGCGTAGGAAACGGAGCCGGTCTGGACGGTGTAGGTGATGCCGAGGTTGCCGCTGCCGTCATCGGCGGGAGTGCCGGTGAACTTGGGATCCCAGAGGGCGGCATCCTCGTCGGCGGCACCTTCCGGCTCGTCGAACTCGTAGCCCTCGTACTCGGCGATCTGGCCGTTGGCCTCCGCCGGGCTGATGAGGATCTCGGTGGAGAGCGAGCCATCGTTGATGAGCACGGAGAACATCTGGCCGGTGATGTCCTTGTGGAACGCGTTGGCTGCAGCGACGTTGATCGTGTCGTTGTTGCGATCAAGGCGGCTGGGCAGCGGGTAGTTGTCGCGGTTGTTCTGGGCGTGGATGACCATCGCCTGGAGCGTGCCGCGGACCTGGGTGGAGTCCTTCAGCTGGCGAGCGGCGGCGCGAGCCTTACCGAGCGCGGGCAGGAGGATGCCGATGAGCAGCGCGATGATTGCGATAACCACGAGCAGCTCGATGAGCGTGAATCCCTTACGAAGCTTCATGTGAAATTCCTTCTGATGGTGTTGTGCGTGCCGTCACCGATTCCGGCCGCGTCCTGACTGGCGACTCTGCTTGCCGACACTGCGCCGAACACTCGGCGAGGTGCCTCGACAGCCCTGAGCGATCGGTCGGTGCCCGAGCGCTGAGAGCGTCCGAAATGTCTGGCAAGCGTGGGCCCGTCGGGCACAACTTGGTGGCGTGCAAGCCACCCATCAGAGCGGTATGAACGGATATGGATCCGAGCCCGCACCTGCCGTGTAGCGATACGCTACGCGAAGATATCCGGGCGTCAAGGCGAGCGGTTGCATGAAACGCGCGTTGCGAATCGGGGCCCGGACCCTTTCATACTGCGAACATTGGGGCGAATGGGCTCCACGGAGGCTAAAACGATGATCGAGGCCAAGCTGAGTTCACTCGGGATCGTGCTGCCCCCTGCCCCCCCGCCACTGGCTTCGTACGTCCCGGTGAAGATTCATGGCGGGGTGGCCCAGGTGAGCGGCCAGTTGCCGATGGTGGAAGGAGAGCTCATGGCCACGGGGCTCGTGCCCTCGGAGGTCGAGGAGGAGCAGGCGCGGGCGTGCGCCCGTCAGTGCGCGATCAACGCGTTGGCTGCGCTGCGCCACCGGCTAGGAACGCTCGATGGCGTGCTGGGCGTCTGGAAGCTGTCGTGTTTCGTCGCGAGCGAGCCGGGGTTCGGCGGTCAGCCTGCGATTGCCAATGGCGCGAGCGACCTGCTGCACGAGGTGATGGGCGACGCCGGCCGGCATGCACGGGCGGCGGTGGGCGTGAGTTCGCTGCCACTCAACGCACCGGTGGAGGTGGAGTTCAGCTTCATCATCGATGCTGGCTCGTTGTGAGGTGGCCCGGTGAGGCCTGAAGGCTCAGCCTGAGGCGTGCCCTGCTGCGACCGCAGCGGGCGCGATGACCAGCGCGACGAGGTCGTAGGCCGCGTGGCAGGCAACGACGATGCCAAAGCCGCGGAAGACGTAGACAGCGCCGAAGTAGACGCCCGCGAGGACGTAGAACGCGCCGACCTGCAGCGAGGGGATCTCGTGATACGCAGCGAAGGCAAAGGCGCAGAGCAGGATGGCGATCCAGGTGGCAAGGCGGTCCCCCAGCCGCAGAAGATCGGCGAGCACGAAGTGGGCAGCGGTGATGCCGATGAGGCGGAAGAGCATCTCCTCGTAGAGCCCTGCGCCGAGTGAGATGGTCGTTCTGGCACCGAAGCCGAGCGAGGTGATATCGCTCTGTGCCGGCAGAGCGGCAGCAGCAAAGCCGGGAGCGAGCAGGGCGGCCATGAGGACGAGCGGTATGGCCAGCGCGCAGGACTCGATGGCCATGCCCGCGAGGACCGACGGCTTGACGCTCCATGGCTGACGGCTCAGGACATGGGCGGTCAAGAGCACAACGACGATGAGCAGCGCTGGCAGATGGAGCCCTGCAACGCCAAACACCTCGAAGACCGAGGAGAGCAACCGCTGGGCGGAGACCTCCCAGGTGGCGGCGTCATCGCTGCCCATGAGGAAGCGCCAGGCGCCGATCTCGTAGAGGATGACCAAAGGAAGCAGAAAGACGAGCATCGTCAGCGGCGTGCGCGCGTCTTCGAAGTAGCTCAGCCTCGCCGGCACGCCAACGCGCTCACCCGGATCAAGCGGGGGGAGATCGCGCTGCCGGCCTGGGGGCTTCTCGTCGGGCACGCGGGGAAGATACACGCCTCAAAGGTGCGGATGGGCAGCCAGGCGAACTCGCGGCAAGAAAGAGCGCATGAAAAACGCCCCGGATGGGACGTTCGCATGGACGTTTGCTGGAGTTTCAGATGCCGAGGCGCCCTTCATCGGGCCCGGGCACTTCTTTCAGCCCTCTTCGGATTCGCGCTTCACAAGCGCAGCGTTCATGCGGCTCTTGGCACGGGCGGCTGCGTTCTTGTGGATCACGCCCTTCTGGGCGGTCTTGTCGATCTGCGAGCCTGCAACGCGGAGAGCCTCGCGGGCTTCATCGATGGTGCCCTTGGCCAGGCGGTCGCGGAAGGCCTTGACCGCTGTGCGCATGTTCCGAACGCGCCAGCGATTGCGAGCGCGACGGGTTGCGTTCTGACGAATCCGCTTGCGAGCTGAAACCGAGTGCGCCATGCCGAAAGAGCCTCCGAGGTCTGCGTGGGAGCGATCGACCGTCCCACGGAACAGCGATGATTGGCCGGG
Organism: uncultured Phycisphaeraceae bacterium; assembly: GCA_964605165.1. Classification (GTDB taxonomy): domain Bacteria; phylum Planctomycetota; class Phycisphaerae; order Phycisphaerales; family UBA1924; genus OFTM382. The sequence goes on from CAZSBR010000127.1 coordinate 6,172, forward strand.
CAAGCTCGGGAATCAAGCCTTGAGCCTCGAGCCTTGTGCCGGCCCATGCCACGAGGTGCCCACTCACCGGCGGGCGGGAGCCCCCGACCATCGGCCCCCGGAACTGCAATGGTCGGGTGGACGGACTCGCTCGGGCAGCGCCCGGCGGGTATTATCGTGGCCGCGGGCGGGCCGGAGGGTCTGCCCCGCGGACAAGTTGTGTGCGGGCGTAGCTCAATTGGATAGAGCACTTGACTACGAATCAAGAGGTTAGGGGTTCGAGTCCCTTCGCCCGTGCTTGAAAGGGCCCCGGAATCGGGGCCTTTTCATTTGCACTGCCGGAAGATGGGCTCTGCGCCGGGTTCGGCTCGACGCGAGCGATTTTCAGAACGGCGCGCGGCCGGAAAGCTGCTCGTAGGCCTTCACGTCCGCTCCCGCCTTGCAGGCCTCGATGATTTCGCGACCAAACGGATGCAGGTCGTCATCGATCTCGAACTTGGCAAGTTCGGAATGGAAGAAACCGCGAAGCTGCTCGGCGCCCGCGTCGTAGCCCGCCTCGCCGACCTCGGGCTGTGTCTGCGGCCTGAGGAACCAGTTGGGAATGACGGTGCCCTCCACCTGCAGCGACTTCAGGCTGTAGCCGAGCAGAGGGCAGCGTGAGGGCTCGAGGGCTTCGGGCTTGAAGGGGTTGGCGCCCCGCCTTGCGAGGTACTCTCGCATGAGCCACTGCGGCATGAAACTCGTCTTCCACGCGCCGATGTGCTGGTTTGGCACGAGCGTGAAGAGCGTGTCGGGCGTAGTGAGGATCTGCTCGAGCAGGATGTTGGCCTGATCGACGCGGCGGCCGGTGGCAAAGGGCCAGTATGACCCGACGCCCTCGCTGCTGAGGCCTTCGGTATCGACGATGGACGGGTTGGCGTGTCCTCGCGGCGCGACCAGTCGCCAGAGCCACGCGAGCGCCGGGGGGAGGACGTGGAAGAGCCCGAAGATGCCGTAGGTCGGCTTGTCCGACGTGCAGGGGGGCGTGCGCACGCCGATGGACCGCACATCGACGGTGACCGAGCCGTGCACGATGCGTGGGACGATGTCTCGCGGGATGACGACTCGGGGGTTGGGGCAGGGCTTGCCCGGCTCATCGTGGATGTGCTCCCAGATGAGGGCGGTGGCGCCCGGGGCCGAGTCGATGTTGAGGAACAGCAATGGGCTCTCCGGCTTGCTGCAGAGTGCCTCAAGGTGTGGATCGACGCCGTAGCGGTCGATGTGATTGACGCGGACGAACCACGCATCCTCGGCGTCGGTCAGCGTGAGTTTGTGGACGCCGTGG
>CAZSBR010000128.1:0-7382 GCA_964605165.1 uncultured Phycisphaeraceae bacterium
AGGCGAGCATCGCGGGATCGCGGATGATCTGGAGCATCAGTTCGCCAAAGTTGCCCAGCGCATGCTTTCTGAAGAGCTGGTTCTGGCGGAACATGTGGTAGCTGTCTTCGATGGTGCGGTAGTTGGTGGCGAAGTGGCCATGCCAGAAGAGGGTCATTTTTTCTTCGAGTGGCTTGGGCGATTCGATCATCCGCGTGAGCCACCAGCGCTGGACGTCCCGCATCTGCCTGCGGTCGTCACGCTGTCGTTGCTGACGGGCGAGGCGGAACTGCGAGAGGGTGTCTTCATCGCCTCGCTGCTGGGCTGCGCGATACATCTGCCGCTGTTCCTGGCTCAGCGGCTGCATGATGTCGGGATCAAACGTGCGCTCATCGACGGACGGTGTCTCGATCTCCTCGATCTCGAGGAGGTAGTCGACGGAGCGTTCGAGCCCCCAGCGGGCGAGCGTGCGCACCTGCTCGGGCGTGCCGCCAAAGCCGGCGCGTGCCAGCAGGTGCCGGGCCTGCGGCTCGCCGAAGAGTTCGGAGTCGAGCTGCGTCATCACACCCGGGCGGATGTCGTCAGACTTGGCTGCGTGCGCGTGTGGGGCGACGGTCTTGGCCATGGGGCTCCTCGCGGCTGCGGTGATCGCTCGGCACTTCAACGCGTCGAGCGCTGGTGCATTGCCTGCAGTTTCTCGGTTCCTGCGCGCAAACGCAACGGCAGAATCCGCCGTTCTCGGACGATTCCAGCACAACGGCTGCTCGAAACGGGATGTTTATCGCGAGCGAAAGCCCGTCAGGCCGCGGGTGGAGCCTTGCGTGCTTGACGCATCTTCCATGACCAGACGACCGCCATGGCTGCGAAAATCGCCAGCAGAGCGCCGTTGGCCTGGTGCGCGGTCGCGACCAGCGCCTCGTACCACGGCACTGGGGCTGCGGTGGCGAGTTGTTCGGCTGTGGGCAGCTCGCCGCGGGGATCGGTGGTGTGGATGACGCCAAAGGCAAGCCAGCCGAGGACGAACTGCAGGGCGACGATGTGGCCGAGCCCCTTACCGACTTTCACCGCGCCGCGCGGGCGTTGATCGCGCTCTTCCTTTCGGCCCGCGAGCATCGAGCCGGCGACGATCGCCAGCACAACGACCACGAGGCTCAGCACGATGTGGGCGATCAGGGCGTGGGACGCGCCGGGTTCGTCGCCTCGGCGGAGGTGGCGATAGGTGGCCCCGAACGCGAGTTGGACGAAGAGTGTGCAGACGAGCAGCACGCTGGACTTCAGAGGCGGCCTCGCGAGGCTGATCGCGTTCTGGTAGCCCGGGTGCGCGCACAGGGCGAGGCTTGCAGCGAGGGCTGCGAGGACCTGTCCCGTCACGCCGTGGGCGATGGCCAGCGTGGAACTGACTTCGGTGACTCGGGTGCCGCCGAGCATGCCCTGTGCGATCACGAGGACGAGCAGTCCACCCGCTGCGGGTGTGAGGGAGCCGCGGAGCAGGCTGAGGATGGTCCACGCGATGGCCAGGCCCGAGACGACCACGCCGATCATGCCCAGCGTGTAGCCGCCAGTGGGGAAGCCTGCGCCGATGATGGCGGTGCCGATGACGACGCCGACGATCGATTCGATCCTGTTTTTGCCGAAGGTGACGAGCGCGAAGACCCACTGGGTGAGGATGGTGAGACCGACCATGGCGCCGAAGAGGCGGTGGGCGTGCTCCATGAAGACGCGTGGTTCGCTCATCAGGCTGAACGGGTAGAGGAACATGTTGCCGCCGAAGGAGTCGGGCCAACCGGTGACGGCCATGCCGCTCTCGGTGCTGGTCACGGCTCCGCCGAGCAGCAGCAGGGGGGCGGTTGCGAGGACACTGACGAGGGTGAAGCGGGCAAACCAGCGATGGCCGTCGGCGAGGCGCGCGCGCGGGCCGTTGGCGCCGATGACGCCCCCGATGCCCCCGATGAGCGCGCCGGCGACAAAGAAGCCCGCGACGGCGATGGGCCAGTCCGGATGGGGGACGCCTTCGCCCTGCATGATGTTGTCGGCCTCGGCAGCCTCGACGAGCTTGGAGCCCAGCAGCAGCAGGTTGACCGCTGCGGTCACGATGCCCGCCGTGGCGCCGACGAGGCCAGAGCGCACGGCTCCGAGGTGAGCGATGAAGCGGCCCGACCAGGCAGCGGCGAGCATCCAGACGCCCAGGACGCCCACGACGATCGGCATGGGGGCCAGATCAAGCGAGGGCCAGGCAAGGACGAGCCAGGTCACCCAGGTGGTCACCGCACAGCCAAAGCCCAGCGTGAGAGCTGCGTGGGCGAGCGTGCCGGGGCTGGAGCCCTCGGGCGGGACCCCGCCGGTCGGGTGCGGGCGGCTGGGCTTGGCGGTCGACGCGTCGGACGGCATCCGAGTGTTTTCCTTTGCTTGCGAACCAGTCTCATTTCTCAGAGCGGGTTGCGGTGAGGTTGACAGAATAGGTGTGAGTGCCTGATATTTCTGTCTGGCAAGAATGCGGACGGCTGGGCAGCAATTCACGGACAGGTGTAACGTAGGGGTGTCTGGTCGCCTCAGAGGGCGCTTGAGTGCGGCTTTTGCTTGGACCAGATGGTTCGTTCCGACGGCGGGATGGACGCAGTAACGTGTGTGTTGGCGGGTGTCTTGGAAGGCCCTGCAGCCGGTCTGGGCCCGTGTTGAAGGCGGGTTGGATCGAGCTTTCGCCAGGTTCCGGAGGTACGTGTAGTGCTCTTTCCGAAGTGGACAAATGTGCTCCCGACCCTTGCAGCCATTGGCGGCATGGGTGCGACCGTGAGCGTGGTGGCGGGCACGTGGTATTGGGCGACGCCCGACTTCTTTGAGGTCGGGTACATGCCCACACAGCCGGGCGGCGGTTTCAACCATGCCATCCATGCGGGGCAGCTCGGCATGGATTGTCGGTACTGCCACTACCAGATCGAGGAGTCACCCGAGGCCAACGTGCCGCCGGTGCAGGTCTGCTGGGGTTGTCACTCTGAGAACAAGGTGAAAGTCGCCGACGACTCGAAGATTCAGTTCGTGCTCGAGGCGTACGCGGCTGATGAGTCGATCGAGTGGCGCCGCGTGCACAAGCTGCCCGACTACGTTCGCAACTTCCCTCACCACGTACACCTGGCGGCGGGCGTGAGTTGCTACTCGTGTCACGGGCAGATCACGGGCATGGAAGTGGTGTGGCAGGCCGAGAGCCTGAGCATGGGCTGGTGTCTTGATTGCCACCGCAACCCGGAGGATCACCTCGTGCCGCCGGACCAGGTCACCCGTCTCATCGAGGTGCAGCGTGAACTCGCAGCACGCGCCGAGGGCGGCGGGCAGTGGGACGCTGAGAAGCTTCGCGAGAGCCTTCGCAATGACCCGCCCCAGCAGTGCGGTGCGTGTCATCACTGATGGAGGGCATCGTGGCCCAGCGTGTTCCCTTCATGAGCAACGTCAAGAACCCCAGCGTGCACGCTTTGAACCGCACGCTGAAGATCGCAGCCTTCCGAGGATCCCATGACTGATCAATGCCCCTCCACGATCGGCAAAGTCGACCTGGACGCCGAGGCGGCGTCCGCCGCTCCGCTTGCCAACAACGGCCAGCGGGTGTGGCGCTCGGTGGACGAGTTTGCCCAGACGCCTGACTTCCGCGAGTTCGTGGAGCGGGAGTTTCCCAAGGGCGCGAGCGAGTTGCTCGAGCAGAGCCGACGCACGTTTGTCAAGCTGATGGGTGCATCGGTTGCGCTTGCTGGTGCTTCGGCGCTGACGGGCTGCCGGCGGCCTGACCACAAGATCCTGACGTATTCGAGCGATGTGCCCGAAGAAGTGATCATCGGCAAGCCGCTGTATTACGCGACGAGCATGCCGATCTCGGGCGGCGGTGCTGCGGGCTTACTCGTGGAGACGTACGAGTCGCGGCCGACGAAGATCGAGGGCAACCCGCTTCACCCGGTGAACCGCGGCAAGGCCGATGCGAGAACGCTTGCATCCATCCTGAACATGTACGACCCGGACCGGCTGAAGTACCCGGTCTTCCACAACGCGGATCGTGGCAAGCTGGAAGCAACGTGGGACGACTTCAAGGCGTGGGCAGCAGAGAACTTCTTCGCTGCGCATGAGGCGGATCGCGGAGCGGGGCTGGTCGTCATTGCTGACGATGTCGACAGCCCGTCGCGGCGATTTGTCCGCGAGAAGTTCATGACCAAGTACCCGCGGGCCACGTGGGCGTCTCACGACGCAGCGGCGGACCGCAACGCGATCGAGGGCTCGCGGATCGCCTTCAACGAGCCGGTGCGTGAACTGCTGAGCCTCGACAAGGCCAAGGTCATCGTCAGCTTCGATCGGCCGCTGATTGATCACGAGGCCGAGTCTGTTGTGAACGCTCGGGGCGTGGCGGCGGGCCGCAGCCCGATGTCGTCGTCCGATCCGATGAACCGGATCTACTGCTTTGAGAGTTCCACGACGACGCTTGGCGGGATTGCGGACCACCGCGTGGCGCTCTCGCCCCAGCGGATCAGCGCGATGGTTGTGCTGCTGGCGCGGACCTTGATGGAGATGCGTTCGTCGCGTGAGACGGCGGGTCTTGCTTCGGCGCTGGCGGGTGTGCGGGTGCCCGACGAGGGCGAGTTCGACCAGATGGCGACGGCCAGCGGCGATCCGTTCGTTCAGGTTCTTGCTGCTGACCTGCTCGCTGAGGGCCATCTCGGCAAGAGCGTGCTGGTGGCGGGGCCGACCCAGCCCCCGGCGATTCACGCGCTTGTGCACGCGATCAACGCGATGCTGGGCAACGTCGGCACAACGGTGCGTTATGCGGAGGCGACAGCCGATGTCACGGATCTTTCGGCGGTTGCCGAGAAGATCCGCGCCGGGCAGGTCAAGACCGTTGTGTGCATCAACACCAACCCGGTGTACGACGCGGCTGCCAGCCTGCGATTTGCGGATCTGTTCGCCTCGGTCGACAACACGATCACGCTTTCTGCCGGGCCGAGCGAGACGGAGGCCATGAGCACGTGGTCGCTCAACTCGACGCACCTGCTCGAGAGTTGGGGCGATTCGGTGAGCCTCGATGGCACCATCGCGCCCACGCAGCCGATGATCGCGCCGCTCTACGAGCCGGCGATGAGCGACATCGAGTTCGTGGCGATGCTCGCGGGCGAGAGCCAGACGGACGGGTACGACATCGTCCGCAACGCGTGGCGGCGCCAACTCCGCATGGGCGCTGGCGACGAGCGCTTCGAAAAGATCTGGCGGCGTGCACTGCACGATGGCGTGCTGGCGCCCTCCAGTGAGTCCGCGGTGCGTTCGACGGCGCCGGCCATCAACGCGGGTAGCGTGGGCAGCGCACTGGCTTCGATGGTGCTCGCTGCGGCGCCAACGACCGAGTCGGTGGCGGTTTCCTTCCGTCTTGGGACGGTGGGTGACGGCCGCGACGCCAACAACGCCTGGCTGCAGGAACTGCCCGATCCCATCACGAAGGTGGTGTGGGACAACCCGGCGCTTGTGAGCCCCAACACCGCCAAGGCACTGAACCTCTCGGCGTATGCCGACAATCCCTCGGCGGTGTACACCAAGGGACAGGAGCCGCAGGCCCGCATGGCTCGCCTGACGATCGGTGAGCGGTCGATGGAGATCCCGGTGTGGATCTGCCCTGGTATGGCGGACAACGTCGTGTCGCTGACCATGGGCTATGGCCGGCGCGTGGCGGGTCTTGTCGGTACGGATGTCGGCTTTGATGTCGGGCAGGTCAGGCCGGGCAATGGGTTTGCGGCGACGTCTGCGACGATCGAGCGTGTCTCGGGCAGCTATCCGATTTCGAGCACGCAGAACCACTGGTCGCTCGAGGGTCGCACGGAGATCGCCCGATCGCTCGACTACCAGACGTACGTCGAGCACGTCAAGAAGGCTGAGGACGCGGGCTACGCGAAGGTCAAGGACCCGTTCGTGACAACGAGCGTGGCCAAGAAGGGCAAGCTCCATCTCGGTGAGCAGCTTGGCGAGTTGAGCCACACGCCGCCGAGCATCAGTGCGTACACCAACCCGTTCAATGAGTCCAAGGGCAATGCACTTCCCGGGTCTGTGTTTGCGAAGGGCCCGCAGTGGGGCATGGTGATTGACATGGCCAAGTGCACGGGCTGCAACGCCTGCACGATCGCCTGTCAGAGCGAGAACAACATCCCGGTGGTCGGCAAGGACGAGGTCGCCAAGGGCCGGGAGATGCAGTGGATTCGTGTTGATCGCTACTTCGTGGGCGATGACATCAACGCTCCATCCAAGATGCTCAACCAGCCGATCGCGTGCGTGCATTGCGAGAACGCGCCGTGCGAGGTTGTGTGCCCGTTCAATGCGACGGTGCACGATGAGCAGGGCCTGAACGTGATTGCGTACAACCGCTGCGTCGGCACGCGGTACTGCATGAACAACTGCCCGTACAAGGTTCGCCGCTTCAACTTCTTCGAGTGGGGGCAGACCAAGTACAACGGCGGCCTCGACCCGCGCTTTGCGACCGAGGACCTTGCCGAGGAGCTCACGCCCGAGCTGCAGGCCAACAAGAAGGTCATCAACCAGAACTTCATCCCGCCGAGGCTTCGGGCCAAGCTCGAAGAAATCACCAAGATGAAGATGAACCCGGATGTGACCGTCCGGTCTCGTGGCGTCATCGAGAAGTGCTCGTACTGCATCCAGCGGATCAACCGCGCCCGGTTCGAGATCCGCGTGCAGAATCTGCCGACCATTCCCGATGGCTTCTTCCAGGTTGCCTGCCAGCAGGCGTGCCCGAGCGATGCGATCGTCTTCGGCGACATTCGCGACGAGAAGAGCAAGGTCAGCGAGCAGCGGGCCAACCAGCGTGGTTACCTGCTGCTGAACTACCTGAACACGCGTCCGCGCACGACGCACCTGATCCACATCACCAACCCCAACCCGGCCATCCGCGAGCCGGAAGTGCCCTACGCCCTCAAGAAGCATGCGGGTGAGGATCACAGCGATGGTGAAATCCTGACACCGGACGATGCGGGTGAGAATGTCGGCCTGTTCCGCACCGACCCGACCAAGCGCGATGACGATCCCGGCTACGCCCTGAGCCTGAACATCCTGGGAGCCCATGCATGAGCTCGATTCACCCTGACCAAGCAACGACCGAGCGGCTCGCGGGCCTTCGGCCCCAGGCGCCCGCGGGCACCGCGACGGACATAGGCGATGGGAGCCTCGTTGAGGATCCCGCAGTCGAGCCGCCGCTGGTTCTCGGTGGGCGCTCCATCGAGGATGTGACGGAGATCGTCTGCAGCTACCAGGAGAAGGGCCCGGGCCCGTGGTGGCTGCCGGCGGTTCTCACGTGTGCCGGCATCGCGGGCCTTGGCCAGTTGATGATCCTCTACCTGATCATCACGGGCGTGGGTGTGTGGGGTCTGAACAACCAG
>CAZSBR010000129.1:0-7365 GCA_964605165.1 uncultured Phycisphaeraceae bacterium
TGGTGCCCCGGGTCTCGGGCAGCAGCGGCGGGGGCATCGACCCCGCCACGAAGACGTTTCAGGCGTTTCGCATCGAGGTGAACGACGAGATGGGGTCGCTCGCCGGGCTCTTGGCAGCGATCCGTTACGACGCCTTGTCCTGGCTCAGCCCGCGGGCCAGGATCGGGATTGTGAGCTTTCACTCGCTCGAGGACAGGATGGTCAAGCGGGCGTTTTCGGAGATGGTCGATCAAGGCATGGCCGAGCATCTCACGAGCAAGCCCGTGACAGCCACGGAGGCGGAACGAGAGAGCAACCCAAGATCACGGTCCGCCAAGCTCAGGGCCATTGGATTGAACGACCGCGGCACACAACGGCACGAGGGACTGTAAACTTCGCAACAGAATCGACGCATGACCGTGCGGAGAGGCGGGCAAGGACGGCCCGCTCAGCGAGCAAGGACGCAAGCTGTGAATCGTGAACAGAAATTGGCGCTCGTCATTGGCTTTGCCCTGGTCCTCGTGGTCGGGGTCCTCATCTCTGATCACTACTCGAGCGTGCAGCAGCCGCGGCTCGAGGGTGGCTCGCTGGTCGCGCCGCCGCTGCAGGCTCTCGCCGACAGCGGTGGGGCGCCGTTGCCCCCGGGGTGGAGCGATCTGATCGTCACCGAGCCGGGCACACGGTCGAATGACGGATCCCAACCATCTGCTGGAGAGAGCCTTGCGCAGGCTTCCAGCGACTCCGTAAGCCAGTATCCGCCCTTCGCCGACCAGTTCCGCAGCGGTCGCACGCCGCCGCCGGCTCCGCCCGCGCTGGGTGACCGCAACCGCAACTCAGAGTCTCAGGGTTCGCGCTTCGCACAGGCAACGCCCGCCGAGCCTGATCTGTTCGAGCCGGTTGCTGGGCCTGTCGATCAACCGCGGCGCATCGAACCGCTGGTGATGGAACTGGGCGATGGCCGCGATTCCGCCGCATCGAGCGTGACCCGCGGCCTGATCGAGCGGATCCGTTCGGGCATGGCGCAGCTTCCCGTCGCGGGCGAGGTCCACGAGCGTCCGGCAGCATCGCCCGCGTCGCGTACGGAATCGACCATCCCCGCGCCGGCTCCCTCGAGCGCTGCGCCTGCGTCGCTGAGCCGCGAGCACTATGTCCAGCCCAACGAGTCGCTCTACAAGATTGCCGAGCGGGCCTACGGCCAGGGCAGGCTCTGGCGCCAGCTTGCCGAGGCCAACCCGGGCAAGGTGGGCAAGAACGGGGTGATCCGCCCGGGCGTGCGGCTGGTGCTTCCTGCCGAGGTCGGCGGGTATCGCCTCCGCGGCGAGCCCCAGGCAAGGAGCCAGCCCGAGACCCGCTCTGCGCCGCGTGAATCGGTCAGCCAGCCAAAGACGTACACGGTCGCCAAGGGTGACACGCTGAGCCAGATCGCCCAGCGCACGCTCGGCTCATCGCGCCGCATGAACGACATCATCGAGGCCAACCGCAATCTCATCAGCGATGCGGACGAGATCCGCGTGGGCATGAAACTCACCATCCCCAGCAGCACGACCTCATCGCGGTGATGCAGCCCGATCCCGGACGAGAACTGTTTCTCAAGCTCGCAGCACTCATCATCGGCATCGGGCTGGTGTGCTGCGTGCAGTTGTCGCTTCGCCAGGCCAGGCTTCAGGCCGCCAATGAGTTTGCCGAGGCGAGGCTCCGCGTGCGCATGCTCAATGAGAACATCAGCACGCTCCGCGCCGAGGTTGCTCTCGAGATCTCGCCCGACCGCATCAAGCAGCTACGCCGCGAGCTCGGCGTGACCACGACGAACTGGCTGGAGTCGCTCGATCCGCTGGCGGAGCCGCCGACCGACGATGCCCAAGGCCAGGCTCCCCTGGAGACCGCTGCCGCCACGTCGGGGGATGAATCGTGATGACGCCGAGTGATCCAGCCCCGGCATCTCGCACCGACATCGTGGCCAGGGCGATGGTGGCCATGATCGTTCTGGGCATGGCCGTGGTCGTGGGCCGCGTCGCTCAGTTGCAGTTGCACCCGCCGGCGGAGTTGGTCGCGCACATGCCCGACCGCGCCTCCAGCCGCTCGGTCGAGGGCTACCGGGGCGATCTGCTCGACCGCGCCGGGCGTTTGCTCGCCACGAGCCGCATGGGCTACCGAGCGTTCGTGGACCCCGTGGAACTGGCCGCCGCGATCGATCAACGCGAGATCGTGCTGGACGATGTCATCGTCAAACTCGCCGAGGCGCTGGGCGAGGAGCCTGCAGAAATTGGCAGCCGCATCACCCGCGGGATCATGGTCAACCGCGAGCGGCTCGGTGCTGCGGCCTCGAAGGCGCCTGACGAGGCCGAGGGCGGGCTTAGCGTGCTGCTTGCCGCTTTGCACGCCAAGGCGGGCGACAGCGAGCGAGATGTTCCCGAAGTCCGGCTTCGGCGCTACCTCGTGGTCAGCGATGTGCTCAAGCCGCACGAACAGAGCGCGGTCACGCTCCTCGATCTGCCGGGCGTGCACCTCGAGAGGCGATCCGTCCGCGCTTATCCGGGCGGCGAACTCGCAGCATCCATCGTGGGCAAGGTTGGCTTTGAGCAGGAGGGATTGCTCGGCGCCGAACGATTGCTTGAGGATGAACTCCGCGCAGAAGACGGCCGTGTCAGCTACATCCGTGACGCCTGGGGCCGACCGCTGTGGATCGAGCAAGGAGCGGTCCAGCAGCCGGCGCACGGGCGTGATGTCCGGCTGTCGCTCGATCTGGAAGTCCAGCGCATCGCACTCGAGGAACTTCAGCGGGGCGTCGAAGATGCCGACGCTGCTGGCGGGCGTGTCGTTGTGGTCGATCCGGCGACCGGCGAAGTGCTTGCGATCGCGGACATCTACCGCCCCGTCGAGGGGCTGGCGGACTATCCCTGGCAGCCCAAGGACAGCACCGAGGAGTGGCCCGTGCCCGCGCGTCGGTACAAAACGCTGCCCGACGACTTTGGTCGGCTTGAACACCCGGCGCTGGGTCGAGCACGAAGCGTCGAGGATGTCTACGAACCCGGCTCGACCTTCAAGCCCATCGTCTGGGCGCTGCTCACCGAGGCCGGGCTTGCGCAACCCGATGACATCATCGACACCGAGGGCGGGCGGTGGATGACCAGCTACCGCAGGCGCATCGAGGATGTCAGCCGGCGTCAGGAGATGACCTGGCTGCAGGTGCTCGAGCTTTCTTCCAACATCGGCATGGTCAAAATCGGCGAGCGGATGAGCGGCAAGGACCTGCGGGACGGCATCCTTCGCTTCGGCTTTGGCACACGCACGGGCACACGGTTGCCCGGCGAGGCGGCCGGCATCATCACGTCGGAGAGAGCGTGGAACAAGTACACGCACACGTCCGTGTCCTTCGGGCATGAGATCTCCGTCACGCCTGTGCAGATGGTGCGCGCGTACTGCGCTCTCGTTCGCACGGGCGAACAGGCGGGCACCATGCCCTCCCTCCGCATGACCATGCCGCACGAGGCCAGCCCCGCGGACACCATCATCGAACGGATCGTTGATCCCGAGTCCGCACGGCTCGCGAGGGTCGCCATGCGTGATGTCGGCATCAAGATCGAAGAGCGCATGAAGGACGAGGCGCCGGCGGGCGGCTGGTGGTATCCCATGCTCGGCAAGTCCGGCACTGCCGAGATTCCGCTGGGCCGCGCTCCCGAGGGCTTCAAGCGTCCGCGCGGTGCGCGGGGCTACTTCGAGGATCAGTACAACTCGAGCTTCGTTGCTGCAGCCCCGGCGCACCAGCCGCAACTCGTCGCCATCGTGGTGATCGATGACCCCGGCCCGGGGCGGATCAGAGCGCGTTCGCACTACGGCTCGGCGGTGGCGGGGCCCGTTGTGCGCCGCGTGCTGGAGCGATCGCTTCGGTACCTGGGTGTGCCCCCGGCCCGCGACAGCCGGACCGTGGCGGCCCGATAATCACGAGGTGTGTCGAGGCGGGCTGTTGTCCGAGCGCTGCTAAATCGGTCATGCTTTCGGGGTTCGTCGTGCCCTTACGAAACAGCCTGTTCACCCGTGCTCAATGCTTTGCATGGCAGGCATCTGCAGCTATCCTTAGGGCCTGAGAGACTGTGTTCGGTGCCCGACTGTTGTGGTGCCGCGCAACCACCAAGACGCGCAGAAAACGCGCGCAGGAGAGTGACATGACCAAGCAGATCGCCCTTGTGGCCATGTGCGGCCTCGCCGCCTCGGCCTCCGCCCAGACCATCGACGGCACCCGCGATGCCAGCTACGGCGCACCGATCGTCGTCCAGCAGGTCCAGACCCAGTTCGGCGACAACGAAAGCGAACTGAATGCTGCCTACGCCCAGGTGTCCGCTGGCCGCCTCAACCTGCTGCTGACCGGCAACATCCAGAAGAACTTCAACAAGGTCAACATCTTCATCGACTCCATCGCCGGTGGCGAGAACACGCTCGACGGCACCGCCGCGTACGACTTCGCCAACGTGAGCCAGAACTTCGGCGGGATGACCTTCGATAGCGGCTTCGCGGCCGACTACCACATCTTCGCTCGGAGCGGTGGCCCCAACCTCGAAGTCGACTTCATCGACCGGCTTGGCGGTGGTATCGCCACCGTGAACGGCAACAGCGGAGTCGGTGGTCCATTCATCGGCGGCGTTTCGACCGGTTCGATCGTGCCCGGCAGCCTTGCCGCTGGTGCCGGCGCCGGTGCTCTCAACAACACACTCATCTTCGCCTACAACGACACCAACACAGCTGGTGTCACCGGCGGCACCGGCGCCGCCGATCAGGCCGCAGCTGCAGCCGTGACGACTGGTCTTGAGTTCTCCATTGCCCTCGAGGATCTTGGCCTGCCCGCGAACTTCGTTGGCGAAATCAAGATCTCCGCCTTCGTTGGCAACGGCGACAATAACTTCAACTCCAACCAGTTCCTCGGTGGCCTGCCTGCTGGCACCGGCAACCTCGGCGGCGATGGCGCCGGCGGCTTCACCGGCAACCTGGCAGGTGTCGATCTGAACCAGTTCGAAGGCAACCAGTTCTTCACCGTCTTCATCCCCTCGCCCGCCTCCGCTGCCCTGCTCGGCATGGGTGCCCTGGCCGGCATGCGTCGCCGCCGCTAATCGGCCGCGAGCGATCACGCAGATTCTTCATCGCAGCGGGCTCCTTCGCGGGAGCCCGCTGTTGTTTTGCTGCAATGCACCCCGCGACCCGAAAGCAGGCTGTCAGCGAAGCGGGCTCTGGCCAGCGACGATCAACTGCTTGCTGCCCGGTGCGACCACGCGATCGACAAACGCCCGGTACTCGGCGTCGGCGATTGCGATGTTCTCGTTCATGTAGATCTGGAAGACACGCTCACCAAACGAGCGCGCGCCCGTCACGCGCTGCTGCATCGCGCCAAAGCCAGCTCGTCTGAGCCGGCCCGCTGCCGCATCCTGCAGCGCCTGCATCAGGCCCGATCGGTACCTGCCGTCGGCCCCCTCACGCAGGAAGTGCATGAGTGCCCAGAGCTGCGCGTAGTAGTCCAGCGTCGCCTGCATCGAGCCCGCCAGCAGCACCGCGGGCTCGGCGCTGAGCAGCGTGGGCAGGTCCATCAGTGTTCCCGCGCGGTGCGCATCGCGCAATCGATCGAAGCGCTCGACATTCGACCACGCGCTGAACACGGCGCGGTCCGGCTCCGCTGTGCTCCACCGGAAGCCCTCGCAATACGTTGCGCAGCCCTCCTCGAGCCATTGCGGCAATCGGCCCGCAAACGTGGTCTGCGTGTACTGGTGCCACCCCTCGTGCGCAGCGATCGCAAACGTGTCCTGCGTGCCGATGTCAAAGAGGTAGCCCACGCCGCCCTCGGCAAAGCCGCCACGCTCGATCTGCAAGTACCGGCGAGCTCGGCTGGGCGGGAGGTTCTCGCTCGTGACCTGCGCCCACCCTGGCCGATCAGCCATCACGTAGGACTGCATGCGGCCCGCGGGCTCGGGCAGCAGCCGGCTGCGGTCAAACGCGCTGCGGTAGTGCAGCAGCGCATCCTCGAGAAACGTGGGCAGGCGGTCACGGATCACCGGGTTGCGCACATTGGTGAGGATGCGATAGTGGGGCGTGAGCAGCTCGAGACCGCCCTGGCCGCCATCGGGCCAGAGCAACGTCTCAACATCGACCGCCGCGCTGCGCTCGCCCGTGCCAAGCAGTGCAGCGCTGGTGGCTTGCGCGCTGGCGGGGCGATCTGCGCGCTGGGAATCCGATGTGCCGCAGCCGAGCAGGTTCAGCGAAAGGCAAGTCCCGGCGATGACGAGCCCCGCCCTCACTTGAGCCGCTCCAGCATGTCTGCGAGCGCCGCGTGCTCGGCCTTGGCCTGCTCGAGTTGGTCGCGGGTCTGCTGAACGAGGTGGGCCGGGGCCTTCTCGGTGTACCCGGGGTTGGAGAGCCGGCCCTCCATCGCGCTGATGCTCTTGGCCTTGGCCGAGAGTTCGCGCTCGATGCGTTCGATCTCTGCCGCCTGATCGACCTCGTCGGAGAGTTCGCTGAGCTTGAGCTCGAGGCCTTCAAAGCGGATGTCCACGCTGCGGCTGGCGGGCTCGTCAGCCGTCACCGTGCCGATGCCCGCGAGGAACTCGATGACGGACGGTGCGGACTCGATGATGGGCGTGATCGCGGTCTTCACATCGCCCGAGGCGTGCAGCGTGATGCGCTGGCGCGGCTTGACCTGCTGCTGAGCGCGCACCTCGCGCACCGTGCCGATGAAGGCCTGCACCCGGCTCCATCGCGTTTCCGCATCCTGATCGCTCAGCGATGCATCAACCTCCGGCCAGCCCGCCAGGCACAGCAGGCCATCGCGCCGGGGGGCGCGGAGCGTGAGTCCAGGCACGTCCCCGGTTGTGATCTGCCTGAGCTTGTCGTAGATGGCTTCGGTGACGAACGGCGCGACCGGGTGGAGCAAACGCAGGATCGCATCGAGCACGCTTCGCAGCACCGCCTGCTGCGTGGGGCTGGTCTTGAGCGTGGGCTTGACAGCTTCGACGTACCAGTCGCAGTAGTCACGCCAGAGCAGGTCGTAGAGCGCTGTGGCGTAGCTGGCGAACTGATACGACCCCAGCGCCTCGTCGCACGCCCGCGTCGCAGCCTCGAGCCGGCTGAGCATCCAGCGGTCGGGAAGCGTCAGTTCGGCTTCGTCGAACGAACCCTTGCCAGTTGCGTGCTCGCTGAGCATTGTGATGACGAATCGGCTTGCATTCCACAGCTTGTTGCAGAAATTTCGGCCAAGGTCAAACTTCGGGCTTGTGTTCTTGCCCGTGCTCTCGTCGAGTTCCACGGGCATGCGCACGTCCTGCGTCTGCGTGGCCATCTGCGCGAGCGTGAAGCGCATCGCGTCCGTGCCGTGGGAGTGGATGATGTCCAGCGGGTCCACGCCGTTGC
>CAZSBR010000130.1:0-3761 GCA_964605165.1 uncultured Phycisphaeraceae bacterium
GTTGGTTGGCGTAGCGGACGATGCCTGCGGCGGTGAGTTCGCACTGGTAGCTGTGCACGATGGCGTGGAGCATGGCCATGATGGCGGCGGCAGCGGCGCCGTGGCCGGCGACATCTGCGATGAGGAATCCCCACTGGCCATTGGGAAGGGGGACGAAGTCGTAGTAGTCGCCGCCGGCTTCATCGCTGGTGAGGTAGCTGGCGGCGAGCTTGAGGCCCGGGACATCGGGCGTGGTGCGTGGGAGGAGTGACTGCTGGACGCTGGCGAGTTCGTCGAGTTGCTGCTGAAGGCGGACCTTGAGGTCGGCCTCTCTCTTGACGGCGATGAGGCTTCGGGTGATGGAGCCGATGAGGTTGGCCTGCAGCACGTGGGCGGCGAGGTCGTCATCGGTGAAGCCGCGGGGATCGGAGCGGAACTGGAGGTTCCAGTTGAGGGGCTGGCCGGCATCGAAGAGGGGCGTGGCGATGCATGCGCGCATGTCGGCGAGACGGTCACCGAGGACGGGATCGTTTGAGAGGTCGAGATCGCTGAAGAGTTGGGGTGAGCCGGCGGCGATGACATCGGCGAGGAAGCCGGTGGCGTGGGCGGGGATCGAGTCCCAGTCTCGCCAGGGGTCTGGCAGTTCACGCTTGCTGGCGAAGTCGATGTCTTCTCGGCGGATGAGGCGTGTGACCTTGTAGTGCCCTTGGGGCATGCTGCGCACCGAGAGCGAGACCATGCCATCGATGGGGTTGAGGACCCAGAGCCGGCGCGCAAAGGAGGCGAGCACCTGTTTGGCATCGCGGCTCTGGCTGGCCTCGCGGAGCATTTCGACGAGGAGGTCGATGTCCTGCTGGCTCGAGACGGACGGGCTCGCCGGGAGGTGGCTGGATGGATGGACGGGTGCGCTCACGGGTGTCGAGTCTACTTCAATGGATGGACGTACTCGTGCGGAGGACGGTTTCTTCAGTTTGCTGGCGATGAACCGGGCTGAATCTCGTCGGCGAGGCTGCGAGCGACAGCGCGGGTGACTTCGGCTGCGAGATCCTGTGCGGTCCTGGTCATGGCGGAGGTTTCGGTGAGCAGGTGCTGTTGCACCTCGAGGTCATCGAGTTGGGGGAGGTTGACGATGACGTTGAAGCTGAAGGCGCGGGCCCCGGCAGCGGCGAGGTCGGAGGCGATGGCCAGGTCGCGTGCGAGCCACTTGTTGGAGCGGTCCTTGAGGCTGTGGAGCAGGCGGGCGAGGCTGACGCAGGTGGCGAGGCCGGCGCGGGGAACATCAATGGCGTTGTGGACTGCCTCGGCCCAGTGCGCGACGCGGTCTGGATGGTCATCGGGGAGGCGCATGAGGGCGTTGAGGCGTGCGTAGGCGCGTTCGTCCTCGGCTGCGAGACTCAGGAGCATGGTGCGGATGTTGGCCAGGCGGTCGTGGGCCTCGGCGAGGTGTTGATCGTGATCGTGGAAGGCCTTCTTGCCTCGGGTGTAGGCGATGACCATCGAGCCGAGGGCCGAGGCGATGGCAGCCGTGAGGGCTGCGACCGCCCCACCGCCGGGGGTGGGTGACTTGGCAGCGAGTTGATCGAGCCAGGCGCCGATGGGCTGTTGATCGGTGGCGGGAGGTTGCGTTGGCGGCGTTGAGGTCATGCAGGTGGGGTCGGGGCTAGGTGTCGTCGGCGTATTTGGCGTTGGCGTTTGCGAGTTCGACCTGGAGCCATTCTTTGGCGCGGTTCCAGTCTCTCTTGACGCTTCGTGGGGATCTGCCGACGGCTTCAGCAAGTTGCTCGATTCGCAGGCCGACGAAGAAGCGGAGCATCACGATCTGATGGAGCATGGGGTCGGTGCGTTCGAGCTTTTCGAGGACTTCATCGAGTGCGAGCAGATCGGTGTCGGCCTCATTGCGGGCGCTGAACGCGACATCGAGGGGCACGCGTTTGCGATCGCCGCCACGCTTGAGGGCGTTGCGCTGGCGGGCCTGATCGATGAGGAGGCGTCGCATGGTTTGGGCGACTGCAGCGAAGAAGTGGGCGCGGCTTTCCCAGCGGGACTCTGGCGCGGAGAGGATGCGGAGGAAGGCCTCGTGCACGAGGGCGGTGGGCTGCATGATGCCGCTGGCGCGTTCGAAGCGCATCTGGGAGTGGGCGAAGCGGCGGAGGTCGGCGTAGAGGCGTTCGAAGAGTTGCTCGGAGTTGGCGCTCTCGATGACGGTTTCGGCGGTTGGATCCACCTTGGGGCGGGCGGGCCGATCGGGCTGATGCGTCTGATCATTTTGATCAGGCCGAGGGCGCGGTGCATGGGGAGGTGGATCGGGCTGCACTGGGGAAGAATACCGGCTGAGCGCTGCAAACGGGCGCACCCCGCAGAAGGCCCGGGGGTGAGGGTGGGGCTCTGCGCGTGGTGTGCGAGTGATGGCGCCGGCAACGAGCCCGGCGATGTGAATCAGTTGCCGCCGAGTTGGCGGACGAGCGCCTGGATCTCGGGGTTGCCTGGGTCGCGGGTGAGGGCGAGCTTGGCTTCTTCTGCGGCGGCGTCGTCGTCGCCCATCTCCGAGAGGATGATGGCCTTGAGGACCAGCGGCATGGGGTCGCGGGACTCACGTGCGATGGCGGCGTTGACGGTTTCAAGGGCGCGGGGCGAGAAGCCCTGGCTGTGCTCCCAGAGCGCGTAGAAGTAGTAGCCCTCGTAGCGGTTGGGCTGGAGGCGGATGAGGCGCTCGCCCGCATCGTGGAGGAGGTTGTCCTCGTTGAAGCGCATGGCGACGGTGCCCAGCCCCATCCACGCGAGGACATCGGAGGCGCCTTCTCGGCCCTGGGTGAGGGTGAGGAGCGTCTGGCGAGCCTCGATGATCTTGTCCTGCTCGAGTTGGCAGCGTGCGAGCAGGTGGAGGAGATCTCGGCGTTCGAGGGGATCGTCGTCTTCGGCGAGTTTCTCGAGGATGTCGATGATGTAGGCCTCGGCCTCGACGTAATCGCCCGCGTCGACCTTGGCCAGGGCGAGGTCTTCGAGGATGGCGGCATCGTCCGGAGCGAGCATCTGTGCTTCGTTGAAGTACTCGACGGCCTGGTCGGTCTGGCCGCGCATCAGGGCGATGTGGCCGAGGGTCTGACGGATGCCGGCGGTGAACTCGTGGCGATCGCTTGCATCGACGAGGAGTTGTTCTGCTTCATCCATGCGTTCGAGGCGGATGAGCATTTCGGAGGCGGCGAGAACGTACTGGGCCTTCTCGGGGTCGGCCTCCATGGCGAGTTGGTATTGCTCGAGCGCTCGCTCGAAGCGGGCGATGCGTTCGAAGATGAGGCCTCGGTAGAAGTAGGCCTCGGCGTGGTTGGGATCGAGGGCGATGGCGCGGGCGAGGGACTCCATGGCGGCCTGGGTCTGCCCGAGTTCGACGAGGATGCGGCCCCGGAGCGTGTGGCTCTTGGCGACCTGGGGGTTGAGGGTGATGGAGCGTTCAACGCCCTGGAGGGCCTGGTCGAAGTCGCCGGACTCGTAGCGCTGGCGGGCGAGCTCCCACTCGGTGCCTGCCTTGAGGGCATCGAGGCGCTGGCTGGCCTGGTCCTTGAACTCGGCGGACTGCTGGGAGGGCCCGCTGCCGCAGCCGGTGAGCAGGATGGCCGGGGTGGCCACGAACGCGCAGCCGACGAGAGCAGCGCAGGCGGTGCGTGCCAACGCGTGCTTCGACGGCTGGTGGTGCATCAGTTGTCCTCCGCGGGGACCATCTGCCCGACGCTCGAGGAGCGTGCTGGGGGCGGGGTGGGCGCGTCGGGAGCCTGGGCGACGGGCTG
>CAZSBR010000130.1:3861-7335 GCA_964605165.1 uncultured Phycisphaeraceae bacterium
GGAGCGGGCGGAGGCGTGTGGGCCTCGGGCTGGGGCGCTGCGGACTGGTAGCGGCGGCGGACGTTCTGCTCTTCGGTGCTGAGGAGGCGGTAGATGTTGTGGTTCATCGAGCGCTCCATCATGCTGCGGGTGGGCGTCATGGTGGGGTCGGCGATGATCTGCTCGCGGATGCGGACGGCATCTGCCTGAGCGGGGTGAAGCTGGAGGGAGCGGCGAACGGTCCAGAGGGCCTTGTCGAGGTTGCCTTCACGAGCGAGGCGCTGTGCATCGACGTTGAGGACGCTGGTCTGGCGTTCGCGGGCCCAGGGCAGGAGGCCTTCGCGGGTGCCTGCGAGGACGCGGGCGGCTTCGCTGGCGGCGTTTTCACCGATGTCGGCGAGTCGGCTGTCGCGGATGACGGTGGGCTTGATGAGGAACATGACCTCGGTTCGGACGGAGGTGTCTTCGTTGCCCTGGAAGGCGCCGCCGATGAGGGGCAGATCACCGAGGACGGGGACCTGGGAGCGGTTGAGCTCGATGCTTTCCTGGAAGAGGCCGCCGAGGACGACGGTGGACCCTTCGGGGACGCTGACGTTGGTGGTGATTTCCTGGGTGTTCTCGGTGGGCACGTCGAAGACGGTGCCGCCGGAGAGGCGAGGTGTGAAGACGACGCTGGAGACCTTGGGGGCGAGCTCGAGGCGGATCCTGCCGTCGTTGGAGACGAAGGGCCTTGCTGCGAGCTGGACGCCGGTGTCGATGAACTCGATGGTCTGTGTGGTGCCGAAGTCGGTGACGGTGGACTGGAGGTATCCGACGCGTGCGCCGACGTTGACGATGGCCTGCTGGCGGTTGAGCGCGAGGACCTTGGGGTTGGCGAGGACGTTGGTGTCGGTGATCGTGTCGAGGGCGCGGATGAAGAGGGCGGAGTTGCCCATGATGATGCCGGCGCGGACGCCCGCTTCGCCGGCCTGGTTGCCGATGTTGGTGGAGACGAAGTTTTCGTTGTCGCTGACGGGCGCGGTGGCGATGCGGGAGACATCGTCGCTGCCCTGGCTGATGACGTTGTTGCTGTTGAAGCCGGGGACGCCGAAGAAGTCCGTGAACTGGACGTCCTGAATGAGGGCGAAGTCGACGCCGAAGGCGTTGGCGTCGGTGAGGTTGACGCTGATGACGGTGGACTCGATGAGGACCTGATCCGGCGGGGTATCGAGGCTGTCGAGAAGGTTGCTGATCTCTCGGATGTTTTCTTCGAAGTCGCGGACCATGACCATGGAGCGGTGTGCGAAGCTGTCGCGGC
Organism: uncultured Phycisphaeraceae bacterium; assembly: GCA_964605165.1. GTDB lineage: Bacteria > Planctomycetota > Phycisphaerae > Phycisphaerales > UBA1924 > OFTM382. Next base: position 5,138 of record CAZSBR010000130.1, read on the forward strand.
CGAAGGGGGAGGCACCGAAGCTGGAGCCGCCCTCGCCACCTGCGGGCAGGCCGCCTGCGAGGCCGCCGCCGGCGCCACCACCACCACCGCCGCCGCCGGCATCGGGGCCGGTGAGACCGAAGTAGAGCGAGTCACGGCTGGCGCTGGTGGGCGGCGCGCCCCAGTCGGCGCTTTCTGCGGACTCGACGAGGGTGCCTCGCTCGCTCAGGAGGGGCAGGGCGAAGATGGCTGCATCGCGAGCGGACATGTGCTCGAGTTCGATGACTTCGGTGACGAGGGGCCTGCGATCGACGAGTTCCTCTTCGGTGTAGACGCGGTAGACGTTTTCTTCCTTGAGGTAGCCAAAGCCGTAGGGATCGAGGAGGATCTGGAGCGCGCGATCGAGGCTGACGTTCTCGATGCTTGCGGTGACGAGACCCTGGACATCGGTGCTGGTGACGATGGTGGTGCCCGAGCGGATGGCGAGGGTCTGGAGGACATCGAGGAGTTCGGCGTTCTTGACTGCGATCTCGACGGTGCCCTGCGGTGTGAGGCGGACGCCATCGATGAAGTTGGGCGCGGTGTCCTGCTGAGCGATGTCAACCTGGACGACATCGGGGCCTGCCTGCTCGTCCTGCTGGGCGAGGAGGGTTGGCGTGGCGGTCGCGAGCACGATGGCTGCGGCAGGGATGAACGCGGAGGCTGGGACGCAGTTTTGGGGGAGACGCATCGATGATTCCTCGCGGGGTGCTCTCTGGCGGGCGGCTGAAACCGATCGCGCGCACAAAGTGGATCAGCGTTCTTCTTCGATGGAGCACGTTGGTGGTGGTCCAGCCTCGCGTCACGATCGCTCGGCAAGCGGATGCTAACAAGCCCGGGGGATCCTCTGCAACCGGCGATTGGTGGCAAATGCGGGTTTTCTTCTCGGTCGTGGCGTGCGAGGCGGGTTGGGTGGAGCGCGGGCGATTGCCGATTGCCGAGGTGTTGTGTAGCTTCGGCGGGCCCGAAGAGCCAAGCGGGTGAAGGAGGCCACGGCCATGACGGAAGCCGGGATATTGCCGACGCCCAAGTCGGAGGGCGCGGTGCAGGTGTCGGCCCGAGAGCGGGCGTATCAGGCGAGCATGCGGCACTTTTTGGGGCCGTTGGTCGAGCTGATGGAGGACCCGTCGGTCAGCGAGATCATGGTCAACGGGCCCGAGCACATCTACGTGGAGCGCAAGGGGCGGATTGAGCAGGTGCCGCTGCGGTTCAAGAGCGAGCTCGAGCTGCAGTCGGCGGCGAACAACATTGCGCAATTCGTTGGCAGAGCGGTGGATACGAAGGAGCCGATCCTGGATGGACGGTTGCCGGACGGATCTCGTATCTGCATTGTGCTCGATCCGATCAGTGGCGCTGGCACGTCGGTGAATATTCGGCGGTTCAGCAGCAAGGCGATCGATCCGAGCTTCCTGATTGATGTGAAGTCGATGACAGAGGAGGCGCTGGAGTTCGCCTTGTTGTGCGTGCAGGGCGCGTTGAACGTGATCGTCAGCGGGGGCACGGGCTCGGGTAAGACGACGATGCTCAACATCCTGTCGAACGCGTTTGACGATGGGGAGCGGATCGTGGTGGTCGAGGACACGCGGGAGCTGCAAGTTCAGAAGCAGCATGTGGTTGCGCTGGAGGCGCGGCCGGCGGATGCGTATGGACAGGGCCAGATCACAATTCGGGATTTGTTTGTTACTTCTTTGCGTATGCGTCCTGATCGGATCATTGTGGGTGAGGTTCGGCGTGGGGAGGCGCTGGACATGATCCAGGCGATGACGTCGGGCCATGCGGGGTCGATGGCGACGCTGCACGCGGACACGCCGGCGGGTGCGTGTGGTCGTCTGGAGACGATGTGCATGATGGCGGACTCGGGCTTGCCGTTGGCGGCGATTCGTCGCCAAATCGCTTCAGCGATCGATGTGGTGGTGCAGGCGGCCCGCCTGCATGATGGACGGCGCTTAACTACGCATATCAGCGAGATTGAATTCGACGAGCCGAACAATGCGTACATCGTTCACGACATTTTTGCCTTGGATCTCGACATGGAGTTCCCGATGCTGAAGTGGACGGGTCGCAGGCCGAAGCTGGCTGACCAGGTGGGGTGGAAAGGTTTGTCTGGACACGTCAAGCACACCAAGGGTATGCTTGGGCTTGAGTAGGTAGGCTTTTTGTTAGGAGGCTCAGATGCTGCG
>CAZSBR010000131.1:0-7239 GCA_964605165.1 uncultured Phycisphaeraceae bacterium
GCAAACAGGAAGTCGCCGAAGCTCACCTGGCCGTCAGCGCCCGCAAAGCCAAAGTCGTCCGCAATGTCACCGATGCACACCGGTTGCGCGCGCACAATCGTGTCCACCGCCACCGCATCGAGGCTCACCGAGGTCTCGGCGCTCTCGAAGGTCATGATGTACTCGGCAGCATTGCCCGCGACATCCCATCGGAACAACTGCTCGACGATGAACCCCTCCACGAAGCCGCCGCCGAAGTCGCCCTGAATCGGCTGACGGAAACGCTCGATCCGCTCCGCCGCCGGGTGCCCGTCGAGCAGCACGGTGTCGTAATCCACCTCGCGGCCCTGCGTCTTGAACTGCAGGATGACCGTCGTCTCAAGGCCGCTGCCGGTCAGCGCGTAGTTGGGCACCCGCACCTCGAACTTCAGCAGATCCGTGAACGAGTAGATGTTGCCCGTCGCGGTGAGGAAGGCAGCCCCGGTCGTCTCGGCAACATCGGGCGCACTCCAGCCCGAGGGCAGGGGCGACGGAAACTGCCCGACGTCCGGCGGGTTGCCGCCGCTGCTCAGAAAGAAGAAGTCCCACTCGAAGTAGGTCGAGTCGGCATCACCACGCGTCCAGCCAAAGGCATCCGGTTCAGCGAGCTGGGCCGCAGCGGGCATGGCGGCGAACCAGAGAGCACACAAGCAGGCATTCATCGAGCGCATGGCCGATCCTCAGCAAGGCAGTGGGCGATTCTAATTGAGACTCTGTCTCAGCAAGATAGCCAAGATGCCGGCGCAAGTCGAGAGGTCTTCAGCCATGAAAGACGCCCGCCGGCGAGGGGCCGACGGGCGCAAAGGAAGGACGCGAGACGGGGGTGGGTGTGGAGGGAGGAGAGCCCGTCGGCGTCAAGTCGGGTGGACCGCTGCAGCAGCACAGCAGGTCCTGAGAAGCCGAAGCGGGCCGGGGGCGGTCCGCTTCAGCAGGGCCGGTGTGGGGTCGACGCGTCCTTGCGTCCGGGGCCGAGTCCACTTCGGCGATCCTTTGACCCGGTACAAATGGCTCTTCAGCAGTCGCGGTCGTCCCTGAACGCGACTCGAGCATGCCTCCCGGCGAGGCGAGAAATCCGTGCTGCGCTCTGGCAGCCATGTTGCCCCGTTGCGTCCTGCATCAGGGCATGTCCTGCCGCCGCCGACGATGCTGGGCGGCCAACTTTGCTGAAAGATCCGGCAACCGGGACAGGCGCTCGGCCTCGCGGCTCAGCCAGTCTTCCCGGTCGTGCACTTCGAGATGCTGCAGCGAACCCACGAGGGTCACGTCCTTGGGCAGATCTGCCAATTCCAGGTGCTTGCGTGGCAGCGTCAGCCGGTGCGCCGAGTCTTCTGTAATCCGCTCCGAATAGCCGAAGAGGATCCGGTTGAGCTCGGCCATGTCCTCGTCCGGGCTCAGAAGCTGCTCCATGTCCCTGGCGAGATTCTGAAAGGTGGCCAACGGAAACAACCACAACGTGCCGTCGGCCCGAGGCGTCGAAACCCAGACCTGCCTCGGGGCCTCCGCGTCCGCGGCCGACTCGGTGCGGAACTTGGCAGGAATCGGCAGACGCGATTTCGCATCGATGCTGACTTCTGCTTGCCCGATGAGTGACACGTTCGAACCCCTCGCTGGTCATGAGTGGGATGATGCGACACATTCTGACACTTGTCAACACTTCGTGCGCGCAATCCGCGCACTTTGACACTTTGTGCACGGGCTGTGGAGATCCTCATAATGTTCGATGTGTGTAAGGATTGGTGCAGCCGATAGCTCTTGAGGGCACACTCTTGAGGAGGTCGCTCGAAGCGTTGTGCGCAGGCAACGCTCGGCTTGGACCGCGCGATGGACCATGGATCACCAAGACCCGCTCATCTCGCGATTGCTCCACGCGGTCTCGCCCGCCCTCTGGGTGATGACATCACGCCACCAGGACAAGCAGGCCGGCGTTGTCGTCCGCTCTCTCCAGACGTGCTCTGACGATCCGCCCCTCATCTGTGTCGCCGCGCGCAAAGGGCACTGGATCGCCACGGTCATACGCGACAGCCGCGTGTTCGCAGCGTGCCTCCTCGGGGCCAACAACCAGGTCGCCCGCAGGCGCTTTGCTGATGATCTCACAGAGAGTGAGCAGGGCGATGCCTTCGAAGGCATCGGCTTTCATCGGCTGCGGACGGGCGCGCCGGTTCTGGACCGCTGTGTGTGGGCACTCGACTGCGAAGTCGTTCGCCACTTCGATCTCGAAGCCGAGCACGAGTTGTATGTCGGCCGGGTGATTGCCGCGAGCGGTGATCCGCACGTGCGCGATGAGGCGATGGAATCACACCCGGACGATCCTGCTCAGTAGGGTGACCAGCCGTTCACTGAACCGCTCTTCGCTGAACTTCAGCGCATGGCGCCGACATGCGCCCGGGTCGTGCTGAACACGTCCAACCGCATCGGCCATGTCGTCCAGCCGTGGCACGAGAAGACCGGTGCGTGGATCGCTCACCGTATCGAGCGCACCACCGCGGGCCAGCGCGATCACGGGCGTGCCGCAGGCTTGTGCTTCCACAGCCGTGATGCCAAAGTCCTCGAGTTGCGGATACAGCAGCGCGTATGCCCGCCGCAGATGATCGCGCAGCTTGACGTCATCAATGCGCCCGAGAAACGAAACATCTGCGGAGCCACGCTGTGCTCGAGCGTGAGCCCGCAGCCTCGCTTCATCCGAGCCCGTGCCTGCGATGAGCAGCGGTCGACCTGCTTTGGCAGCGATATCGATGGCGACATCGACCCGCTTGTAGGGCTCGAGCGCGGACACCACGAACAGGAACGACTCGCGATCAACACCCGCATCCGGCGTGAAGAAGTCCGTACGCACCGGCGGATGGAGCACCCGGGCTTCGCGCCCCCAGCATGCCTGAATGCGGGCGGCGATGTGCGTCGAGTTGGCCAGCAGGAGCGCGGGCCTTGTTGCGGTTGCCCTGTCCCATGCGCGGAAGATTGGGCCATATGCGCGCAGGCCCAAGCCTCGCAGCAGCGAGCCGCGCGCGTAATCACCCGTCTGGGCCCACGCGTATCGCGCCGGGCTGTGGCAATAGCACACAAGCGGAACGCCCGGCGGCGGCTCGAGCGCCTTGATGGCGGCCGAACTGGTCGAAACAACAAGATCGATCGGCTGCTCGGCGTGCAGTTGGGCCAGTCGCCTGCTGAGTTGGCCCACCGCGACGGGGTAGAGCGGGAACATCCACCGCCGAAGGCTCCCCGACCAGCCGGGCAGACGCGCGATGCCCGGCGTGAGCCGACGCGCTTGATCCGTCGCGGGTCCAATCGCACAGCCATTGTCGGCCATGGTGAGAAGGACGTCCGTGTGGTGTCCCCGGCCTTGGAGTGCAGATGCGATTGCTTCGAGCACCCGCTCGCCGCCGCGGCTGACCACCGTCCAGTCGTGAGCGAGGACGACCCGCAGCGGTCTTGCTGCCCGGGCCAGTGGGGAGCCTGGTTGATGCCCGTCGCTGTTCATGAGCCTGCCACGCTACGCCCCTGTCCCCCGGCACACTCCCCGCCAAGTCACACAGCCCCAAGGCGCCATCAGGGAGAGCAGCGCATCTGCATAGCATCGGCCATGACAGGCGCTGATGCTGAATTCCGCCCCCCGCCGCCCATGCAGTCCATGCGTCACAGCGTCGGCACAAGCTGGGCGGAAAATCGACCGGGCCTCTCCTTCGACGATGTTGCAGCCGAGCTCGGCAAGCCCGTCGTGCCCATCATCGATACCCACACGCACATCATGGGAGCGCGGGCAGCCGAGATCTACGGCGAGGTCGCAGAGCAGTTCGGCATCAGCATGACCTACTCCCAGAGCCGCCTGGCGGGCGGGCCCGAGGTCAAGGCCGCGCTGGGAGACCGCGTCCGCTTCATCGCGTTTCCCGACTGGGGCGTGGGTGATCCCAAGGAAGTGCACCGCACGTCATACCTCGAGACGATGCGTCGTTGGCATGGGGACTTCGGCGCAAAGTGCGTGAAGTTCTGGGGCGGGCCCGCCCTGTGGGACATGGCAGCGGTCGATGGCGCAGACCCGTGGGACGTCGTGCCCTTTGACTCGCCCTGGCGGATCAAACAGGCCGAGCTTGCCTGCGAACTGGGCATGATGTTCATGGTGCACGTTGCTGACCCTGACACATGGTTCAAGACCAAGTGGTCGGATGCGTCGCGGTATCGCACCAAGGCCGAACAGTACCCGGGCCTCGAGGTCATGCTCAATCGCTATAACGATCGCCCTTGGATTGCTGCGCACATGGGCGGCTGGCCCGAGGATCTCGACTTCCTCTCTGGCCTCCTGAGCAGGCATGCAAACCTCTATCTCGACACGTCGGCGACCAAGTGGATCGTTCGCGAACTCAGCGCATACGACCGGCCCGTGGTTCGAGGCTTCTTCGAGCGCTGGCGTGGCCGGCTCATCTTCGGTTCGGACATCGTCACGACCGACGAACACCTGAGCGCTGCCGACTCGTCGCACCCGCGGGGTCGGCAGGCGACGAACGAGGCCGAGGCCCGCGAGCTGTACCAGAGCCGCTACGCGGTGCTTCGCACCATGTACGAGACCAGCTTCGAGGGCCAGAGCCCGATCGCCGATCCCGATCTTGCGCTGGTGAATCCCGAGGCGTTTGACGCGATGAGCGCACCGCCGCTTCGTGGCATGGCGCTCAGCCACGAAGATCTCCGCGCGCTGTACCACGACACCCACGAAGCGGTGGTCGGAGCGTGGGAGCGCGGCGAATGGACGCCTGCCACCGACTGACCTTCTCGCTGCCGATCTGCATCGAAGGCGAGCTCACGCGTTGACGAGGTGCTGGCGAAAGCCGCGGCCGCCTCATCGACCAGCAGCGAGTTCCTCGATGAGGACGGGCTGGACTTCCTGCGCGTAGCTCTTGGCATCGGTGAGCAGCGTTTCCAGTTGCTCGGCTCGCTCGGGGTCCAGCCGAGCACTGAACCCGCCGCTGAGAACCGCCGCGCCCAACTGATCGGCAAAGTCCGGCGTTGAGCGCACGAGGCGCACCGTCGCATCGGCAAGCGAGCCGCCGACGGTGCGGTCGCCCGCTTCGCCTCGCTGGAAGACAAAGCCGCCGCCGCCGTAGAGACCGATCGCACCATTGGCGAGCACGAGGTGCCTCACCGCAGCAGTGGTGGCGGTCTGCTCGATGGGCGTGCTGCCGGCCATCGGTTTGAGGAACAGCTTGAGGTGAATGATCGAACCGGTCAGTTCGTCGATAGGCGTCGCGGGATCAAGATCGGCCTCGGCGAGATCCGTGAGGTAGACGTCGGCATCGCCCTCGCCGCGGGTCAGATAGACGATGGTCGTCAGGCGCGGGCTGAGGGTGTTGCCCGTGGTCAGGCTTGATGCGCTCAGGCTGCCGCCACTGGCACCCACGATCCCGAGTGTGCTGGCACATCCAGGCACGACCGCGGCAGCGAACAAGGACGCCAAGGCCAAGGGGGCGATAAACAGCCTCGAAAGACGAGGGGCCAAGGGTTCTTCGGGGGTGTGCTGGCGGGCAGGAACGGGCATGGCGGGCACGATACACGCTCATGCGGCGTGAGGGCGGGCCGTGCCATCGCCTCGCCCCGCAGATCGGGGGGATTTTCGCGGAATCTCCAGCCGGCCGATCCCGTATAAACAGTTGATTGAAACGAGGGTCATAAGCCGGGCGGGCAGCATCGCCGCCGGCCTCGGCCCTCGAAGAGGAGCATGCCATGGGCAGCAGCCACCAGATCGGGATCGCACGCAGGCGGGGCTTTGCCGGGCTCGTCGCCACAAGCGCACTGGCGCTTGCGGGCATCGCTGCGGGCCCTGCCGCGGGTCAGGTCAGCATCTCCATCGGCACGGGTCATCATCCGGTGTACTACGGCAGTTCATACAACGCTGTGCACTTCGGCTCGGGCTTCGGGCACAGCTACCACGACCGCAAGCGCCCCGGCTATCGCGGCGTGACCAATCACTTCGGCACCGTCGTGTACGACCGCGATCATCATGGCTACGGCCGATCGCACTTCGGCGGCGTGCGCACCTACACCAACACCTACAGCAGGCCGGGCTTCTTCTCGTCTCACGGCATCGGGACCAAGAACTACCGCTCGGGCCCCGTCTACCGCTCGTCGGTCATCTATCCGTCCAGCGGCGTTTCGGTCATTACCCCCGGCTCGCACCTGCGCTCCGTGCAGCGGTCCACGTGGACCCACGGCTATGGCGGGCACGCCTCGCAGGTCTTCGTGGGCAGTGCCGCGCCCTGCCCGACGACCGTCGTGCGCAAGGATGTCTACGTCCAGCCTCCCGTTCGGCAGACCAAGGTCATCGAGCGCACCGTCGTCGTGCCCCGCGAGCAGGTCATCATTCGCGAAGAGCCTCGAAGCTACGGCCGAGAGGTGGTCAGTCCGCGCAGCGATCACCGGATCATCAATGATGCCGAGCGTGCGCACGCAGCGGGCGACTGGCACACGGCGATTCGGCTGTACGAGGAGTCCATCTCGTACCAGAGCGATGTGGCCGCGGCCCGGCGCGGCCTCGCCCTCGTCTACCTGGAAACCGATCAGTTCACCGATGGCCTCAGGTTGATCGAGCGTGCCTACGAACTCGAGCCCACGCTTGCGGTGCGCGTCTTTGACGACCGCATCCTGTCAGGTGAGCGGCTCGGTCGGCTGATCGAAGATGTGCAGCGCAACGCCGACCGCCAGCAGACGGGCCGGGCGTACCTCGCGGCGGCCGTGCTTCGCCAGGCTGCGGGCGACCGCCACGGCGCGCGGGATGCCATCGGGCAAGCCGCCCGCTTTGGGCTCAACAGCCGCGTGGTCGATGCGTGGTATCACGCCCTGGGCCGCTGAAAGCTTGCGACATCACGGACTCTCCCTCCGGGCCCTCACCCTCAACGGTGGGGGCCTCTTTCGTTGCGGCCTTGCACGCGAGCGTGCGCGCATGAAAAAGCCCCGACCCAGGGGCCGGGGCTCGAGAGGTTGAGGCTCGATCTTCGCGGTTTACGGGCAGGGGCCGAGGACGGTCAGCGCGAAGAGGAAGTCGCCGAAGCTGACCTGGCCATCGCCGCCGGGGAAGCCGAAGTCATCGGCCACGTCACCCGTGCAACCGGGCATGCCGCCGGGGCACGGGCCGAGGATGGTCAGGGCGAAGAGGAAGTCGCCGAAGCTGACCTGGCCATCTGCACCCGGGAAGCCAAAGTCGTCGGCGATGTCGAACGGGCAGGGCAGGGCAGTGGACTG
>CAZSBR010000132.1:0-7172 GCA_964605165.1 uncultured Phycisphaeraceae bacterium
AGCGGAGCATGCCCCGCTGCGCGTCGTAGGACATCAGGCTCGGGTTCTGTGCTGCGAGTTGCTGAAGCCTGCGGTCGGTGGCAGCATCCAGCGGGCTGAAGCCCAGACCCGCGATGCGGCCCTCAAACTCGGCGATCGTCTGCGCCTGCTGATCGACCAGCCGCTGGAGTTCATTGTTGCGGTCCTGCAGCGAGGTGATCGTGGTTGATCTCGCATCGCCGCTGCCTGACAGGCTCGCGTTGGTACGGCGGCAGTCATCGAGCGAGGCCTGCAGTTCCTGGTTGCGGGCGGTGAGCACGCGGTTGGAGTCCGCAAGCCGGCTGTTCTCAGCCGTGGTCGAGCAACCCGTGAGTCCACCCGCCGAGGCAAGGAGCCCAGCGACCAGGATCAAAGCGCTTGTTCTTCTGTTTCGCATCCAAGGCCTCCTGCGACCGAGCTGTCTTCTCTTTGGTCGCCTGCTTTCGAGTCACCATTCAAGCGCTCGCAGCGTGTCGAGGCATTCGCCTCCACGCGCGCTGCACGCACAGAAAACGTTCTTTGACACACAGACACACCCAGATGCCGAACGTTCGCCGGATCATGCCTGCGTGCAAGTTGTATGAATCCTACCGTCCAACGTGCCTTCGCGTCATCGGAACAGCCAGGCTCTCGCCATGAATGACGCAACTCTCAAGCTGCGATCGCGCGTGTTCGGCGCGTGTCTCGAGACTGCCCCCGCGTCACCGCCCGTGGCCAGTCGCCCTGAAGCCTCAGCCGTCCTCCGCCTTGAGGTGGGGGGCATCGGGGCCGAGATTCGTCCTGCCTCAGTCCTCATCAGGCTTGATCGCCCTCTCCGGAGCGACGAACTCCGCGCGCTCGATCGAGTCCTGATGCAGGCTCACGTCGAGATCGTCGCGATCGGCTCCGCTGCAGAGATTGATGCCCACCCGGCAGCGGAGACCGCACTGGGCCTCGATCTGCCGGGTGCCGCCCTTGTGCCCGGGCTGGTCAATGCCCACACGCACCTCGATCTCACCGCGGTCGGGCCGCAGCCGATCGATCCGCAAGCGCCCTTCGCGGACTGGCTTCAGGGTGTCATGGCAGGCCGGGAAACCACGTATGAAGCCATCACACACGCTGTCGAGATGGGCATCGAACTGCTCACCCGCGGCGGCGTGGTCGCGGTGGGGGATATCGCGGGCTGCCCGCCCACCGGTCTCACAGACGCAGCCCCGCTCGCGCTGGCCAGGTCGACGCTCGCCGGCGTGAGCTTCGCGGAGTTCTTTGCCATCGGTGCGAAGGAATCGGAGCGATTTGCTCGCTTCGAGGCCTTCGTGCGCGGGCTCCATCGGGTCTGGCCCGCCGCGTCGGACGTGCGTCTGGGTTTGTCGCCCCATGCGCCCTACAGCGTGGGCTCTTCCTCCTACGCGGCCGCGCACAGGCTCGCTCACGAAATGGGCTTGGGCCTGTGCACCCATCTCGCCGAGTCGCTGGAGGAGCGACACTTCATCAGCGAGGGTCGCGGGCCACAGGTCGAGATGCTCCGGGCTTGGGGCCTTTGGGACGCAGCGATTGAGCAAGAGATTGGTCGGGGCAACCATCCCATCGAGCACACGCTCGCCGCCATGCCGCGCGATTCCGAAGCTCGGCCTCACCTCGTCGGGGTGCACCTCAACGATCTGGGCGAACCTTCTGAGCGTGGCGAGCTGATCGAGTTGCTCAAGGCCGCGGCTGTAGCTGTGGTGTACTGCCCGCGCGCAAGCACGTACTTCGGCGCACCCGCCAGCCTCGGCCCGCACGGCTACCGGGATCTTCTCGATGCCGGCGTGCCCGTCGCTCTGGGCACGGATTCAATCATAAATCTGCCGCAAGCTCAAGCAGAACAGGGTCTTACGCCCTGGCACGACGCCCGTCTGCTCGTCGAGCGCGATGGCCTCAGCCCCGCTGCAGCATTGGACATGATCACCATCGGCGGGGCTCGGGTGCTCGGGCTGGATCCGAACGCGTACGCCCTCGAATCCGGGAGCAAGCCGCGGGGGCTCGGAATCGTACCGATCCCAACGAATCCCGGATCTAAAGGGGTGTTCGGAGGTGTCTTTCCTCCTATGCTGGTCTTCACGGCCATTTGCTGTTCAACGGGCAAGGATCCTGTCTGGCAGGAATAATCGGCATTCTGTTCTTCTTGCGGCTGCACTCCGGATTGGGAGGATCATGAGCGCAAAGTGGAGGCGATCGCTGGCCTGGGATGACAAGCACTTCCCAAGGTGGGCTTGGCCCGCCAAGTTCGTGCTGCGGGCGTTCAGTTCCATCACGCTCGCTGTCATCCTGCTGACGCTTATCAGCATCTACGGCGTGCTGGCCAGCATCCCGCTGGGCCTGTTGATCGTTGGCCTGCAGTGGGTGCTGACGGTCGCAGCAGTTGCGGTGCCAGCCTTGGTTGGCTTTGTGGTCGTCAAGTCGATGAGCAAGCGCCTGGGCGCCGCCTTCATCATGGGGGGGGTGCTGGCAGCGATCGGCTTCCTCACGACATGGGACAACCTGAGCCCGATGAGCCACGAGGCCGCGTGGCGTCCCTTCGACGCGCTCGCTGCCGAGTATGCCTCCATCACCATTCGCCGCCTGCCCTCGGTCGAGTTGACCGAACTCGAGTTCTACTCAGCCTGGCCGATGCGTTTGTTGCTCGGCCTGTTCGTGGTGAACATGGTCGTCGCCACCGTTCGCCGCATCGAGTTCAACTTCCTGAACATCGGCGTGCTGACGGTGCACACCGGCATCGTGCTGATCGCGCTGGGAAGCGTGTACTACCAGGGGCTGAAGAAAGAGGGCGACGTGCTGCTGCACGCCAGGCCCACTCCCGCCGGCTTCTATGAGCCCGGGCCCGTCGCCACGACCTTCTACGACAACACGTATCTCACGCTCTACGTCCAGCAGTTCCGCAACTGGGAGCAGCGACCGATCTCGGGCGTGCCGAGGTACAACGACCGTGCGCTCAACGTCCTGCCCGAGGTCGCGGGTCAGGAGCAGACGAGGACAGCGCTGGATCTGGCCCGCCGGCCGGTGCTTACTGCCGAGCAGGTCGAGGCCCAGATGCCGCTGGATCTCTCCGTGCCGGAATCGACCCTTGGAATGGTCGATGAGGACATCCGCTTCCGACTCGTTGGCTATGCGACCTACGCCTCGGCGGCCGAGGACTGGGTGCAGGCCGAGCCACCGGTCTTCGGCGGTGATGAAGCAACCAACCCGCTGAGGATCATCTACCTCACCATCGGTGAGAGCGATCGGCCCGATGTGTCGTTCATTCTGCTTCCCAACCGGCCCGCTCAACGCCTCAGCGAGTCCGATGTCATCGGGTTGGAGTTCACCCGCGGCATGTCCGACGAGCGGTTCGCGGCGCTCGCCGAGGAACTCCCGCGCGGCGCATCGCACGGCCTGGTCGTCGAGATCCCGGCAGCGGGCGTGCGCGAGGTCGTCGCCGTCACGGAAGGCACGGAGTTCGAGGTGGCAGGCCACGCCTTCAACGTCGAGAGCCTGCTGCCCCAGCCACCCTTCCCGATCATCACCGAGGGCTACGAGAACGCATTGAGCAGCGTCGCGATTATCAACATCACGACGCCCGATGGTGAGTCCTTCCAGCGCTACGCGTATCACCGCTTCCCTGAGATCGATCAAGACATTCTCGGCGAGGCGCCGGACGGTCGACCCAACCGCCGCGATGCCGATCCAAGTGTGCGCATCTCCTACATCGATGCGGCTCGCCTTCAGATCTACTTCGACGAGCAGCCAGACCGCGAGCGCATCCGTTCGATCGTTCGCCTTCCCAACGGCGAGGTGAGCGTCAAGACGGACCTGCCTCTGTATGCCAAGCTCGATGACATCTTCGGTTCGCGCGCAGCAGGTGCATCTGCCCCCGGCGTGCCAGCGCCGCCGCTGCTGAAGGTGGATGTGGGCCACCGCTGGGAGCACGCACGGCGCTTTGAGCGGCCGGTTCCCACGCCCGAACTCGAGCGCGAAGGCCGATTCATCGGCACGCATGACAACGCCTTCCTCGCGGTGGAAGTCTCGGCGGACCGTCCTGCCACGGATCCCACGCCGGGCAGGTGGTCGACCGTGGTGTGGCTGCCCTTCACGCGGTATCTCGGAGCGCAGCAGGAGAACACCCGCGAGGTTTCGATTCCCGGCGGGCGCGAGCGCACGATCAAGCTCGCGTTTGGTCGCCGCCAGCATCCGCTGGCGAACTTCTCGCTGGGTCTCGAAGAGTTCGAGATGATTCCCTATGAGCATGGCGGGCCGCCGCGGGACTTCCGGTCGGTCGTGAAGGTCATGCCGTTTGATCCTGATCTGGAGCCGTTCAGCGCCGAGGTCAGTCTGAACAGCCCGCTGCGGGCGCCCTTCATCGAGAACACCGACGCGCCCGCCCCGGTCGACTTTGTTCGTTCGATGCTCATCGGGCTCAGGCCCGACCAACTCAAGCTGTCCCAGGCGGGCTGGGACGCCACGACCTGGCGCGAAACCGAAGCCCAGATGGGCCAGGTCGGTTCGCCGGTCGAGCAGCCGTATGTCATGTTCACCATCCTCGGCGTGGGCAACAACCCGGGCATCAGCATCATCGCGCTCGGTGGTGTGCTCATCGGCCTTGGCACGCCGTGGGCGTTCTACGTCAAGCCGACGCTCTTGAAACGTCGCAAGGAGCGGCTGGCTGCCGAGGCCAAGAAGGCTCAGCAGGCCGAAGGCACCGACTCGGCGAGCCATCGCGCACGGCCAGCTCCCGCAGAATCTGTCGCTCGGGAGGCAAAGCCCGTCTTGCAGGAAGACGAACAGCCCTCCGCCGCCACTGCTTCCTGATTGGTCCAAACGTCATCGCACTCAACCGAACTGGAAACCACCCATGCACGCCTGGTTCGATCAGCATCCGCTTCTCCGCTCACTCGCTGTTGGCTTTGCCGGGCTTGCCTTCGTGCTCACGCCGGCGAGCGCGCAGCAGAGTCCCGCCGGCAACGAGCACCCCGAGTACCAGGCCGTCACCGAGACGGCTGAGGAACTCCCGGCTCCCTTCGGCGAGCCCATCTTCAGCCGCGTGCTCGTGCCGAGCGTGCAGGAGAAGTACGCCTTCTCGCAGGAGGTCGATCTCGACGCCCTGCGTTCGCTCGCGCTGTTCCACAACGGCCGCGTCAAGATCCTGGACACGCTCGCCAACGAGACCGTGCAGACCATCACCGGCAGGCGAGCCTTCACGCTGATGGAGGAGATCGATGGCGAGATCGAAAAGCTCACCTTCGACCCGACCTTCACGCTCATCGATCTGATCGTCGACCCCGCGTTCTACCTCGACAAGCCGCTCCTGCACATCAACTTCCTTCCGCTGCGGCAGCGGTTCCTGGAGACAGCCTTTCAGGGTGATGAACTGCAGATCAAGCGGTGGAACATGCTCACCCGCATCAGCCCGCTCATGGCAGAGCAGATCGGGCCTGCGCTCAGCGAAGAGACGATGTTCGAGGAGGCGTACCGCGACGCATTCAACAGCCTGCGGGTCAGCATCTCGCTCTGGGAATCCAGCGGCGACAACATGCTGCTCATCGCGCCTGTGTCCATCAACGACCGCTGGCATCACATCACCGAGGGAGGCGATCTGCCTTCATCGACACCCGAGTGCACCATCAATGGCGAGAAGGCGCGTCAGGCGGCCCTCGCGCTCGGTAAGGCGTGGCGCGACCGCGATGCCGCTGCGGTCAACGCTGCGGTGACGCAGCTCGCCGAGGCACTGCCCGCGATCAACCCCGAGCTGTACCCGACGACCCGCGTCTCGCTCGAACTGGCCTACAACCAGAGCCGGGCGTTTGACTGGGGCATGTGGCTCTACTTCATCTCGATGGTCGCGCTCGTGCTCGCCTTTGCCACCGGCCGAGGCTGGCTTGTGACCGCGGGCATCTCGCTGCTCGCGCTGGCGATCGTCATGCACGCTTTCGGCTTCACGATGCGCTGCATCATCGCTGAGCGGTTTGCCATCCAGAACCAGTTCGAGTCGATGACGGGCGTGTCCCTCTTTGCCTCGCTCGTGGGCACGGTGCTCATGGTCATGCGCAAGCAGTGGCTCTACGGCGCAGCGTCCGCGGGCGCTGGCTTCCTCATCCTCACCGCCGCCACGCAGACGGGCATCCCGGGCGTCGAGATCGAGCGTGAGGCGGCGATCCTCAATACATCGGTCCTGCTCAAGTACCACGTCTCGATCGTGCTCACGAGCTACGGGCTCATCACGCTGGGCTTCATCATCAGCCTCTTCCTGCTGGGCACGAACTACCTCGCCAAGAACGAGGTCCGCCCCTTGGGCACGAGCCTCGCAGCGGGCACCGAGCCCTCAGCGAGCAAGGCCAAGCTCATCGCCGAGTTTGACCGCGCCCAGATGACTGTGCTTCAGCTCGCGTTCTGGACGCTCGCGGTGGGCATTCTGCTCGGCGCATGGTGGGCGGATCACTCGTGGGGCCGTTGGTGGGCCTTTGACCCCAAGGAGACCTGGGCGCTCATCACGTGGATCATCTACCTGATCGTGATTCATGTTCGCCAGGTCACCGGCGGCACGAAGAAAGCGACCGTCACCGCGTGGCTCAGCGTCATCGGCTTCGTCGTCATGCTCTGGACCTACTTCGGCGTCAACCTGTTGCTGCCCGGCCTGCACGCGTATGCGTGATGCCCCCGTCACTTCACCTGTCGGCTTCGTGCAAGTTCGTTGTTCACGGCAAGCGTCGCTCCCGCGGCGAAGAACAGGATGAGGAAGCTCGCGAGAATCCGCCAAGGTGCGTCATCAACGGGGTCCAGCCATACCACGCCCATGCCCGTCAACGCGGAGCCGCAGATGCTCACCACGCACAGCGTGTAGCACACACGATTAATGACTTTCAGGGACATGTTGGGCTCCTTGACTGGCATGCAGGATCGCCTCGCTCTGCAGTCTACCGGGCAAGAGGCGATACGCTGCCGCGTAGATGACGCGCGTTCTTTCCACCCGGTCGCTTTCGACACCAGCCGATGTTGCAGCCCAGCGCCTGCTCGGATGCGTGCTGGTGCGCACGCTCGATGATGGTGCGCGGCTCAGCGGCCGCATCGTCGAGACCGAGGCGTACATGGGCATCAAGGACGAGGCCTCCCATGCCTTCGGCGGTCGACGAACGCCCCGCAACGAGCAGATGTACACTGCCCCG
>CAZSBR010000133.1:0-7133 GCA_964605165.1 uncultured Phycisphaeraceae bacterium
GGGGTTCGTGCGCGTGCTGCTCGAACGCGTGAAGCAAGTTGGCTCGCTGCGAGGCCGGCTTGAGCGTGTTCCGCTCTTTGGCCAGCGGCCCTGCTCTATGAGGGCGGCACAAACCGGCGTCCGCAGCGCACGAAGTGCCGGGAGTGAGGCGGGGCCTGAGCCACTCGATGTGACTCGTCAAGCTGATGTTCTTACGAATGCGATACGAATATGGTGAGAAGGATCGTCGCATACATGGAGGCCGCTTGGAAACCACAAAACACAAGGATATAATGTTGCGTTTCGCGCGGTTTGCAGCCCGCGAACACCTAAGAAAGGAGTTGGTATCATGAGATGCTCTACTTCGATCGCATTGGCTGCATCGCTGTCCATGTCGGCGAGTGCGCAGTTCATTCCGTGGATGCAGGTTCAGGAAGATGTACTGCCCCTCAACTCCATGATGGGTACGGTCTACCGGGACTTCGCGTTGATGCACGAGATCTTCGGCCCGTTAGACACCACCATCGTTCCGCTCACAATTGCCTTCGATGTGGACCTCATCGACTACACGACGCCGCCGAACCTCGTGATTGCCGGCCAGAGCGTGAGTCTCTCTGGGCAGATCAATCGTGTCGACGGGAACACGTGGGTCGGGTTCAGCGGCATCGTCACGCCGTCCGAGGTCCTCGCCTCCAGCCACACCGTCACCATCACCGAGAACGGCGAGGGTCTCTACAGCTTCGAACTTGCGGGAGAGACGACGACGAATGGCATCGTGGAGAGCTTCCTCGAAGAGTGGTCGCTCGAGTGGTCGCCGGGTGGTGGCTTTGCTGTGAGTACGCACAGCACGGGTGCAACTGATCGTGTCACGCTGCGCAATGTGGACGGCCGCATCACATACGAGTGGCGGATCACAAATCCCGGTATCGCTCAGGTCAGCGGCACGTACGACGCAACTGCTGGCATCATCTCGGGTGCAACGGGTCGCATCCCTGCGCCGGCGTCACTGGCGCTTCTGGGTTTGGCGGCGCTGGTCGCGCCGCGGCGTAGGTGATCATCGTGCAGGGGCTGACCTTGGCGCTCGCCGCCCGGCCCCCGCAATGGGACGGCTCGGTCGCGGGCAGGGTCAGGGCTGGTCGCCGGGATCATGGGTGCTTCCCGTGATAAACAGAAGGGAAGTCCAGAGGACCGCAGCAATTGCTATGAACGCGCCGAGGTACATCAGCCAGGTCATGCCCGTGACGAGGCCGAATGCTGCGAGCGCAGAGCCGGCGAGAATCAAAACAATGGCGGCGAGCAACGAGACGAAGAAGTTCACAAAGGTTGCAACGAATGTCGCGATAAGGTCTCTGATGAACTGCATGTGTTGAGCTCACAAAGTGTGGTGGACACGATCCGGATGCAGGGACGTGATGTGCTCGCCGTTGGCTCAATCATCGTAATCGCTGTAGCCGCCCCGCAGCAGCGTGACCACGCGGCCATCTGCGAGGACGATGCGATTGGCGTAGATGTCAGGACGCCTTCCCGGGAACACGTCGTCGTCCGCGGTGCCGAGCACCGTGACAAGATCGCCCGTTCGCACCGGCATGCGGTTTCGCCAGCCGATGTACACCTCGATGGTGCCCGAGTCATCGCGAAGGACAAACTCATCGGTGTCCCGTATCCGAGTCACCTCCCCTCGTAGGGCCACGCTCTGCCCTCGTCGAACGTCGGCGATAGATGTGAGCGGCGTATCGACGACAGGGCCAGAGGTCGGCGCGTCAGCAGCAGGGCGGGCTGTTGCGTTGTGAGCGGAGACGCGGTCCGCCTGAAGCTCGACGACGTGCCCGTTGGCCTTGATGAGTTGATAGGCGTACACCTCTCGGAGCGGACGGAGAAGCCCGCCGTCGACGATTCCAATCACCGAGACTCGCTCGCCCTGGCGGACTGGCATCTGGTTTCGCCACCCGATGTAGACAGTGACCGAGCCTGAGTCGTCGCGAATACGAAACTCATCCTCGTCGGTGATGCGATCAACGACACCCTCGACCAGAACGATGTCGTAGGGTTGGAGGTCTTGAATGAGCGTTCGAGTCTCTGGGCGAACTGCTGGCACCGATGCATCGATGGCAGCGGGGGAGGCGGGCCGAGCGTCCTCCTGAGCCGCGCCGCGCAGGTTGACCGTCTGGCCATCCTCGAGCGTAACGGCGCTGGCGTAGAACTCGGGGCGCAAGGGCCAGGGGTCGTCATCCAGAACGCCCATGACCCTGACAGTTGCCCCGACTGTGACCGGCATGTGGTTCTGCCAGCCGATGTACACACGCACCGAGCCGCTGTTGTCTTCGAGCCGAAACTCGTCTGTATCCAGAATGTGCACCACTCGCCCCGTGATGGTGGCTGCCTGCCCACGCGCAAGGCTGGCAATGGCGACCGGCGGGCGAGAGGCGGCCGCGTCTGGCACCTCGCCTGGCGGCCCGTCGCTTGCTGCTGCCGATGGTCCGGGATCATCACCGGCGAACGTCATGGTCGTACCGCCGGGCAGGAAGATGGTTGTGGCGTAGACCTCCGGCCGGGCGAGCCCGAAGGTCATGTCGTCGTCAACGATGCCTTCGACAATGACCGCGTCCCCGATGTCGACCAACGATGGACCGCCCCAAGGCAGATGAACCGGGATGGAGCCGCTGTCATCGGACAGGCGAAATTCGTCGCGGTCGATCACACGAACGATGGTTCCACTCAGGCGGACGTGCTGGCCGCGCTGGACGTCGCTGATACGAGTTCGTTCGGCATGCGGCTCCGCCAAATGTGTCCTGCCATCTTCGCGCGATTCCGCCTGCTGGGCCGAGGCGACCGAGGTGTCTGCGGGGCAAGCGAGCGCCAGAGTCACCAATGCGGGAAGGTACATGTTTGGGAGTCTCCAGTGCAAGGACGGTTGGTCTTTGTGACCGTGGTCGAGTGCGATCAAGTTACGAACCTATTGCCCGTTGGTTCGGAATCAATGCCCCGGATTTCGCGCGCAGTTCGATTCTCTACCTGCTCGTGGCGGTTTGGCCATGGCGCGTCATCGCCGGTGAGAGCTGGCAAGCCCGGGCCCTGCCTCCGACCGGAGGCTTCCAGTTGGGCGGCCGGCGTCAGCCCGTCTGAGAGGGCCGAGGCTGGCCGGTTGTGGAGGGAGCGCTGGCGATATTCAGACTGCGGAACATGGGTGTCTTCTTGACTTGATGTTCCTGCATGCGGGCGAGGATGTCGGACAGTGTGTGCACCGCGTCGAGAATCTGCGGCCCCTTGTTGAGCATGACACACTCCGCCCGTTGGGACGCCGCAGCGTCTGTGATCTCCGCTCTCGTGGGCCGGCCGAGCTTCGCAAGCGAGCCGAGGACATCCGTTGCCCAGATGACCGGCACATGCGCCGCTTCGCAGAAGCAGAGCAGTTCCTCCTGGATCTCGGCAAGGCGCTCAAAGCCGCACTCGACAGCCAGATCTCCTCGCGCGAGCATCACACCTCTCGACTTGCACCGCAGCAGCTCGAAGAGCAGGTGAGGCAGCTTCTCAAATCCTCGGCGTGTTTCGAGCTTGAGCACGACGCCGGGCTCGGGTCTGCCCGTCTTCAGTGCCAGTTCATCGCAGGCTGCTTTCAGGTCAGAGATGTCTTCGGGCGAGCGAACGAACGAGAGGCCGATCATGTCGACGTCGCTCCAGAGTTCCTGAAGCACCGAGCGGTCATGGTCGGTGAAGGCCGGCGTCTGTATGTCGCTGTCGGGAAGGTTCAGGCCCTTGCCGATACGGATGCGTTGTCCGCCCGGCTTTGTGAAGGTGACACGCACCTCAAGCCATGCATCGGAGACGGACTCGACGATTGCTCCCACCTTGCCGTCATCAAACCAGACGGCGTGGTGTTCATCAACCGCCGCGAGCAGGTTCTCCGGCGTCACATGAACGACAACGGCCTTCTTGCCTGCCTTGGCATGGTGCTCGCTGCGGGCGATGCGGATTCGATCACCGATGCCGAGCCTTGCGCTGTCAACGGGCTTGCCCTTGCGTGCAAGTCCGCTGATCCGCACCTTGGGACCGGGCAAATCGGCGAAGACCCGGCAGGGGCGTCCGGTCGAACGCTCGGCTTCTCGGAGCAGGCGGATCATCGATCGCCACTGGTTGGGCGTGCCCGATGCTGTGTTGACGCGCATCACGTTCATTCCTGCCTGAAGGCAAGCCGGGATGAACGCCGGATCCTCCGCCGCGACATCGGGCATCGTGACCATCACGCGGACTCGGCGGTCTCGGGGCGCCGGGCCGAGCAACGCATCGGCGCACTCCGACAGGAGCCTGCTGCCTTCGAGCATGTCGTGGTCGTCGGGTTCAGTGTCGGGGGGCTCGCTCGGGGCTGGCTTGCCTGCCAACGCTGCTGCGGCGCGGACCACCGAGTGAACAGAGCCAAGCACCCAGGGCTCACATCGACCAAGCGACGAAAGGCCAGCAGCAACGAGCCTGTGCTGCAGCGGGCGGAGGTCTCGGCTTCGCAGCGCCGAGTACCGAGCAAGGTTGCACGCGCTTGCCGTGCTGTTGACACTTGTGCTGCCGAGGCCCCGGGGCGGTCTTGCCCTGCGCAGGTCGTCACGCAGTTCTACGAGTTCGGCATAGAGCGAGTCGAAGTCTTGATGCACGCTGAAGGCCTCCATTGCGAAGGTTCGCGTCCTCTGCGGAGCAGTGCTTCGGCTCTGCAGCCCTCGTGACGGGTTTAGCGCGATCTCAACGAGGGCGGGCTGCCGGTATCTGCACTGCTGAGTACATTGTGACCAACTTGGCCGCCGGGACCACTGAGGCGGCTGTTCAGTTGTCTTTGTTCTGGACTGTGTCGAACGGGCGCGGCTCGGACTCTTGTGATCGGTTCGCCCTCGGCAGAGGGGTGAACGGCCCGCATCCCTGCCCGGAGAACGAACGCCACACTCCCAAGGTGCCTCGCCATGAGAAACAACCCCAAGTTCATCGAGTTGACTCCCCTCATTGCAGTGCTTGCCGTAGCGGCCTGCCTCTTGCCTGCGTCGGCAGCGGCAACAGACGAGGCCACGGGGATCGTTTTTCACGATGTCAACGGCGACGGCATCCGGCAGGCGACGGAACCCGGAATCGGTCACGTAGCCGTCTCCGACGGTCACAGGGTCGTCCGAACCGATGCCGACGGGCGGTAAACGCTGGCCATCGATCCCGAGGACTCGATCATCTTTGTGGTCAAGCCCCGTGGCTACCAGGTGCGTCTCGATGAGCAACACCTTCCCCGCGGCTACTACATCCACAAGCCGCAGGGCTCGCCTGACGATGACTTCATCTTTCCCGGCGTCGAGCCGACGGGGCCATTGCCCGAGTCGATCGACTTTCCTCTGCGAGCCGTCACGGAGTCAGACAACTTCTCCGTGATCGCGTTCGGTGATCCACAGCCGTACTCGCTCGAACAGATGGACTACTTCCGGCGTGATGTGATCGATCCGCTCATCACGCCCGAGGGCAACGCGGTCAATGCCCTGTTTGGGATCAGCCTCGGCGACCTCGTCGGTGACAATCTGGAGCTCTTCGAGCCACTGAACGAGGCTCAGGCGCTGCTGGGTGTGCCGTGGTACAACGTCTACGGCAATCATGACATGAACTTCATGTCGGGACGATCCGAGCGGACACAGAACGACCCCGATCGCTATGCCGATGAGACGTTCGAACGCGTCTTCGGTCCGCCGAACTACGCATTCCAGTACGCCGACGTGCACTTCATCGTTCTCGATAACGTGCACTGGCAAGGCTTTGATGGTTTCCGCGATCGGACTGGCCCCAACTGGCCGGCCGAGCAGGAACCGCTCACCGGCAACTATCGAGGCGCCCTGAGCACCCGTCAGATCGAGTTCGTCGGCAACTACCTCGAAGGTGTCCCGCCGGATGAACTCGTCGTGCTCGCCTTCCATATCCCGCTTGAGATGCAGGGCGAAGGGGTGCACCGCGTCCCCGAAAAGCGAGCACTCTTTGAAGCGCTCTCGGGCCATCCCCATACGCTCAGCCTCTCCGGGCACACGCACTTTCAGCAGCACTGGTTCTTCGGCCCGGGTGATGGCTACGCGCCGCACAACGCCGGCGGTCTCAACCAGCACACCGCTCGGGATCCGCGCCGCTTTCTCGCACCCGTGCATCATCACATCAATGCCGTGACAGCCTCCGGGTCCTGGTACCGAGGAATCAAGGACGAAGCAGGTGTGCCACACACGACAATGCGGGATGGCACGCCCAACGGCTACACGCTGCTTCACTTCGACGGCAATCGGTATCGGTCCGAGTTTCGTGCTTCCCGTCGACCGAGTGATGATCAAATGAGCATCTTCATCGGGTCTCCCGAGCAAGAGGGCATTGTGTCGCGGCGTGGCGGTGTCCTGAGTGTCAACGTCTACAACGGCGCCGAGGGCGATGAGGTTCTGGTCCGGATCATCCCCGGCGCCTCAGCGAACGCGGAAGCATCGTCCTGGAACGCCCTCACGTTCTCGCCGCAGGTCGACCCGCGGTACGCCCTGACGCGCTCGCTTGAGGCGGGCGTGCCCGAAGGGGATCTGCTCAGTCGCACATTGCCACAGCCGCAGGTGAGCTACCACATCTGGTCGGGCGAGATCAGTGGCGGGCTTGAACTCGGGACGCATGTGCTCGAGGTCCGCCACACGGATCTGTACGGTCACGTCCACTTCGGCCGCAGAACGTTCCGCGTCGTCGAGTAGGTATCTGGGCGCTCCCGCGACCTGCAAGTCAGGAACTCGATCAGGCGAGGTAGCTCAGCACCGACGACGCGAGCGTCAGGACGATGAAGAATCCGCACATGTCGGTGATGGTCGTCAAGATGGGGCCCGATGCAAGCGCCGGGTCTGCCTTGAACTTCTTGAGCAGCAGCGGCACGAGTCCTCCGATGCAGACCGCGATGGTTGTGTTGAGCGCCAGCGCGGTGCCCACAACAGCCGACAGCATCAGGTTGCCCTTCCACAGGAAAGCAACCGCACCAATGAGCACGCCGAGCGCAGTGCCGTTGATCAGCCCGAGCAGGATCTCCTTCACGAACACACGTGCCGCATCACGGGGCCGAGTGACACCGAGCGTCAGTTCACGCATCGTGACCGCGACGGCCTGATTGCCCGAGCAGCCGCTCATGTCCGAGATGA
>CAZSBR010000134.1:0-7017 GCA_964605165.1 uncultured Phycisphaeraceae bacterium
CCCAGATGTTGCCAGGGAAAAGCTGCCGCGTGAAGTTCCACGAGAGCCCCAGATGATCGCCAACCGCCACGTACGCCTCACCAAGCTCGGTCACCAACCGCCGGCCCATAGGCGATGGGACGAGGCGCGAACCCCCCGACGTGTCTTGCGTCGTGCTCTGCGTGGTGAAGCTCACCGCGTTGGAAGGCGCTCCCAGATTGCCAGCAGCATCGACGGCCCGCACGGAAACGTGATACGTCGTCGATGGTGAAAGACCAATCACGCGGAGTCGCTCGGCCAGCCCCGCAAGACGCGGGACGTAGCGATTCTCAAGCTCGGTTGCATTGAGCCAGTCCTGCTCGGTCTGAATGGGCTGCGTGCTGTACCGGATCTGATAACCGCTGACGTGACCACTCCCGCCGGTGGTGCCCGCGGGCGCATCAAAGAGCAACTGGGTGGAGTAGCCGGTCGTGTTTGCAGCCTGCAG
This sequence comes from uncultured Phycisphaeraceae bacterium, assembly GCA_964605165.1. Lineage (GTDB taxonomy): Bacteria > Planctomycetota > Phycisphaerae > Phycisphaerales > UBA1924 > OFTM382. Next base: position 467 of record CAZSBR010000134.1, read on the forward strand.
ACCGGTGATGGCTGCCGGCCCCGTTGCTGCACGAGCATCGACGAACATGGCCTCCGCGTAGTTCACCGGGCCGTTGAGCCCGGCGGCCGCAGCGTCATAAGAGCTGTGCGCACCCAGCAGGTGGTCATCGATGAAGGCGGGCATGTCAAACCGGTCGAACGCGCCGTTGCCGTCGTTGTCTGTGTTCAGGCTGCGGTTGTCATTGAAATCGCGCGTGCCACCCGTGTCATCAAAGATCAGGTCGAAGTTCATGCCAGCGACCTGGCCATGCGTGGGCGCCGTGTTGAAATTCAGCGCAGCCCATGGAAGGAAGATCTCCGTGGTCCAGCCACGATCAAGATCGCTGTTGTCGTTGATTGTGCCATCGACAGTCGTTCGATACTGCGTGCCGGGATAGATGAAGTAGTCCTGCGCCTCGGGCGACTCGAACAAAACGCCGTTCTGCGACCCGAACCAATCCACATCCGTCGGCGCGAGCGGGGCATCCGGGTTGCCCTTGACCCACTTGTACCGGCGGACCGCATCAGAGCCATTGTCCGGGTCGTCGAAGTTGCCGATGCTGACTCCAAAGGCACGGTCGCTTTCCTGGAAGAACAGGTCGCGCGAATTGTCCGGGTCGATGTAGAACGTGAACGAGTCGTCCTGCTCGAGTTCCCAGCGATTGCCGCTGCCGGAACCAGAGCCATCAGACCACAGATACTGCTCGCGAACATCAACGCCCACGAACAGGCCGTCATCGTTCCACATCAGCAGAACATCGGCGCTGGTGTTGAATCGATAGGGCAGCGTCCGCGTGGTCATGAACGCATCGGCCCAGTCCGGGTCCGTCAGGTCGCCATCGATCACCGCGTCCCCGCGAGGGACCGCCCAGAAAGGATGATCAGGCGTGACGGGATCCGCTGCCAGCACGATGCGTGCTTCGAGCGACTCAAGCGGCTGAGCGTGAGACACTTGACCGAGGCCGGCTGATCGGCTTGAGAAAGGACGTCGCATGGGGTGTTTACTCCTCAACAATCTGCTGTCTCAAACACTGCTGTCTCAAGCACATTGGGCCGGCGTTTCGGGCTGCCGCCATTGCTCACGTCGATCAGAGTCTAGCGTTTCTTCACTCACTCTCGGCCACCAGGGCTTGAGCAACTGGCCCAGAGCGACATCCCTCAGCAAGGCGTCTGGCATGGGCTTGAAAACGGGCCCGAACTGGACGCGAAACACGCATGGCTCGGTCATCGGTTCAATGTCGGCACCGACTGAAATCCGGCGTTCACTCGCGGCACCCGCTGGCTCTGGTCGCATGCCGAACCCGCCCGGTCGTACGCTCAAACACACCCGCAAGGCAACAGTTACCGCCGGATCAGTGTTCTGCCCTGAAAGGAACCACTCGTGACAGTCCCGCCGGATCCCGACACGCTCCCGTTGCGACTGTTCGGCGAGCCCCGTTCCGCCTGCACCGACCAAGCCCTGAACTGGCACGAAAGGGAGGCCGGAGCCTTTCATGCCATGTTCGATGGGCTCGGGCTCCGCGGTTGGTGTCTCGACGGCGTCGAGCTGATCAAGGCCGCCGCGCTCGTCGCTCGCGACGAAGATTGGGGCACGTACGCACCGCGCATCCAACGAGCGCATCAACACGGGGCAACCGGCGCCTTTGACTTTCGCAGCGGTGAAGTGCTGTGGCACACGGAACTGTCTTTACAAGATGACGGCTGGAGCCTTGCCTGCCACGTGCTGGCATCGTCACCCGTCGCCACCAATCGAACCGGACTCGTCCTGCTGCACCCACTGAGCTGTATCGGCCAGCACGTCGAGGTCGAGCACGTAGACGGCAATGTCTCCTCGATGGTCTTTCCCACGCTCATCGCGCCCACTCAGCCCGCCATGAACATTCGTGCGCTCTCCTATGCGCCCGCGGATGGCCTGTGGCTGGAACTTCGCTTCGAGGGCGATACCTTCGAGATGGAAGATCAGCGCAACTGGCTGGACGATTCGTTCAAGACCTATTGCAGGCCGCACGCACTGCCCAAGCCATACACGCTCATCCCGGGCACACCTGTGGAACAACGCATCACCGCCCGGGTGCAGCGACGGCCAGTTCAGGTTCAAGTGGCTCACCCCACGCGCGGCCTGACCCGGATGCCGGAGATCGGACTGGGCGTGCCCCTCGATACCCCGGTCGCGAGCGCCTCACAAGTTCAACTCCTTGAGCACCTCGCCCCGGCATTTCTGCTTCTAGAGCACCAACTTGGAGACGCCGGCGACACCTCGACAGCGTGGGCTGAGACCGCCAGAGCAATCGGCGCAGCCACCGCACTCGATGTCTGGGCGCGCGATGACGATTCCACACCCGATGGAGCAACGCTCAAGGCCCTCGAGCCCGCATGGGTGACCGTCGACGCACCGACGCCTGAGGCCCGCGACCGCCTCTGTCTTTCTCTTGCCGCGAGCATGCCCGTTGCGGAAGTAGGCGTCGGCACACGGGCATTCTTCATGGAGCTCAATCGCGACCGTCCCACCGCAGCCGGCGCCTTTGTGCGTTGGACCATGACGCCCTCGGTGCATGCCACCGACGACCACACGCTGATGGACAACAATCGAACCGCGTCATGGTCCGTTCGGTCTGCCTCTGCGTTCAGCAACGATCGCCCCTTGGTCATCGGGCCGCAGACGCTTCGCATGCGATTCAATCCGGAAGCCATCACCGAGGACGGATCGGCCGCCAGCGACGCACGGGATCCACGTCAGCAAGCATTGTTCGCCGCCGCATGGACGATCGCGCACGTCACCGAGTTGCTCAGCGAGCAGGTGGATCGCGTTGCTCTGCACGCGCCCTTTGGAGCAGCAGGGCTTCTGCACGAGCCGCCAACACCGCTCCCACTCTGGTTTGATGCCTCGCGCACACCCGAGAGCGACCTCCTGGTCTACCCGGTGTTTCTCGCCGTCGAGGCGCTGAGCGCATCCAGCGGGCGCCGGGCCCAGCATCTCCATGCTGCGCATCCGCAGACCGCATCCACCCCCATCACTGGCGTGCGGCTAGAAGGAGACGGGCCTCGCTACCTCATCGCCAACACATCATCCGTGCCAGCTCCCATGCCCCCCGAGGTGGAGGCGTGCGACTGCGTTTGGGCGGTGCTCGACGCCTCATCGATGATGGCCGCCTGCACGTCGCCGCGATCGTTCTGGCGTGAGGTGCCAAGAACTGCGATTCGAGAACTCGGCGGCTTTGCTGTGGCGCTCGGCTGGGACTGACCGCGGGGCCGCGGCGGTCAGGACTCGAAAATGCCCAGTAACTGCAGCAGATAGACACCCGCGAAGATCCACCAGAACACGATCGATGTCAGGCTGAGAATTCGCAGCGGCCTCGACGGGCGGTGCTCATGTGGAACGCGCGCGCTGTGCATGGCACGGTGGTTGAACCACGCAAGCATCGGCGTCCCGAGGAATGAGAGGACCATGGCGAGTTGCACGAGCGGGGCCAGCGTCTCACCCGCCGAGGCGATGATCGCCAGCGCCCCTGTCGAGAACACGATCGCCGCGGCCCAGTAGAGCCGGGTTCGTTTGCGAGGCCGCGGCCGATGTGTCGCGGTGGTGATGATGGCCTCTGCAGCCCTGGGCAGCGCGTCGAACACCGTGATCGTCGTGGACAGCATCACAGCCGACGCCGTCAGGGCAATCAGGGGCCGGACCCACTCGCCCAACGCGGCTTCGTACAGGCCGAAGAGTTGTTCAATGAAGGGTGCCGCCTGCGACTCTGGCGCGATGCCCGGCTGGTACAGCACGACCGCACCGAGAAGCAGGAAGCAGCATGCCGTCACAAAGCAGATCAGATAGCCAATGTGGAAGTCGAGCTTGCACTGCTGGCTCGTCGGCGTGTGACGTGTCTGCTCGGCGCGATCGAGCGTCCAGAGCGAGTGCCAGGTCGTGATATCAAGCGGTGCGGGCATCCACCCGATGAGAGCCACCATGGGCACGACCGCGGCCAGCCCAAGGGCCGGCGGCAGCGTCAGCAGCCGTTGAAAGTCCATCCGCGGAAGCAGCAACGCCGCAGCGAGCAGGGTCGCCAGCAACAGGGCGATCATCATGACCTTGAGCACGCCATCCAGCCAGCGGAAACCACCTCGCCCCATGATCAACGCCGAGATCGCAAGACACGCCAACGAGATCCACACCAGGCTGACCGAGGGCAGGCCGAGGGCCGTTCGGAGCACGCTTGCGCATACCAGCGTGACCGCAGCGAGGATGGTGAAGGATGTCCCAACCGCGATGAGGGCAAACACCGCCAGCGGCCAACGCCCCTGATCCCGATACGCCTCGATAAGGGATTGTCCGGTCGCTGCCGCGTAGCGCGGTCCGAAGACCATGGCCGGGTACTTGGCAGCATGTGCGAAGAAGATGACGACCAATGGCCAGAGGCCGAACACGGCTCCCATCCGCGTGGCTTGCACGAGATGACTCACACCGATGGCGGCACCGGCGAAAAGTATCCCCGGTCCGAGCGCTTGTGCGATTCCCCGCAAACGTGTGGCCATGCAGACACCTCTGCCAACACCCTGTTGATCCCAGCCGCGGTGTTGTCGTGGCGAGAGGCTACCCGCTCAGCCCGCTCGACGCCTGCTGCCCGCCCCGAGCACCCCACTTTCGCAGAGCCGACGCTGGCAGACATCAATCAGGTCGACCGAACTCACGGGCTTGACGAGGTAGTCGGTGAACCCCGCCCCCTCGCACGTGACCCGATCAGACTCGGCGGCACTGGCCGTCAACGCGAGCACGGGGACCCGCGCGTCAAACTCGCGAATCAGCCGTGCGACCTGCGGTCCATCAAGGACCGGCATGTTGACATCGAGCAGCACGAGATCGAAGCACCCCTCACGGAAGCTGTCGAGCGCCTGCTGGCCATCCGATGTGCATGTCACCCGCGCGCCCGCCCGTGTGAGCAGTCGCTCATACAGCCGGAGTGAATCCATCGCATCATCCGCGAGCAGGATCTTTACCTGGGCAAGCGTGTCACACTTCGGCTTGAAGGGATGCTCGACCTCAAGACGACGGCGGCGAAGGCTGTCCCAGACGAGCCCCGGTTCAACCAGATCGAGCTGCTCTTCAGGCAGTCCGACCGGCAGTTGGATCGTGAAGGTGCTTCCCACACCCGGCTCAGACTGGGCCGTGAGGATCCCCCCCATCGCGTCAACGAGTTTGGAGACGATGCTCAGCCCAAGACCCGTGCCGCCGAACCGCCGGCTGATGCTTCCATCGGCCTGATGGAACGCGCTGAAGGCATCCTTCAACTGAGCCTCAGTCATGCCGATGCCCGAATCCCGGACCTCGATCCGCAGCACAAGGCCGGCGCCGAGCGCCTCTGGAACAGGCCCGGTATGCCAGGCCAGATCCACGCTCCTGCTCACCGCACCGATGACCTCAACCCCGCCGGCCTGCGTGAACTTGATGGCGTTGCTCACGAGGTTGTTGAGCACCTGGGTCATCCGAACAACATCCACGCTCACCTCACGCGGCATCTCCGTCTCGAACGAACAATCAAACGCGATCGAGGAAGCGGCAGCCTTGTCCTTGAACAGCGAATACACCTGCTCGATGATCGTGATCGGACAGGTGGGCTCTGGCGTGACCTTCATTTCGCACGAGGAGATCTTGGCGAGATCAAGGATGTCATTGATGAGCGTCAGCAGGTGCTGCCCGTTGCGCTCGATGATCTGCAGCGCCTCCTGCCTCGACTCGGGGGGCTCGCTCGCATCCTTCAGCAACTCGACATAGCCGAGGATGGCGGTCATGGGTGTGCGGATGTCGTGGCTGACGCTGGCGAGGAAATGGTCTTTGGCCGCTGCAAGGTCCTCTGCCTTCTTCTTTGCGTTGGCAAGTTCGAGTTCCATCTCCTTGCGCCGGGTGATGTCCTGGCGAATCGCCACGAAGTGCGTCGTCCGCCCGCTGTCATCGATCATGGGCACGATCGTGGTATCGACCCAGTAGATCGATCCGTCCTTGGCACGATTTCGGATCTCGCCGCGCCATGTCCGGCCGGACCGCAGCACCGCGTACATGTCGAGGAAGAACGCACGCTCGTGATACCCGCTGTTCAACAGCCGATGATCTTGCCCGAGCAGCTCATGCCTTGAGTAGCCGCTGATCTCGCAGAATCGGTCGTTGGCATACTCGATGCGACCTTGCGGATCCGTCACCGCGACGATGGCGGCTTCATCAAGCGCGACGCGATAGAACGCCTCGGTCGACCAACGGGCATCCTGGCTGAACGAGTCTTGTTGCGGCGCCATCTGGAGTGCCCCCCGAAGAAAGATCGGTGCTTGATGGCGGTATCGGGCCGACCCCGCAGAAGCTGGAAGGAAAGTCACAACCACAAGCCCCGTGTGCGCGGCCTGGCGTCGTCGCGCTGCCTGCCCTAGGTCCCAGAAGAAATGGCCTGCTGATATCGCAGGTCTGTATCTCACGCCAACGGCGCGAGGCCCGCCTCCGGATCAACGCCGGAGCAACGCTGGAGCAAGCAGAGAGACGGCAAAGAAAAACGCCCGCGACGCTGAGCGTCGCAGGCGTAT